>CP034537.1:7050475-7371963 GCA_004000515.1 Pseudomonas poae
CAGTCTAAGCTTCTGACTCTCATACTTTTCACGATATTCGAAGGGCCGGTGTTGCGCTAGGGACAGTGGCTGTCATGCAGTTTGGAAACCGACAAAGCCCGCGCTACGGCGGCGGTTGCAATGGGGGCCGGTCAATCCCTTGGCACCGTCGTGAGAAACTCGGCGGAGCGAGGACTTGCAGTGCGCGACCTCTATCCGATCGCTAGGTGTGTGGTTGAGGGATTTATTAACGCCGCCTTCTTCACTACCCAACCTGTTGAGGTATCGCAGCGCGCTTTGGCCCTCCGTCATTACGCTGCATGGAAGCATTCGAATCGCGTGATCGGCACAGGGGATTTCATGATGACCCTCGGCGATGATCCGAGCCCCAAAGCGACAGCCGCCAAACTCTTCCCTGATTTCGCCGGACGCGGCCAGGAAACCTGGTGTTCGCTGGACGCGCCGTCCAAGATCAATCGAAGAGGCCAAGTCGTTCAGGCGTCCGGGGGTGCATTCCTGGGCGCTTATGGTGGTATCTACGCGGTCTCATAGGAAATCATTCATGGATCCGTCTACGGGATGAGCTACTTCATGAGCGCCTACAAGGGCCAGGCTCAGACAACGGAGGCGTTTCAGCACGGAACCGAGGGGCAAATGGTGGACATTCTTTCAGCCGTTTGTCATGCCGCCAGCGGTTTCATTTCTGCCTACGCCAATGTTCATCGATATGGCCTATTGGTACTGGAGGAACAGGAGCTATTCAAAAGGCTGTTCAAGGTATCAACTGGTGACACCTGGATCGGTGGAGATCCGACTTCCGCTTGAGAGGCCCTGCTCACTTCACCACTACCTACCCGCCGAGCTTGCTGGAAAAGTGGCGACCAAGGGCCAACCCCTGCCCCCGCCAAAGCTCCAAGTCGCCTCCAAATGCTAACTCGCGCATCGCGCCACTGTGGACAAGTGACTAGGAGCCGACACCTCAGAGCTTGTTAACCATTTTTTGATGCGTTAACTGGGAAGGTTTACAGGTCAAAAAATGGTTTACAGCCCTAGGGACGTTAGGCGTACTCAGAATCAACTGAATGCGGGACACGGCTACGCAGTTGTAAAGCCCTACGTGATCGCGAAGGTACCCCCATCCCACGCAGATGTAGTTACGTGCACGATCAATGAAGGTATCCAAGACGAGCCAGCCTACCCTCCCCTAATCGCTCCCGGCCTGGCTAGCGAATCAAGAGACTCGTCAGCAGTTGCAGGTGTTCATCATCATCCAGAGAAATCGCAACCGACCCCGATCGCGATAACTCGATCTGCACAGGCGTTGAGTTGTACGTGTAGACGATTTTGATCTTGTCGATTGGCGCCGGGCGCCCACCAGTGATCTCCAGCAATTTCATCATCGCATTACCGGTCGAGGCGATATCCACCCGGTAGCTACTTTCGATATCAAAGGTGACCGCGCCGGTCACGATGCGCTTGGCCATGACCCTCGTTAAGCGCTTGTCGGCCTTCAACTGCTGGTAGACCGACGAGATATCTGGCTTCACGATCTCCAGGGCAAATGTTGTCCCGGCTGCAGCCCGGATGAGCTCTACGAACGGTTTCAGATCCTTGGGCGGCGAACTCATGCAGATCGAATAACGATCCGGCCCCAGCGATTCGAACACCATGTCAAAGCTGATGAACGTCGAGTAACTCGACTCGACCGTCTCACCAAGAGGGTTCGTGAACGACTGAGTGATATTTCGCTGCTCGTGGTACCGAAAGGTGGCCTTGCCATCCAGGATTTCAAGAATCTCGACACCGAGCCGATTCTCGTCATTGAACGGCTGCTGCCGAAGGCCATGAACAAGGGTCTGAAAGTCAATGCGAGCGGTCAGAACCCAGAGTTTCAGCCGCTTTGACTTCATATCAATAAACTCCTTTCGATGTCATCCAGTGTCTTCTGCGCCGCTTGCTCCAAGCGGATCTTGAGTTTCTGCTCAAGCACCGGCTCGGCGCGTACGGGGTTCTTGGCGTATTTTCCATTGTTGTAGTTGTAGACACCTTTAACGATATAGGAAAAATCGCAGTACTTGGCCTGATTGCCAAATTGAGCCTCGAACTGAACGATCTCTGAACCTAAGGGCTTTTCGCGGGCTGTCCATCGAATCTTCCACATGTAGAAACCGTGGCCCTCCAGCTCCATGAGCTGCTTGGACTCCAATACACCCTTGCCCCTCAACGATGCCTTATCAATGCGGATTATCTTGTGAACCCTGGCCTCCGGCTGCGACCTCGCTAGCTCGGCTTCCGGATCGCCACCATCCCCGACCTCGCCCTCATCGTCTGAGTCAAACTCAACTGCATCCTCGATCACCAACGCCTCATCACTCAGATCAAGGTCATCATCATCTCGATCTTTAGGGTTGAAGGTGGAGACGTCGACAACATCGACCACCTCCATGTCCTTGAGGTTGCGGATCAAGCTGCGAAGGAAATTTGTCCTGATGCCGGCGTCCTGAACTGCCTCAAGGGAGATGGTGCGGGTCGCCACATCTTTGTCAGTGACAATTTCGATCTGGGAATACAACTGATCGGTGATGTCCTTGAATTTGTCGTTCATGGGGCCAGTGATTTTCCAGCCGTTGCCCTGCTTCTCAAGGATGACCTCCGCCGTTTTCTCGACGACCTGGCGGAACTCCGCCTGACTCAGATCAAGTTTCTGGTATTTGACGGTGAGCTTGAGCTGATCGCCATGGATGGACACTTCAGCCTGCTCATGCTGAGTATCCACAAGCCACTCCTTTACGGATGTCAGAGCATCAGTCAGCTGATCTTTTGTAACCGCCGTGGTGACGACCACATTCGTGGTTTTCTCACGACTGTCACGACCACCTACCAAGAGTGAAAGGTTCCGATAGTCGTAGTAGTCATGGAACAGGGCGCTGAACCGATTGGCTAGGAATTTTTTATCTGACTCATTGGAGATCACGATCCCCCTAGAGAGGAAGACCTTCCGAAGCTCGGCGCTCGTCAGGCTTCGCTGCGTGAGCGCGTCAAAGATCGCTTTGTCGGACGCGAAGTACAGGCTACCCATTCTCATGTCAGTCTCGCTCCCAGCCGATCGCTTCGGGCTTATAGTTCGGAATCGCGTGATTCACGATGTCCAGTTCGATCGCCTGCAGTTTCCGCTTGCGATTCCCGTCTTCGCCCCACTCAGTGACGTAGCTGTTGATGGCAGCGTTGAAGTTGCTGAGGATGCTGCTGTGATGGTAACGATTGGCAACCCTGATCCGGATCTTCAAGTCTTTGTTGGCGTTGAGAATCTGGAACCTGGAAAGGGCGTCAAAGAGGTACCGGAATTCGATCTCACTGCTGCCATCGCGGCGATAGTAGATCAGGTAGCCTTCACTATACGTTTCTGTCGGCTTCATAGCCTTTTCGCAGTACGAGATCACTTCCTTGTGGTGGATGATCATGTACGGCGAAGCGATGAGCTCAGCGGTGGCCGCACGCTCCCAGTACTCGCCACTGGCCTTGTGCAAAACGAGGTCAGGGTAATAGAAGGTGTAGTTGTCCTTCGGAAATGTCCCTGCCGCCCTGAGGGCATTCACATCGACCTGCAGCGTCTTCAGGTAATTGATTAGTGAAGGTTCGACGATATGAATCTGCTGAGAATCCTTGATGTGCAGGTTCTCGCCCTTGTAGTCCTTGAAGTGATCGTAGAAATTCTTGTCGTACTCGTCGTCGTGGTTGTACACGAACAGCATCCCACGAACCTCATACCTCTCACGCTTTGCCAAGTGGTAGCGCGTCTGCCACTCCGTTGACGCACGGGCACAGTCGATGGTCTTGCCCAGGGATTTCAAGGCCTTCTTGATCGAGTCGAGGGTGATGGAGCCCACCGCGTAGCTCTTCAAATCGGTATGAAGGAAAACAGCCCTGTTCAGGTAAGGGTCTGCGTACTTGAACACCACGTCAGTCGGGTGCGTGTGCTCAGACTTCTTCAAGGGCGCGTGCGCTTCCTTCTTCACGCAAGCGAAGTTGAGGTTGGTAGGCCCTTCTTTTTTCCAACGGAAGAAGCTGAAGATCTCGTTGGAAACGAGCTCCGCGAGCCTCGCAATTTTTTCGGTTTCGCCGCCTGACATAGTCGTTCCTGTCACGAAATAAGTGCGCAGGAACGGTAACGACTAGGGATCAAAAGCCCTTGCCATGGAGATGCGTCCTGCTGTTGGTATGGCTTCATGCCAGCACAAACTACCGCAAAACGCCGAAGCCGACCATCGCGACATCACCCTCCCTACACGGCTGTTCGTCGGGATCGCGGCAGCCAAATTACCTCTGATGCGTAGTTGAGGTGGACAAAAAATCACGAAATTTATGCAGGGAGCGCACTGGTTGCTTAATGACCTGCACACAGGATGCTATCAGAGCGCCGAGAAGTCGAGAGCCTTGAATTGAGCGACTTTGCGAGGATACGAGAGGGGACGAAAGCAGAGCGAAACACGACGAAAAAAACAAAAATGATATAAAGAAGACAAAAATAATAACTTTTTGTCATTTCAAATTGCACTTTACAGTCAATACCATTCCGCTTCCTAGATTAAATCACGAAGCGGGATGATTGTCAATATATGCGTAAATCGAAGATTGCCTTGGCTGGGCAGAGCTTGAATCCAACTCCCTCGGCCTCGCAAAAGCAGCGAGCCGCCAGCAACAGCATTCAGGCTATGAACAGCCTCACGCGAGTCAAGTGCGAGCCCCCAGGCTCTACGAGACAGCCACAGGCGCACCATTGGATTTCTACAACGAGTTCACCGAGCACCTCTGGGGCGAGATCGGCATCAGTTACAAGCGCAACACGATTATTGCAATGGAGAGAGGTGGGCGGGTGTTTGTCGAGTTCCTCTATGAAACCGGCGCCCTCTCTGGCCGGCTCGACCCTGTGACTGCGTCCAACACCATGCATCTTTTCTCGTCCTATCTGATCGAAGGAGCAGAAGCCAAAGACCCAATCGTGCGCAAAGCCTTTATCCGAACAGACCGCAAAACTATCTCCCGCAAGTCAGCCGGCCCGTACATCGCAGGAGCCAATCTTCTGCTGACCACCTGCAGCTCGATCTCGTTCGAACAGGCAGAACTGACCTCCGTCCTGACCGGTCTGCCTCCCGAGAATCAAATCAATGCGTTGCCGGAACTCAACTCCAGGGTTCGCAGCCCTCAGGAATTAGCCCGGATCCATGCCAACACGCTGCAGGTGAAACCCAATCTTGGCGCAGGCGCAAAAAAAGCCCGAGGCGGTCTGCGCGCCCCTAAAGTCAAGAAAGAGTGGAAGGCCAAACACATTGGTTTCGCACATATCCTACCAATGCTTGAGAACGCTCCAACGCCATTGGACGGTTTGATCTGGAGCCTGGGACTCGGCAGCTTGAGGCTCTCGGAAGCGGTTGGGGTTCGCCTGGAGGACGTTAACGTTCGCAAGAGGATTATTCGCGTGGAAGACCCTAGTGGCCTTCGTGACACGACGAACAAGGAACGCTTTGGGTTCAAGGGTCGCAAAACTGCTGTCGTGACGATGTTCGAGCCATTCAAATCCATTTTCTGGCAGAAGCTGGCTGAATACATGGCTGTACGCCCCTGCTCCGACAGTCCCTGGCTAGTGCTGTCGCTTGATGAAGACACCTACGGTGTACCTCTCTGCGAACTCAACTCAAACAGCGTTAACAAAGCAATCAATCGCCGCATTCAAGCCACTCAGCAGAAATTGGAGTTCGTCGCCCCCAGGGTAGCTACTCGTCCCACGACTTCCGGCACCTCTTCGGCGTGTGGGCGCGCAACTACGTAATGGTGCCTGGCCGGCCTAAGCCGGGCCTCGACCTACCTCAAATTCAGTTGTTGATGGGTCACGCCGACCTCAAAAGCACTGAGATTTACGCTGCAGATCTGGGCATTAACACCCTTGTAGACGTGGATGCTGCAAACGAACTCATCTACCACCGTGGCGCCGGCGACGGCATCGACTACTACCGTGGCCATGCCTATGCCCGCCTAGGCGAGGAGTTACTGCAACGGAGCACGAAAGCATGATCAACATCACAGACAGCCCTATTGCGCACGCCGATGATGTTCTTGAGAGCGCAATCGCAATACTGGACGAACTGGCGGATAGGGCGCTGGCTATCGAAACGAGACCTGGCAAGGCTAACCCCGAGCTTATGCGGGATCGGCAGGCCAGACATCGCTTGGCGACATCTATCTTTCTGAGACTTCGGAAAGGCCGCCTTCTGACGACTGGAGAACTCGTAAAGCTGCATGATCTCTGCATCACCTCCAATAGCAAAGAGGACACAAAGCTCGCTGAAACTCTTTACTCAGAGCTCACGGGTGAAATACCAGCCTACACCATGGATGTCAGAGGGCTCCGCGTCCCCCTGCGTGCAATGTTTGTACGCTTGTGGGCTAAGGGTAAAGTTACACTGCCGTACACTTTCACGGTATCTGGGGTGTGGGCTAAGTATCCCGACCTTAAAGCAGAATCTGAAACATTCATTTACGAAATCTCAGAGATCAAAACGTCTAATATTCATCGCAGCACCCGTGCATTCCAGTACCGTGTTAACTGGCACAAACCAGATGATGTTGATTTCAGCGAGCTTTGGGATGCAGCACCCAGTGTAGTGGACAAGCAGCGCTATATCCGTACTAGCACAGACAAGGTAAAGAACAACGACTTCTCATACTTGGCATGGGTTCACTGTTTTGCAAAGTCACATCCGTATATCATTAGCCCTGAGCAAGCTCGGGCGCTTGAAGCATATCACGCACACTTAAGCATGACCTCAGTCAAGGCATCGAGTGAAGCGCAAAGAAAAACCTACAGCGACTTCATCGAATACTGGGGTGGTTTTTCAGGAAAACCATCAAGAGACGAAATCCTAGAGCGCAATCGAAATCGATATCACTCAGGCGCAGATGGCCGAAAAAACAAGGCGCAAAAAAAAGCCGAAAAGAAACTGCGCCATGCCGAAACCAAAATCAGGGAAGCGCTTGATGTTCTGCCTCCCGAAGAATATTCGACCTTACCTGGGCGGGCACGCCGCTCTAGGGACAACTACGACTGGCTCAAGACTTACTACGACACCGATCTCGGCTCTGAAGATCTAACCCGCTGGGCCAGGATCTGCGAACATCATTTAATCTATCTCGAAGATAGGTTAAACATCGCTGCGCGCCGGCAGGAAGTGGGATACGTACACATCCTGCTCGATTATCTCTGCATTTATCTTCCAGCGTGGATCAAGAAGAACCCTGAAAACCCTGTTGAGTTCCCCCGTATTAGTAGAAGAATTTCATCGTTCCATATTCTGGAATCGTACCGCCAAGAAAGCCACATTCATAAACCCCGTAGACCACTCAGAAATACCACTTCCACTGACCTTGCTCCAATTTTGTGACCTGAAGCGGACTCGTAAAACCAAGTCGGCCTTCATCAACGCCATGTACCGCTTCTTTGAGGTCGGCATCCTAAATGCCGCTGAGATTATGGTAGACGGCGGCGTGCTGATTAGCAGCCTCTACAAAAATCCTGTGCACCCCAAGCTTGACTCAGCAGGTAGCGGGTCGTCAGGAAAGAGTGACAAGATTGCACTACCAATCGACTCCATGTTGATGGTAGAGGCATACATGTTGGCACTGGATGCTATCGGGGTCGAGCTTCAGAACAAATGCCTCAGAGGTGTGTACAGTCGTCAGCAAATCATAGAATTGAGAAACTCGACTTGGATCGATCTGAAAAAGTTCGGCATTTCATACACTCTTAAGCTTTGGAATCCAAGCGACGAATCTGAATCGATCGAAGTACCCATCGAAAAAATCATGAACATTTACTCATGGTGGAATGGTAAATACCGATCAACCGACGGGTATGTCTACGCGCCCTGGCTTTCTCAACTCAGGATGTTAACCGTAGCCCTTTTTTCAGGACTGCGGCTTCAGAACAGCCAGTGGCTTGATGTTCGCAACTTTGACAAGTACTACGATGAGACGATGAGAGGCAGCATTGGCAGCTGCGTCCTTTTGTAAATACCGACAAAAGTGGAAATAGCCGCCCTGTAACTCTTCCATATAAGGTAATGGACGTCCTTCTTCTAGAGCGACACTTCCAAACTAAAGAACATCGAAATAAATACAAGAGCATCAACTATCAAAATGACCCCGCCAACCAGGGAGCCTACAGCCCGATCCACCCCCTATTTCGTAGCCCGTGGTGTAAATCTGGAACACCCTTCTCCGACACTTCGTACAACAAAAAGTGGATATTGATCCTGAGAGGATTTCAGGATTTGTACAACAGCTTTGTACCTACTGAGCGTCAGCACGAATTTGTCGAATGCAACGACAAGGGGGAATGGTCAGCAGTCCATACACCACATGCCCTGCGTGCCACATGGATCACGCATCGCCGGATCTATGCCTACCTTGATTATTCCATCATTGGGGCACAAGTAGGCCATGCTCAAGAATTCACGAGTGCGCACTATGTCGTTCCAACCACACAAGAATCAGTAGCAATTATCGATGCCGCCAACAGAAATGTGGGGCAGCATGCATATGCAGCCCTGATGGGCAGGACTCTCACTCCATCGTCTCCAGACTCAGCGATGGTCAAGGGTTGGGCACAGAGCAGAGAAGCGGTCATACGCGACCAGCATCTAATCTCAGTGATACCAGAAATCTTGGACACAGAAGAGACGGGCCTCGACTTGATCGCGAGTACCAAAGACCAACGCATCAAGTTTATGGACTGCTGCATATGCGCATTGAATGGCAACTGTCCCAAAAAGCTTTTGGACTTCACCAAGATGACGAGGACATGTGGAATCTGCCCATATGCCGTGTTTGGGATCGACCATCTCCCTGGGCTGAATGCCAAGATTAGAGAGCTTGCAAACCATGGTGAGCAGCTGAAAAAAAACTCCAGAGAGCCCACAAGCTTCACCCCACATCTTCGGACATCGAGGTCATCCATGAGGAGCTTTCGCTGTGCATGCTGGAGCTCGCAGGGTACCGACAAGCTTGCCAGATCCTGGAGCAGAACTGGCGGGAAGAAGAGTTCTCACCAGGCTACATCGCCCGCCACAGGGATCTTTCTACCACTGTACGGCAAAGCGTGGATATGAATGACCCCAAACAACGCGTCCTTTCAATGCTGATAGACGCCTCTCAATTCCCTGCCTTCGCGTCAGAGCACTACCCTCTGATTCTTGATGAGCTGACACGCAACTCCGAGTTCATGCAGGTCGCCACTCAGCCAATCGAGGAGCGGGAAATCTACATCGGGCAGATCTTGTCGATCATGGGCGGTACAGGCCTTTCGTTCGAGGACATCTCTACATATGCGCTGGGTAAGCCCTCTGCCCTCCTCCTCAACTGTCAGGCCTCAATGGCAGGAGCGAGCTGAGATGATCAGGCGAGTTCGTAAGGCTGGGCAGATCTGAACATGAAAAGAAAACCCACCAAAGCTCTGTCCACCCCAATGCCTAAAGAGCGAAGAGGTGCATCACAACTCAAGGCAACGATTGCTCGAATCCATGCCGCCTTGCAGGTGCTTCAACAACAGGCTGAGCCCTTCAAAAACATCAGTCAGCTGGCTGATGAAGTCGCTCGTATCTGCGGCGTCGACCGCAGCCTGCTCTTAAAGCGCGGAAAGTCATACAGGAAGTGCCTCGACGCTTACCCAGGGCTCCTTGGCGATGGAAGTACCCCACCCACTCCATACAACACGAACATAGACCCACTGCATCCGGTCATGATCCGGAACACCCAGTTGGAGGAGGAGAACGCCAAGCTTCGCAACATCGTGGACGATTTGTCGAAACGTCCCGTGCAGGCTGCCCGGTCTCAGGACGTTGCTACCAAGGCCAGCGGAGTGGCTGAGTACCAGCGCGAGTATGAAGTGACCTGCCAGTTGGTGGACAGGATCCTCGATCACAAGCGGGCCATTCGGATCATCAACGGCACCCTGACCGACCTCTCGGATGTCAGCGGCATCCCGAAACCGATAGCCGACTCAACACTCATTGCCCCCTATGTCGAATGGAAGAATGCCCGTGCGTGAACTGAATGATCGTATCTACAGTGCTGAGGCTGAGGCTGAAGTTGGGTTGGGAGTTGGGGCTAGGTCAGCCGGGAGTGCTTCTGGAGGCGGTTCGCCGCATGAAGTGCTACGCGCCATGAAACCGGAACTGGAGTCGGCGAAGAGGCTGCACCAGGTAGCTCTGGAGATCATCGAGTCAGGTAAGAGCGTGCCGATGCGGGCCGGCAAGATAAACCTTGCATGGCTGGCCGGGACGGTGGGGCTTACCAGGCAGGTCTTCTACGAGAGGCGCGGCGGGCCAGAGCTGTCCCAGATTGCAGAGCTGCTGCTGGAGCATGTGCGATCTCACCCCTCCACCAAGGCCCATTCGCAGTACGACAAATCACTGGCCAGCTTACGAACCGAGATCCAGCTACTCAGAACCCAGCTGCGAGATGCCGAGCGTGGCTTGCAGCGTGCGGCTTTCCGAGAAGAGATCATTCGGTCAGGGAAGATTCTCACATTCTGACTGGGCGCTTGGCAGGCCCGCTTCGCGGCCTTACAGCAGCTTCCGTCCAGCTTCATTTCCCTGTCTTTCTACCCAACGGTGCATCAGGCCAATGGCAAAGTACTACTTCGTCCGGAAATTCACACTCACGCTGGGTGGCGAGCGGCAATTCCACCTTCTATCGCTGACCACCGGGACATCCTTCAAGGCGCGGCTCGATCCGGAGCTAGTGTCAAAACCCATATTCCCCGGCATGACCTATAGCGCGTCCATCGCTAAGCGCGGTCGGGGGCTGGTCATTACCTACCTATACCCCGCTCTTTGCGTGGAATACGACGAATGCAGGGCACTGGCGGGCTTCGTTAGTACACAGAAAGCGCTCCCCCAATACTCACCGCCGTCCGGACTCGCGAGCGCTTTGGAACAAGCTGCTTTGCTGGAACAGTGCAGTGTGCGGCAGCTGCTTGACCATCGGAGTCGGTTCATTCTTGGGAAGCACCTGGGCGATGCTCAGACGGCCCAGTTGCAGTTCGCATGGCAGGAGTACCAGGCCTTCCAGGATTCGGTGTCTGGACTCATGATTCAAGGATTCGATCAAGCCAGTGCGGAGCAGATGGTGATTTGTCTGCCGTTAAACGCCTGCTTCCTCCTTATTTATCCCCCACTGGCACTGCCGTTTCTTGAGACCAATGACGACTCAGTTCTGGATCATCCAGGCTTCGATCAGACGCCCGGATTGAGGAAGGCCTGGGCACTGCTAAGGCATCTGGAAGCCCAGTCGACGGTGGGGAACACCCTTGTTGAGGTCGCTTCTGTTTATGGGTGTGGGGCTGATGTGGTTGGGATAAATGCGGTTGAGGTAGATGGCGGTGGTGATGTTATCGGCAGCGTCATCGCGGGCTCGGACGATGTGCTTGAGGCGATTCGCGAGTGTGAGTGCCACGGCTGGGTTGTGGCGACGGAGGGCTACGTTCAGCTCCAGTCGAACCATATCCTGCAGAGCGCGGTACGCCATCATCTGACCAGGATCTGCACCCCCTTTCACCCAGTCTATAGCGAGCGTGAGATTGAACACGCCTTCAGCCGCTTGAGCGCGTTCACCCCGGACATGTTCGCATTCGACATGCTCGACGAAGTGACCTTGGCACTGAATTCACGCGTGCTGTTCGTTCGATATGACGATGTCAAAGCAGCCGTCGAATTCACCCAGCAGTACTGTGCGGTCTCGGAGCTTTTGACGAATTCCGCTCCGACCTCGGTGACGATCGCGAAGGCCAGGTGCGCGGCCTATGAAAATGAGTTAGGTCATGCCCCTGTCCCGTTCTACGAAATTACAGATGGCGCGCATGTGCAGGCAATCGTCGTGCATCAGTTCAATCAGTTGCCCTTGTTCGAGATTTTTCAACTGCTGGCAGAGCTGGAGAATGTGGTGAATTTGGTTGCACTGGTCGATACCACCCTGCCGGCCAATGCAGCTGTTGACCAGATGTCTCGCTACTTCCCCACCGTGGATGTCCGCATTCGCCAGCAAGGTGCTTTGCCGATCCAGCAATGCCTTCGGAACCTCTCCGAGATCGAGGCACGGATTGATGCAGAGGCCGTTCAGCGCATCGCGGTGATCTGTGATTGCCCTGATCTTAACCAGTTGCTCAATCGGCGATACAGCTCAGTTCCAGTAGATACGAAGGTGCCTAAAAAGGGCGACATAATTCGGCTCTCACCACGTGGTCTTCGACGTAAAGATGACTTCCTGATTCGCATTGTGAACGTCAAGTCGAATGAGCTTTTCGTGTCTCAGTCACAGACGTATCGGATGATCAAAGCGGACGAGTTCGCGGGGTACACATGGGATGCAGGATTTGCATTGAGTCCGGACGAAGCACTGGGGGTCGAGCTTCCTCCGGTACTGGTGTTCACCTCCGCTCAACGCGGTGCTGGTGGGGAAAGGATGGGGCTGCCTTCGTCAGGAACCTGCAGGCGCAAGGAGTTCGCGTGATTGAGCACTGCGTGTATGAGATTGAAGGGTTTCCGAGGCTTGCGAGTCCTGGGACTTTGCAGCGGATTGTGCCGCTGGTTGAGTGATGCTTGATTGGGCTGCCCCTAGACTGTCGTGGCAGCCCCCACCAAGACACGATCAACCCCATCGCTTTGGCCACGGAGCGGCATCCGACTCTGAAAAACAATAAGCCATACATTGAGTTATGTTTGAGCTCAGCTACCCTTGATTGCACTAGGCCACTTCTCGGGTGATGGATGCGTGTTGAGCAGTTGACTGTAAAGAATTTCAGGGGCATCAAGCATCTCGAATGGAAGCTGATGGGACAGTCCATTTGTTGCCTGATCGGCGTCGGTGACAGCGCGAAAACAACCGTGCTGGATGCTGTGGAGGCAGCGTTATCCCCACGGTGGATGACCTTCAACGAGACCGACTTCCACCACGCGAACACCGCTGAAGACATCGAAGTGGAAGTCACTATCGGCGAATTGTCCCGCGCCCTGCTCTCTGATGGTCGCTTCGGCCTGTATCTTCGTGGCCTCTCCCCAACGGGCGAGCTCAACGATGAACCCGAGGACGCCGACACCCCAGTCCTGACAGTAAGACTTTCGGTCGATGCGACCATGGAACCCGTTTGGTCTCTGGTCTGCGATCGCTATCCAGTCCCAAGAATCCTTTCGAACAGGGACAGGGCCATGTTCTGCCTTGTCCGGCTGGCCGGTGACGAGGCACGCCATCTGACCTGGGCCCAAGGGTCAGTACTCTCCAAGATGACTGAGGCCAACGATGAGACCGCGCAGATGCTGGCTCATGCTTATCGTTCTGCCCGTCAAAGTGCCAACCTGGGCTCCATCCCAGAGTTAGCCCAAGCTGCAGCCTCTGCCGAAACGGCTGCCCGCTCACTCGGCGCCTACATCAACCAAGCCTACTGCCCCGACCTTGAGCTTGGGCGAGGTGGATTCAACTCCAGCTCGATCGCGTTGCATGACGGCTCGGTACCATTGCGATTGGCAGGCCTTGGAACCAGGCGTTTGGCGACATTGGCTGTTCAACGTTCAGCCATCAGCGAAGGCGCCATTGTGCTCGTTGATGAGCTGGAGCAAGGCCTAGAACCACACCGCGTCCTTGGCGCAATGGCGCAGCTCAAAAAATGGCAACAGGAGGCAGAGAAAGCGCATCTGGCTAAGGGCCAAATTCTCATGACCACTCATTCCGATGTCGTCCTGGCTGAGCTGCCTCCACCGTCTCTGTTCATCGTTTCCCGCTCGCCCGAGGCGGTTGCAGACATCAAACATGCCCATGCAAGCGGAGATATTTCCCGAGTTTTAAAGGGGCCCCACGGGCCCTATTCGCCCGGAAAATTTTGCTCTGTGAGGGCGCAACAGAACTGGGAATGATGTTTGGATTGAGGGAGCGCTACCCCGACAGACACGATGGTGTTCCGATCGAGCAACTCGGCGCGGCCATTGTTGATGGGGTGGATCAGCAGGCCCACCCTTGGCACTCGCGCTCCGGGCACTCGGATACGAAGTGGGTCTGTTCAGAGATTCAGATCGAAAACTGGACGCTCACTTTGCTACCAAACTACAAGTTCAAGGCGTGCGCGTCATCGAGTATGGGAGTGGTCTTAACACGGAGCGGGCGGTGTTCCAATCAGCCACTGATGCCCAAATTGACGGCCTGCTCGACCTGGTAGCTGGCTTCATTAGTGAGCCCACATTGGTGGATCATCTAGCAAAGACCTTCGAGGGCCTTGATGTCGACGCCTGTTTTTGTGATTGGGATCTGGTCGGCGTCTGCCCAAACCCTCGGCTACGCCTAAGCGATCTAGCCGCCGAAAAAAGCTGGTTCAAAATGCTGAGCGCGGTCGCGCTATATCCGCGCTCGTGATGCAAATTATCGACAACCCACATGTGTCGCCGATAGGCATATGCCTCCGCACGGTTGAGAGCTGGCTTTATGGTAACGCCTGAGTCCATTCTCACGCTCAGCCGTCAGGCTGTCGTGGCTCCAGCTGGCCATGGAAAAACGGAACTGATCGCCAAGGTGGCCGCATTAGGGCGCCGAACCTTAGTACTGACTCACACGCATGCAGGCGTTCATGCAATCCGGGCTCGCCTCCAGCGAATGCACGTGCCCAGCGACAAGGTCGTCGTAGACACCATCGCATCGTGGGCTCGCCAGTACTTCCAGGCGTTCCCCGGTCGTTCAGGAGGGCCTGCACTTCATCCCAACAAGCCCAATTGGGATGACGTATACCGTGGTGCAGCTTCGATCCTGCAAAGCCCTGTCGTCCAAGAGGTCATCAAGGCCTCCTACGACCGCGTGCTGATAGACGAATATCAAGACTGCGAGCAGTATCAGCATTTGATTGCTGGCTGGCTCTCCTGCATCGTTCCGACCGTTATTTTCGGGGATCCCATGCAGGGCATCTTTGAATTCGTCGAAACCAAAATCGGCTGGAGCGACTCTGTCGCCAGTTACTTCACCCACGCTTATGAACTTCAAATACCCCACCGCTGGGCCACAGCAAATACCGAGCTGGGTAAGTGGATTGCGGAAACTCGGCAGAAGCTGATGACAGGGAAACCAATCGACCTGCGAGAGGGGCCCATTAAATACATCCAGAGCAATAACGCATTTGATATGTCGTTGTTCTTTGATGAGTTCAACTCCAGAACCGGCTCGACGGCAGCGATAAACTGCTGGAGAAACACCTGCAATGACTTAGCCAAGAGCACCAGAGGTGCTTTTCAATCCATTGAAGAAATAGCGGCGAAGCGTTTGATGGATTTTGCAGAGATCTGGGATATGTCAGTGTCCGCGCCACAAGCACGCGCCGATGGGTTGAGGTCACTGATTGATGATGCGATCACTCGCGCTCCAGCAGCGCCAGGGCATCCATCCGACGCCATTCTCGATATCGAAATATCCGCAGCCTGGGCGGTACTGTCGATTAATGGTTCAGCTGAAAGTGCTCTGGAGGTATTGAAGCTGGAAAGGAGCCACCCCTATCGAGAACATTCCGAGGGGAGCTCATCGGTGATACCAGGCGGGCATTAAGTGAAATCATGGATGGCAGGCATCAGAGCCTTGTCGCTGCGTCGGAAGCAGTAAGGCAGCGCTTAAGCAGGATAGGAAGAGCACCGGTGGCCAGGACAATATCAACCCCCTGCTCCTCAAAGGGCTGGAGTTCGACCACGTATTGATTCCCGACGCGATCCACTACACAAGGCAAAAATCTGCAGCTGCCAAGTCTTTCTACGTCGCCATTTCCAGAGCCAGGCACACCCTCACGATCTCTAGCAAAACTCCCATTCTGGAATTCCCTCTGCCGAACCTTTAGTGGATATAACCATTAGCGCTACACATGATATGTAGGGGAGCAATATGGAAGAAACACTCTGTGACGGTCGGGGTCGACCAGTAGCGTACATTGCCGACGACAACGAGATGTCTATTTATCTTTGGTCAGGCCATGCTGTGGCATATGTTGTTGGAGAAAACCTTTACGGCTGGAACGGCCAGCACATCGGATGGTTTGTTAATGGGGTACTTTACAACGGACGGGGACAGCGCGTGGGGTCAATCGGCAGCAAATGCTCTAACGCGCTTCATGCTGCTCCTGCAAAGTATGCCAAGTACGCAAAATATGCCAAATACGCTCGCTATGCTGCTTACGCTCGGCCAGGCCTCAGCAGCAGCTATAGCCAGGAATCCCTGGAGGGCTTCTTAAAAAGTGGGGCTGTTGGGCGGGTGTAGGGCAATCAAGATTACGTACCATGGACTGTACGATGAGCTCTGAAGCGAAGCTTTGGACTCCTGCTGGCATCCTCCATCTTTCAGGGAAAAGACTTCCTCAGAGGCGCGGCAGTCATATATACGGGGTAGGAGCTTGCCGGTCGGAGAACGCTTATATCATCTGAGGAAAACCACACCGATTCCCTAACCAAAAAAATTACAGATTAAATCGATAGCCAGCAATTCATCCGACATAAACAATCGCATACATTTTTCAACGACTTAAACTGCAAGGATAAAAAACATGAGCAGTATGTATGAAATTGCTTACGCCGCAGCGAGCAATCGCCTATGTTTATTCAGCGGAACGGGCTTCTCTAAATCAGTATCTGATGGTAAAGCTCCGGGCTGGAAGAACCTACTGGAAGACCTGTGCGATCTATTACCCGCAAAAAACAATCCTAAACGAGCTCTATTCCCACCACGAAAAAACTCTCCACTAAGTTTGGAAGAGGCAGCGCAAGTCATTTCGCTAAAACTCACTCAAGAAAAGCGCGACATAAACCTTGAAATAGCAAAAATAATCGAGCCACTTGATATTGACGGCGACGTTGACGAGATTCAAAAATTTTTCGAGGAGCATACCTTCAGAGTAATCACCACGAACTATGACAAGTTAGCTGAACTATTAGCAGGAGAGGAGAGAGTGCAAAGTATTACCCCAGGACTCCCGATACCAAGATCCTCAACGGACGTCAAAGTCTACCATGTACACGGATCCATAGACTCACCACAAAATATGGTAGTAACCTCCGACGACTATTTCAAATTCATGAATGGCGATTCTTATTTCTCTAGAAAGCTAAGCACTATCCTGCATGAAAACACTGTCGTAATCCTTGGCTATTCATTAGCTGATACCAATCTGAAACGCATCATAAGCGACTACAAAAGCTTTTCGAAAAACCACGTCATCGGTTCGAACCTATTTTTCGTATCCAGGAGTCCTGTCGAACAGAACATAAAGGATTTTTATTTCCATTGTTTTGGCATTCGAGTCATTGAC
Organism: Pseudomonas poae; assembly: GCA_004000515.1. Lineage (GTDB taxonomy): Bacteria > Pseudomonadota > Gammaproteobacteria > Pseudomonadales > Pseudomonadaceae > Aquipseudomonas > Aquipseudomonas cremoris. Next base: position 7,067,823 of record CP034537.1, read on the forward strand.
GAAATCGAAATCGAGCACTTCTTTGGAAGACTCAACCGGAGCATACCAACCGTAAAAAATATAATTGCACGCTCACACAGGTCAATTGACAGAGTTATTCACCGAAGGTATTCATTTAAGGACTCATTCGTCAAGTTAGAAGATTCTTTCTTCCGCTTTATATCATCGCTTTCTGCCAAAGGATTAAGCCTTAATGATAAGCGCGTAGTTGAAGTGACTGGAGAAATATTAAAACGCAAAAAAGAAATGACTTTGGAAATTGGGGCATGGGAACAATATGAGCATCTTGCAAGCTGGCTGATATACCTTGGTTCTTTTTTTGAAATTCGCGACACCTCCATCAAATCGATATATTTAATGGCTGTTAAACGCTCTATGAAAACCATGAGTCAAGATAAATACTTTGGTTACTCATGGAAAGCTTACGAGCTTTGGCAAGCAGGATGGCCGTCAATTAATGCAAGTAACAGAGCCTTGATCAAGACGTACGTGGAAGATCAAAGATTGGGTACAGATGCGCAGAGCATTGTTAATTCCGTAGCCTGACGGCTACTCTCTGTCGAGACGAATACTAATCACAAGTTAATTGGCGACAACGAAACTCCAGCCAAATAAATCTTCAACCACACCCTTAGCACACTAAAAACACATCATCCATCGCCCGACAAAGAGTATCTTAACAACTATAGCACTAAACCAATATCCAAAAACCTCAATAAAGACTGTGTGTTGGATTGGGTCGACTAGGTCGACCCTAGTAAAATTAGCGAAAATAGCTGTACACGCCTCTCATAGCCGACCAAAAGGATCTAAACCTTACCACGGCGTCTTTAGATTGAATATTAGACCTTAAATAGTACACGTTATGAATCATCGTATTCAGATCTGTGAGTTCACCTACCACATTCGCAACGCAACACACTTGAATGGTGATACCATCAAAACAACCAGCCGAAAGCTTGCGATTAAAAAGAGGCTCATAATTTTTATATACGTCACTTGCATTTCTATCGAGAGCCGCCATGACCTCAACAGGATCACTAACAGTCATCGCACCATCATAATAAACATGAGGTTCAAAATTCAATGCAACAACTCCAACCCCTCGCTTTGCAATTTGAGAAGCCGCCTTTTCTAAATTCGCCTCGATATTATTCAGCGAATTTATAGACTTGCAAGCTACATAATATTCACCAAAGGGGGTTGAAACTACAATATCAGGTTCTCCAAGCCTTGCCTTAACGTTTCTATGCCGCAGATACTGAAGAAACTCTAGTTCAAATACCGCATTTAGCCCATGAGAACCACCCAGCGTTTTCGGCGCAAGTGGAGTGGCTTCAATCTGGGCAATCAACCCCTTAAATGCTGATCTTTCCTGAGCATCCACAAGCAATTTATGGCAATCCACAATAGCAACGAGTATCCGTTGAGCATGATGCAATTCAAGGCTTTCGGGTAACGTTAGAGAAGACTTTCTTTCGACTACGTTGCAGCACAACTCAAGATATTTATGCAGATCCGACTCTGGCCTGATCTCCTTATCAAATTCGGTATATATCAGATTAATTTCACTGGGAAGCTGTTCAATCCGTTCGTATGTTGTAGTTACATCTGGGCCCATGCTAAATCCCTTATATAGATGGTGTATCTTAAGCCACCAAAACGCTATCATTCTAACATCACATCTCGTTGCATGGTTGTGATGGGAGTACCCACCGGCGTAGCTCGCCGGTTCGGTTCGGGAGGACGATTCTCCTGCTGGGAGGGTGAGTGGTGAGGGCCCATATAATCAATTTTGGTGAGGTCACAGCTCAGCACTAAGGTGTGAATAAATCCTTTGCCTCAGCGGAATCAGTAGAGGGCAGTTGCTCAGAGAGGCTGTGGGAGCACCGTGCACCTTGGTGCACCGTAACGATCTGGCCGGATTGCCGCAGATTGCAAGGATTCGGGATACAAAGGGGACTACACGAATACACGCTTTCGAGGTTTTTTGACCAATAAGAGTTCGATTCCCTCTACCCGCTCCACTCAGATTCTGCGCTTGCGTCAGGTTTGTTCCTGACGGAGAGGCAAAAAAACCGGTCCTTGGTTACCGGTTTTTTATGCGCCAGATTTGAAGCCTTGATAAAGGCGACAACCGTGCGCGGGCGAGTAGGCCGGGTAGCTTTCGGGATACCAACACACTCGATGTCCCGCGCACAGCTGCCATTGAGCACCGCCTGACGCGGACAGCGGCTGACAAACCATAGGTAGCGCGCCCTACGTGCACAACCTGAAGTGTTCCGATGGTTGTGTAGGCAACGTCGCAAGACTAAAAGTACGAGATAAATGACCTCTGCCCAGAAACCAGAAACAGAGAGGCCGACACATAGCCGGATGCAGTTTACCTAAAGCGCCGCGATCTCAAGATTATCTATGTTCCAACGCTGCCAATACGTGGCAGGGGTCATTGTATAGGGCACGCAACAATGCTCTTGCTGGTCCTTCTGGCTCACGCCGCCCTTGCTCCCAGTTTTGAAGCGTTCCTACAGGCACATCAATCGCCTTCGCAAAGCGCGCTTGAGAAAGCCCCGTGGCATGTCGAATCTCTTTAACCTTCAAAGCATCAACAAAAAACTCACGGGATGGAGGGCGCTCACCCCTTGCGATTTCATCCATCTGGGTCATGCTTTCGACCAGGCGATTGAACAGTTCTTTCTCCATCACTCCCACCTTCTGTTTATCTCGCTCAGAATTCGTTTTTCTGCCAGCGAAAGATCGTCTTTGATGCCCTTTCTGTATATCAGGATCAATCTAATTTGATACGCCCTACAGAGGTGATAATAAATCACCCTGACGCCGCCGCTTTTCCCCCTGCCCGGCATAGCCCAACGGATTTTTCTCAATCCATTGGCCCCTTGAATGACATCCCCGGCAGTGGGGTTCTCGGCCAGAAACGCCTGGAATTCACCGTAACTTTCCTCGCTCAGAAGTGTTGCTAAATCTTCTGTAAATACGGGTGACTCAATAAATATCATACCCACGCCTATACGTCATTGGCGCACAAACAGCTTAGTCTTGCCGCTTCCAATCTAGCAACGCCCACTCGTCACTCGCAGATAGGTAAACGAAAGATGCGCCACAATGTGTGAAGCGCAAACTCTACAACCACAGGATCAGTGATTTGACGTAGGACGCAACTGAGTTTCCCATCTGAAAAAAGACTATCAATCTTCCCTCCCTATCCCCTCTGCACCACCCACGCCAGCGGCAACGTCACCATCAACAAACCCGCCAACACCATCACCGCCACTGGCACACCCAGCACATCCCCCACCCCGCCAAACACCACCGGTGCCAGCGCCCCGCCGCCAATCGTGCCGGTGTAGAACAGCGCAAATGCCTGCTCGCGTTTTCCGGCACCGGCCAAATCCGGCACAGCGCCGTAGAGCACCGAGGATGTGCCATTCAGCACCAGGCCTAGCAGCGGCAGCATCGTCATCAGCCCATTCAGCGGCAGGTACACCGCTGCAACGATCAGCAAGGCCGTGCTGGTTTCCGTCAGCCACACGGTCTTCATCATGCCGATGCGCGCGCCGAGGTAACCGCAGGATAGTTTTCCGAAGGCACCACCGATAAACAGCAGGGTCAGCGCCAGGCCTATGCCTGCGGTGCCGGCGCCTTTGGCTTGCAGCAGGAACGGCAGGAAGGTGAGAAACCCCATACGCACGGCACTGTCGAGGGTGCCGGTCAGGATCAGCGCGCGCAGGCCGCTGACAGAGCCGGTACCGCCGAGGGGTTTGGTTTTTTCAAGAGCGGTAGACGCTTGCGGCTGGCTGGGGATCAACCACCACAACAGCCCCGCCGCCGCCAAGCCGAGCAGGCCCAACAGTGTGGCACTGGCACGCCAGCTGATGACGGTGAGTAGCAGGCCGACCAATCCGGGAATCAGGGTTTTGCCAATGTCACCGGAAAAGTTGTACTGGGACAGTGCCTGCTTCACGCCGCCACCGTCTTCGTAAGCATCGGTAATCATCGACGAGGCCAGCGGATGTTGCGTACTGGCGCCCAGGCCACCCAACAGTAATGCCAGCAGCAACATGGCCAGCCCGGTCGCTTGCCCGACCAGCAAGTAAGCGACACCCGCAAGCGCAGTGCCACCCACTAGCATCGGCACGCGACCCCAGCGTTTGGCGGCACGGCTGGCCAACAATTGGAACACCGCCATCATCCCGGAATAGGCGCCGCGTAAGAGTCCGATCTGCGCGTAGGACATTGCAAACTGCGCCTGCCAGATAGGCAGCAACACGTAAATGACATCAGTGAGACCATCATGCACGGCATGGGCGCTGCAACCTGCGATCAGCGAGCGACGACGGGTGGATTTTTCGGCAGCGGGCACGGCGACAATGTCGATCATGGTGTAGGAATCAGTTCAGGTTTAAGAGGATTCCAGCCAGTCTGCGCGATCAGCAGGGTCAGCAACTGGAAGGTGATGATCAGCACCACACAGCCCACCCAACCCCAGCGCTCCCAGAGCAGTCCCGGGACGATTGCACCGCAGCTACCGCCAAGGTAATAGCACGTGAGGTAGACGCCCACGGCACCGGCTTTGTTGTCGCCGGCACTGGAAGTGGTGAAGGCATTCGCGGCCGCTTGGGCGAGGAATACACCGGTGGAACTGAGGGCCAGCCCCAGCACAATGCTCCACAGTATCGGCAACAAAGTCAGGACTGAACCCACAACGCCCAGCAACGCCGCGACGCTCAGCAACTGGGCGTGAGGCCGGGCCTTGCTGAGGCGACCCGCGATGGGGATCACAATCAACGCCAGCAGGAACACCGCGTAAAGCGTACCCAACGCCGCAGGCCCGAGATTGAAGGGTGGTAGGCCAAGGTATAAACCCGCGTAGGTAAACGCCGCAACCTGGGAAAACAGCACGCAAAAACCTACGGCGTATGCAGCGAGCAGAGGTTTGCGAAAAAACTCGAACTACAGGTTCTGACAGGTTGCGTTCGCGCGCGGCTGGCCGGCAACAAAAACTGGATAAACCCACCCACCATCAGGCTCAACACCGCGAGCAATTCAAACGCCTCGCGCCAGCCCACATAGTCGGTCATCACGCCGGTGACAAATCGCCCGGCAAACCCGCCCAACACCGTGCCCGCTACATACAGGCTGGTGACTTCAGTCACCGTGGCGCCGCTCCAGCGGTCACCGATGTAGGCCACGCTGGTGGCGAACACCACCGGGATCAACATGCCTTCAACAAACCGCCACGCCAACACTTCGGCAAAGCTGCTGGCATAGGCGGTCATCAGCGCCGGCACCGCCAACAGCAGCGCGGCCACGCTGATCACCGTGCGCTGTTCGAAACGGCCGGTCAGCCGGCTGACAAAGGGCGCGGTGATCGCCACTGCCAAAGTTGTCACGGTGATGCTCCACCCCGCCGCTTTGGCGCTGACCTGAAACTGCGCGGCGAACGTCTGGAGAATGCTCTGGGTGGCATAGAGGTTAAGGAACGCCGCGCAGCCACACAGGAACAGGGCAAGACGGGCACAATGCAGTCGCGGCTTCATGAAACCTCTCGTTTTATTTTGTGAGGTCTTTATAGAATGGCCGGCAGCTCTTGAACCAATACCGATTTCGAACCGATCAATACCCTGGAGCCAGGATGCTCGACCTACGCAAGCTACGGTACTTTCTGACGGTCGCCGAAGAACTGCACTTCGGTCGCGCAGCCATTCGCCTGCACTTGGCCCAGCCGCCGCTGACCCGGCAGATTTCGGCATTGGAAACAGAATTGGGCTTCAAACTGTTCGATCGTACGAGCCGTTCGGTCACGCTCACGGCCCAAGGCCGCTCGTTCCTGCCCTATGCGCGTGGGGTGCTGGAACAGGTTGAACTGGCGCAAGTGATCGCCGGCAAACTGGCAGCAGGCACGGCGGGGCAACTGACGTTGGGCTACGTCAGCTCCATCGCGTTGTCAGACCTGTTCAGCCAGGCGATCCAGGCATTCGCCCAGCGCTTTCCCGATGTGCAACTGACCCTGGTGGAATGCGCCTCCGGCAGCCTAGGCGCGCAGGTGGCGGATGGGCGATTGGATATCGGCCTGAGCCGCTTGCTGCCTCAGGGGGATGAGGTGCAAGCACTGTCACTCGGCGAAGAACGTCTGGTGGCTGCGGTCTCCACTGATAGCCCGTTGGCAAGCCAGGCGCAGGTCAGCTTGGCGCAACTCAGCGCGTACCCGTTGATTCTGTTTCCGGCGGATTACGGCTCGGGGTTGAACCAGTCCATCGAACAGCTTTACCGGCACCACGGGCAACCCTTGCGAGCTGGGCCGACCGGGCGGCAAATCACCTCGATCATTGCGCTGGTAGCCGCCGGGCAAGGCGTGGCGCTGGTGCCGGAATGCACGCAGAGTTTGATGAATAAAGGCGTGACATACAGGCCGTTGGTGGAGGTGGATGCGTGTGCGAAGTTGTTGGTGCTGACGCCGACGCAAACCAAAAGCACGCTTGTTGAGGCATTTCTCAGCGTGATTGCGGTTGCTCTACACACCCGGTAACCCGATCGCAAAACCTCGCAATACCTCTCCCCAGCGCTATTGCTGCGCGCTCTTACACTCCATCTGTCGCTTGCCCCAATACCGGTCGTCTAACGCCGGTAGGTAGAGTGTTGATAATTTAACTCGAGTGGTTATAGTCACCACCAACACACACCACAAGGAGGTGTTGTGGATAGCCGTTATTTGATAGGCCATATCGTTGCGGATGGCTGGTACTTGGTACGCATCAGGGGCAGCCATCACCACTTCAAGCACCCCACAAAACCGGGACTGGTAACGATTCCTCATCCAAAGAAGGACCTGTTGGACAAGACCGCCAAAAGCATTTTGAAACAGGCTTTGTTGAGTTAACCGTCCCTGGAGGACAACAGACATGCTTTACCCCATTGCAATTTCAACCGGCGACGAAGACCACGCCTGGGGTGTGGAAGTACCGGACATCCCTGGCTGCTACTCCGCCGGCGACGATCTGGACGACGCCATGGCCATGGCTCGTGAAGCCATTGAAGGGCACTTCGAGATCCTCGCCGAAGACGGTGCACCGATCCCCAACGCGCAGAAAGTCACCCTGCATGCCGCCAACCCGCAGTACGCGGGCTGCACCTGGGCCGTGGTGGACATTGATGTCACCAAGTATCTGGGCAAGGCGCAAAAGCTCAACATTACGCTGCCCGGTTATCTGCTGAACCGCATCGATGAGTACGTGCTGCATCACCCGGAAGAAAAAAAGCCGCTCGGGTTTTCTGGCCTCGGCAGCATTGAAGGTTCTACAGCAGGAGGGATAAATCCCCATCATGTTCAGACTAAAACCAAGCCACTCAAGGCATCCCGCCTACAAGACCATCGGTTTTGTGCTAATCCTGCCACTCATGATTTCATTGATGGGGCTGGGTGGCGTCGGCGTGTTGCTAGCCATTGCCACGTCAGGTTATGGCATCTGGTTTGCGACCAAACAAGCCAGCACGGGTTTAACGGCGACTGCCGTCATCATCACACTGCTTAATCTTGTGTCGATGGTGATGCTGTCGACCCCTCGATACTCATGGCCCTCGGCTACATTGCATGGCTCTACGCTTACCCATCCTTGTCAGAATGGCTGTACTGGCGGCGCTGAATTTGACCGCAAGAAACGTAGTTTGCCGCGAAGCTCGCCGCTCTAGACTCCGTTAGCAAATACTCAGGAGCCCGCTCATGTCCTACGAATACAAACTGATGCCCTCCCCTGTCGGCCAACTCACGCTGATAGCGCGCAACGGCAAACTCAACGCCATCCTGTGGGAAGTCGAGCATGCCAACCGCGTACGCCTGGGCGAACTGCACGAAGCCAATGACTGCCCGGCGCTGTTGGAAACCGAGCGACAGTTGCAGGAATACTTCGCAGGTACGCGCAACAGATTCGAGCTGGAGCTGGATTTCGACGGCACCGACTTCCAGAAACAAGTCTGGCAAGCGCTGCTGACCATTCCGTTTGGCGAAACCCGTAGCTACAGCCAGATCGCCCAGCAAATCGGCAACCCCAAAGCCGTGCGTGCAGTGGGTGCCGCCAATGGACGTAATCCCATTTCGATCATCGCGCCCTGCCACCGGGTAATTGGTGCCTCAGGTGGCCTGACCGAGTTCGCCGGTGGCCTGGAAGCCAAGCAATATCTGCTTGCTCTGGAAGGCTCAGGCCAAGCGGAGCTGGCGTTCTGAGTAAAACCGTACAACGTTGTTGTTCTGGAATTTTGTAAAAGAAATTTCAAAGACTCCCTGCGGTCCATACTTTCATCACCCACCCTTTTTAAGGAAAACGGTCATGAAATTCTCCGCAGTCTCGCAATCCCTGTCCCGCTGGGCTGGCAGCCCGCGAACGTTCTATGCAGCGGTGGCGTTGATTCTGGTGTGGAGCCTGAGCGGGCCGTATTTCCACTACAACGACACCTGGCAACTGATCATCAACACCTCGACCACCATCATCACGTTCCTGATGGTGTTCCTGATCCAGAACACGCAAAACCGCGACAACGACATCCTGCACATCAAGATCGACGAACTGTTGCGCGTCTCCAAGGACGCACAAAATGCCGTGCTCAGCCTGGATGGCCTGGACCGCAAAGAGCTGGAAAAACTGCGCCAGCAATACCGCAGCATCGGCAGTACCGGCACGGTGAGCCTGAACAGTGGTTGCGGCGATGTTGCAGACGACGCAGCGCAGGACAAGACTGACCTGAATCAGGCATAAAAAACGGCGGTTGGAGACCATCCAACCGCCGTTTTCACATCAAGTGACGCTATCAACCGTCGCCTTGATGGCCTTTGCCGTAGGTCGACGCCAGGGCACGGGCTTTTTGCAGACGTTCCTCCAACTTGGGCAGCGTCTCATCCACCAGGGCCTTTATTTCCGGCACATCGGACGCAGCGCCTTCTTGCTTGAACAGAGCGATGGCGTCTTCGTTTTCCTTGACCTGCTGCGCGGTGTAGGCGGCGTCGAACGAGTCGCCGTCCTTGAGTTCAGGCATCAGGGTTTCGGCTTTGTCGATGATCTTCTCGCGCGGCGCCACCGGCAGGTCGAGCTTCTTGGCGATGGCCGCCAGGTGCTGGTTGGCCAGGGTGCGCTCGTTGATAACCTCAATGGTGTAGTCCTTGATTTCCTGGGACGAGGTTTTGGCGTGGGCCATGCGACTGGTTTCGATATCGGCCATCCCTTTGGCCGAAGCCTGCTCGATGAATTCAGCAGGCGACTGGGCGAAAAGCATTGCTGGCGCCGAGGCCCAGCAGCATCGCGAAACTGGCGGTGCGTAACCGGATAGCCATGCGGCTCATGATGGGTTCCTCCAGGGCAAAAAATAAGTGCGGGGGAACACACCCCGCCCTGAATTCGAATTTTCAGGACGGCAAAGGTTTAGAAAAAACTCGTCAGTGCGACGAACGGTCGTCACGTCTGCCCCCTATTTGAAGCAGTCTCATGCCAATACATCCTGTACCCGCCCCGTCAACCACTGCAATCCAGAATCCCCGCCCCGCCGCGCATGCCACGCCAACTCCACCGCAAACGAGGGAACATGAAACGGCGGCGGCACGGCCACTAGATGCTCGCGGTCAATGTTCAGCAAGCCTCGGGAAGACACCGTCAATATCAAGTCCGTCCCCTGGATCAACTGAGGCGCCACGCCCCAATGCGGCAGGCTGATTGCCACATGCCGGCGCTCACGAATCGCGGTCAACGCTCGCTCGTTTTCCGGTGTGCCGCTGCCGCGCATTTCCAGCAGCACATGGGGCGCGACAGGTACGTGGCCAGGTCCAGCGAGCCGTCATCCGGTAGGCTGTCGCGATCCACCAGGCAGGTGTAATGCTCTTCGAACAGAGGTGTTGTGCGCAGTTCGGCGGGCATGTCAGGGAATACGCCGGCGGCCAGGTCAAGGTCGCCATTGAGCACGCCATCAACCATGCCTTCACGGCTCGCCTGGATGATTTGCAGGTCGATACCCGGAGCCTCGCGACGCAAGGTGCGCACCAACCCGGGTAGGAAAATCGCCGCGCTATAGTCCGACATTGCCACACGAAACCGGCGTTTGGCCGATGCAGGATCAAACCGGTTCGGCGCCAGCAGCGCTTGCACGTGGGCCAACGCTTCGGCCAGTGGCGTGGCCAGCTCCAGCGCCCGCGCAGTCGGTACCAAGCTACCGCCCTGACGGACCAGCAACGGGTCACCCAACAAATCCCTCAAGCGTGCCAATGCATGGCTGACTGCCGGTTGGCTCAGATGTAAACGCTCGGCGGCACGGGTGACGTGGTGCTCGGTGAGTAAGGCGTCGAGAATCACCAGCAGGTTGAGATCGATACGACGCAGATCATTCATTAGCTGCATGCCCCACATAAGAACTTGGAATTTAAATTTGCGCGACGAATAGCCTAGAGTCCAGCAAAACCTCTGGGAGACATCAAATGACCACGCTGCATTGGGTAGGCTTATTGGCGCTGGCGGTGATCGCCGGAGCGGTGGTGCCGTTTCAAAGTGCGATCAACGCCAACCTGGGACGAGGGCTCGGACACCCGTTATGGGCCACATTGGCATCGTTGCTGGTCAGCATCATTGTTTTGTTGCCGGTGATTCTGGCACTGCGTTTACCGTTGCCGAGCCTGACGTTTATCAGCAAGGCCCCGCTGTGGATGTGGGTCGGTGGTGCGTTTGGCGTGTGTTTTATTTCCCTGGCGTTGATGCTGTTGCCCAAGCTCGGCGCGTCGGGGTTTATTGCACTGGCCATGGCCGGGCAGATTCTGGCGTCGTTGGTACTCGATCACTTCGGCCTGTTCGGCCTGGTGGAACGCCAACTGACAACGCCCCGCGTGTTGGGGGCGTTGTTGTTGATCGGCGGCGTGGCGTTGATCCAGTTCAGCGCCAGCCCTGCCCGCAGCTTGGCAACGGCGGGCTGATCAGCCCTTGTCGAGGGTGCGCATTTTTTGCGCAAGGCCCCACAGCAACAACGCCGCCGCCGCCAACAACGCACACACATTAAAGCGTGACAATTTACGCCGGCGGTGGATGCAAGTCGCAATTGCGCCCGGCTTTGGCTACCTGGCCGGGCAAGTCATGGCCCAGCAAAGCCGGCAGGCGGCGAGACATTTGCAAAAAATGCGGCAGGTCGATACCGGTAGCAATCCCAACTAAGTTTTTCCAGGCCGCCGGACGCAGGTTTTCGATGAGTACGTCGGCATCGCCGAGCAGTTGCTTGATCAGATCCAGACCTTGAGCAGACTTAAGGTCCAGGGCCAGCGACTTCTTGTTGCGCGATTGCAGGTACCACCACAGCGACGTACCGTCGTGAAGCTTCCGCCATTAGCGAAGCGGATCGCCCTGTCCCATGGCTTCGATCTTGATCACCTTGATACCGCTCAGGGGAGCCGTCATGGGGTGTACCTCTTATTCTTGGAATGTGCGGCCAAGACTGAAGCGCAGACACAGGATAAATCCAACCATCAGTTGGCAAAGACCGTTCACCAAATGCGAACACTGTAGTGAGCGGGCACCCACGCTGGGGGCGACGCCGCCCTAAATCCAGGCACCTCAGTCTTTCTGAAATACCGAGGCGTCCTTGTTTAGGGCGGCTTCGCCCGCTCACTACAATTGAGCTCCGTGGGTGCTTACACCACCGCCTTCGCCTCATCGCGCACCGCGACGAACAACTGCAGGGTGATCAGATCCAGTCGACGCACCAGGCTCTTGTGCAACATCAGTGACGCTCGTTGGCCAAGCGGTTGATCTCGGCTTGCTCTACCACCGGCTGCGGCGCACCAACACTCGCCGCCTGCAACATCGCCCGGCCGACGGTCTCGGTACTCACCACCCAACCTGGTTTTACCCGGCGAAAGAACGACAGCAACGGCCCGAGCACGGTATAGAACGATTGATACAACGGCGTCTTCGAACGCACGCCATGCAACGGCTGGATCACCCCGGCCGAAACAGATACACCGCCTTGAACGGCAGGCGCAGCAAAGCGTTCTCGGTCTTGCCCTTGACCCGCGCCCACATCGACTTGCCGGCCTCGGAGCTGTCGGTACCGGCGCCGGACACGTAGATAAAAGTCATCTGCGGATTGAGCCGTGCCAGGGTGCTGGCAGCGACCAGAGTGAGATCGTAGGTCAGGTGGGTGTACTTGGTTTCATTCATCCCCGCCGACGAGACGCCGAGGCAGAAGAAACAGGCATCGAAGCCTTGCAGCAAGTTCTCCAGGGGTTGGAAATCCAGCATGTCGCTGTGCAATACCTGATGCAGCTTGCCGTGCTCCTGGGTCAGGGGCGTGCGACCAACGGCGACCACTTCCTGCACGTCAGCGGCCAGCAGGCACTCGCGCAGCACGCCTTGGCCGACCATGCCGGTGGCGCCGAATAGTAGAACTCTCATAAGGGGACCTCAGCGGCAAGCCGCAAGCTTCAAGCGCAAGTTGAATGCAATTCAGCTCGTAGCTTAACGCTTGCGGCCTGCAACCGCCCCTTTCAGAATGCGTTGCGAAAAATCTCCTCAATCTGACGTTGGTCCGCCCGACGCGGATTCGTCAGCCCACACGCGTCCTTCAACGCATTGGTGGCGAGCAATGGAATGTCTTGCAACTTGGCGCCCAGCTCGCGCAAGCCGGCGGGAATTTCAACGTCGAGTGCCAGGCTGCGAATGGCGGCGATGGCGGCTTGGGCGCCCTCTTCGTCGGTGACGCCCTTGACGTCTGCGCCCAGTGCGCGGCCCACATCGCTCAGGCGTTTGGCGCTGACGCTGGCGTTGAAGCTTTGTACATGTGGCAGCAGCACTGCGTTGCACACGCCGTGGGGCAGGTCGTAGAAACCACCCAGTTGGTGGGCCATGGCGTGCACGAAACCCAGGGAAGCGTTGTTGAAGGCCATGCCGGCAAGGAACTGGGCGTAGGCCATGTTTTCTCGCGCAACCTTGTCGCTACCATCGCGTACCGCCAGGCGCAGGTTGGCGCTGATCAGTTCGATGGCCTTGATGGCACAGGCGTCAGTGATCGGCGTGGCGGCGGTGGACACGTAGGCTTCGATGGCGTGGGTCAGGGCATCCATGCCAGTGGCGGCGGTGAGCCCCTTGGGCATGCCGACCATCAGCGCCGGGTCGTTGACCGACAGCAGCGGCGTGACATTGCGGTCGACCTTGCCGTGCAACACCAAAAAGCGCTGCACTTCGGCGATCTCGGTGTTCTTGGTGGTGACGAACGACAGGCGTGAAGATTCGTTATCCAGGTACCAGTCGGCGTGGGCTGGCACGGCAGCGGCGACCAGCAGGGCGAAGGCCAGGGGTTTGATTGACATAAAGACTCGTGGGGCGAAAAACCTGCACGAACCTTAAGCGCAATCCAACAAGCGGCGCAAATCCAATGTGGGATAGGGTTTGTGTGGGAGCTGGGGGATGCTTTTAGATCAGTGCTTGCTGCACCTCTCGCACCGTCTGCTCCAAGCTTGCCATGTGCAAGCTCAACACCCGCTCCACCGGCGCCTGGTGCATTGGCCAATGCAGCGCCATGCTCCCCACCAATCGCCCATTGGCCCGCACCGGCAACGCCACGGCGCGTATCAGGAACGGCAGCCGCACCGGGTATTCCCAATACCCCTCTGTCCGCTGGCCAAACCCCTGGTGTTGGCTTTGCTCGCAAGCACGGTATTGCTCATCCGCCGCCACGTGCTCCCTGCCCGCCAGACGCTGCACTTCTTCTGCCGGCAATTGCGTGAGGCACGCCTTGCCCATCGCCGAATGAAACAGGCTGGCGTGCTGGCCGACGATCTGGCAGTTATTGGGATAGAGCTTGCGCAGCACGCCGGGGATCGCACTTTCCATGACTTCCAGGCGCTCGCCGTCAAAGCAGGACAAATCCACCACCAGCCCGGTGCGCTCGCTGAGTTCCAATAACCAGGGCGCCGCGCTTTCCACCATTTGGCGCTTGAAGCGTTGCTGCGTGTCGCCGAACAAGCGCCGGGCACGCAGACGGTAACGCCGGTCGCTCAGGCCACGGTAGACCCAGCCTTGATCCTGCAACGTGAGCAACATGCGCGACACGGTGGCCTTGGGTAAATGCGTGAGGTAATGCAGTTCTTCCAGCCCCAAGGCCTGGTGCTCGCCCAGCAACTCGACAATTGCCAGTGCGCGCTCAACCGAGCGTACGGTGCCTGTGTCGGCCATGTTCGATCTCCCTGATGCCGGTGGATGATCATTTTTCACAGCAAGATACAGGCCCGGTCGTGCATCAACCTGTCGATTCAAGGCAGTCCGGTGGTCGACGCTGCACCCATTGCGTCAGCTGTTCGTGGGCGTAGGCCAATTGCAGCACCGCACGGTCCGCCTGGGCCGGGCCGATGATCTGCACGCCCATGGGCAGGCCTTGGGGTTGAAGCCCACCGGGATACTCATGCTCGGCAAACCGGCCAGGGTCGGACCGATCACCACTTCCATCCAACGGTGATAGGTGTCCATTTCGCGCCCACCGACGAGGCGTGGCCAGGCGTGTTGTGCATCGAAAGGGAACACTTGGGCGGTAGGCAACAGCAGGAAATCGTAACGTTCGAACAGTTTGGCCAACGCGCGATACCACTCGCTGCGGTCCACCGACGCCTGGTACACCTGCTGGGCACTCAAGCCCAGGCCACCCTCCACTTCCCATTGCGCCTCAGGCTTGAGCAGCGTGCGCTTTTGCGGGTTCGCATAGGCGGCGCCGAGGTTGCCGTGCACCAGCCAATGACGATGCACCAACCAACTGCGCCACAGGCGCGCCATGGAGAACTCAGGCTGGCAACTTTCCACTTCGCAGCCCAACGTGACGAAATCGCCGAGGGCCGATTCGCACAGGCTCAACACGCCGTCGTCCATCGGCAGGTAGCCGTTGTAATCCCCCAGCCAGCCCAGGCGTGCGCCCTTGAAGTCACGCTGCAAGGGCTGGCCCAGCACTGCCGGATCGTCCTTGGATGACAATGGCACGCGTGGGTCATATCCCGCCTGGATGCTCAGCAACCGCGCCACATCCGTCACGCTGCGCCCCATCGGGCCTTCGGTGCCCAGTTGCTGCACAAACAATTCCGGCGTCGGCCCATACGGCACACGGCCTTGGGACGGGCGTAGGCCAAACACATTGTTGAACGCTGCCGGGTTGCGCAAAGAACCCATCATGTCGCTGCCATCGGCCACCGGCAGCATGCGCAGCGCCAAGGCCACCGCCGCCCCGCCGCTGCTGCCGCCCGCGACGAGACGCGGGTCATAGGCGTTGCCGGTAGTGCCGAACAGGCTGTTGTAGGTTTGCGAACCCAGGCCGAACTCCGGCACGTTGGTCTTGCCGATGATGATCGCGCCGCTGGCCCGTACCCGCGCCACGCTGATGGCATCTTCGGAGGGCACATGTTCGGCGAACAACGGCGAACCCAATGTGGTACGCAAGCCCTTGGTGGCCGCCAGGTCCTTGATCGCCTGGGGCATGCCATGCATCCAGCCACGTGACCGGCCTTGATCCAACTCACGATCACAGGTCCGCGCCTCAGCCAGCACCTCTTCGGCATCGCGCAGCGACACCAGCGCATTCACACCCGGGTTGAAACGCTGGATCTGCGCCAGGTACGCCCGCATCACGTCTTCGCACGAGACCTGCCGCGCATGAATCGCCCGCGACAGCTCACTGGCATCCCAATCAACAATACTCAAGGCTTCACCTCACTTGAAAACGGCTGCGGCCTCTTGGCCCTCGGAGCCTCCTGCATGCAGTAGGTGCCCAATAGCGTGAGCACGCAAGCAAACAGCACGTAGAAGGATGGCGCCACCGGCGTGCCCAGTACTTTGGTCAGCCAGGTGACGATCAACGGCGCGAAACCGCCGAACACCATGACCGCCACGTTATAGGCGACCGACACGCCGGTCGAGCGCACTTCGATGGGAAACTGCTCGGCCAACGCGGTGGGTGCCGGGCCGAAGAACCCGCCGATGGCCGTGCACAGCATCACCTGCATCACCAGCAAACGCTCGATGGAAGGTGCGGCGGCTACCCACACGTACAGCGGGTAGACCATCACAAAAAATGCCAGGGTGAACGCCATCAATACCGGGCGCCGACCGAGGCGATCCGACAACATGCCCGACAGCGGGATCACCACGGTCATCAGTGCCACCGCCAACATCTGCACCATCAATACCTGGTCCAGCGGCAGGCCGAGGCTCTTGTGCGCGAAGGTCGGCATGTTCACCAACACCACGTAAAACGACACCGTCGCGCCGCAGGCCAGGCCCATGGATACCAGGATGCTGCGCCGATGCTCGCGCACCACTTGCATCAGGCTCGGCGCCGGGCCGGTGGCATGCTTGCGTGCCTCGATGAATTCTTCCGGGTCTTCCATGTGCCGGCGAATCCACAGCCCCACCGGGCCGATCAGCAAGCCAAACACAAACGGCAAACGCCAGCCCCACAGGTCGAGGGTTTGCGGCGAAAAGAAGTGCGTGACCATCGCCACCATCGCCGCCCCGCCAAACACCGCCAGGCACTGCCCTACCAACTGCCAGGAGCCGTAAAGCCCCTTGCGATGAGCCGGCGCACTTTCCACCAGGAACGCCGTGGCGCTGGCGTACTCACCACCGGTGGCGAAGCCCTGGAGCATGCGCGCCACCACGATCAGCATCGGCGCGCCCATGCCGATGGCGGCGTAGTTCGGCGCGAAGGCGATCAACGCGATGGACACAGTCATCAGCCGGATAATCAGTTGCATCGCAGCCTTGCGGCCTTTGCGGTCGGAATACATGCCCAGCAAAATCCCGCCCACCGGGCGCATGAAAAAGCCCACGCCAAAGGTGGCCAGGGCCATCAGCAGCGATGCGTACTCATCCTCTGACGGGAAAAACTGCCGGGCAATGATGCTGGCCAGAAAGCCGTAAACGATAAAGTCATACCATTCCAGCGCATTGCCGATCACGGCCGCCACCACCTGGCGGGTGCGGGATACGCCTGTGTGTGAAGTCTGCATGAGGAACACTCCATTCAACCGATCGTGGGAAAGGGTCCAGCGGCAGAAAAAGGCGGTCGTCAGGCAGGCTTGAGCCAGCTCTCGGCCAGCGCGCCCCAATAGGCGGCGCCGGTCAGCAGGATGTCGTCGTTGAAGTCATAGGCGGGGTTGTGCACCATCGGCCGTGACACGCCATTGCCGATGAACAGGTAGCTGCCGGGGCAGCGTTGCAGCATCCAGGCAAAGTCTTCGCTGCCCATCAGCGTGCGGGTGTTGCCGTCCACGGCGTCCGCACCGAGCAAGGCCACGCCGACCTGACGGGCGAACTCGGTTTCTTCGGGATGATTGACCAGCACCGGGTAGGCCGGGCGATGTTCGATCTGCACCGTGCAGCCGAAGCTCGCGGCCTGGGTCTGGATGATGGCGAACACGCGCTCCAGCATCTGCTCGCGCACTTGTGGATTGAGTGCGCGCAGGCTCAAACGCAACAGCGCTTCTTGAGGAATCACGTTGGCAGCCTGTCCTGCTTGCAGCGCGCCGACCGTGACCACGGCAGCTTCCTGGGTGTCGATGTTGCGCGCCACCACCGTCTGCAACGCCATCACCATACTCGCCGCCGCCACCAGCGGGTCTACCGTCAAGTGCGGCATGGAGCCATGGCCACCGACGCCTTCAAGGGTGACGGTGAGTAAGTCCTGGGATGCCATCATCGGCCCAACGCGCAAGCCCAGATGCCCAGCCGGCAAGCCCGGCATGTTGTGCATGCCGAACAGGCCATCGCAGGGGAAGCGCTCCAGCAAACCGTCGGCGAGCATGGCTTCGGCGCCGCCCTGGCCTTCTTCTGCGGGTTGGAAGATGAGGTTCAGGGTGCCGTCAAATTGCCGCGTCGCCGCCAGGTAGCGCGCGGCGCCGAGCAGCATGGTGGTGTGACCGTCATGCCCACAGGCGTGCATGCAACCGGCATGCTGGCTGGTGTAGGCCGCGCCGGTGTTTTCGATGATGGGCAAGGCGTCCATATCGGCGCGAATGCCCAGGGTTCGCGGGCTGCTGCCGTTGCGCAGCACACCGACCACGCCGGTCTTGCCGATGCCAGTGTGAACCTCGTAGCCCCATTCCCTCAGGGATTTCGCAACCAAGGCGCTGGTGCGGTTCTCTTCAAAACCGAGTTCGGGATGGGCGTGAATGTCGTGACGCACGGCGTGTAAATCGCCGGCCACGTCGCTGAGCCAATCCAGGATGTGCTGGTGTGGGCGCATGGTGATTCTCCTCACAGGCGGGTGTTCCCGTTCTTGTTTGCTGCACACCGCCAGCTAACCGCGATGTGAGCGAGAGGACAATCAAAGGTGGTTCCACTGGGTGGAACCTCAAGCGAAAGGAGGTGAGGTGTGTCAGGGGGTGAGGCGACAACCGTGACGGTCACCGAGCCAGCGTGCGGTGTGGGTACGCCCGAGTCCGCTCGCGGTGACTTCACTGCGCTCCGGATTATCGCTGAACGCACTGGTGGGCACGTATTGCTTCACGTACCCCCGGCAATACTCAGCCGGATTGTTCTCGACATAGCGACACGAGCAATACTCCTTGGCCGTATACGCCGCAATGATGTCGGGGAAGGCTTGCAGGTTGACGCGCTCGTGCCATGTCCAACCCAACAGGGCGATGATCAATAGTAGAAACACACTGGTAAACGGCCGGCGACGGATCATGGTTGCACCGCCGCGAGCACGCGTTTGAGCAGGTCGTTGTGGCGGTAGCTGCCGTCGCGGTCGTCGCCGTAGCGCACGATGACCAGGTGTTCGGCGGGCATCACGAACAATGCCTGGCCCCAGTGGCCGAGCGCGGCGAGGGTGTCGCCGGGGGCGTCGGGCCAGGGTCTCGGGGCGCCTTTATTGAGCCACCACTGACCGCCCGGCACGGCTTCATCCTGACCGGCTCTGTAGTTGGCGAAAGGTTCGCGATTGAAGGCGACCCATTCTTTAGGCAACAACTGCTGCTCGCCCCACCGGCCGTCGCGCGCCATCAATAGGCCCACGCGGGCCAAGTCACGGGCAGTGAGGTAGGCGTAGGACGAGGCAACGAACGTTTCATCGGCATCGGTTTCCCACGTAGCGCTGCGTATGCCCAACGGCTTGAACAGCGCATCCCACGGGTAGCTCATATAAGCCTTATGGCCGAGCATGCCTTTAAGGGTGGCGGACAGGATATTGCTGTCACCGCTGGAGTATCGGAAGGTCTGGCCCGGTGCGCTGGCGGCCTCGGTGTCTGCTGCGAACTCGGCCATGTCGTTGCTGCCACGGGTGTAGAGCATCGCCACCACCGAGGATTTCAGCGGCGCGAACTCATAGTCTTCCTGCCAGTCGAGGCCCGAGGCCCAGTGCAGCAAATCGCCCATGGTGACCTTCGGGTGTTGCTTCATCGGTGGGTAAAAGCGTGCAGCGGGGTCGGTCAGCTTGAAACGGTTTTCACCGTAGGCCACCCCCAACACGGTGGCCATCAGGCTTTTGCTGACGGACCAGGTCAGGTGCGGCGTGCTGGCGGTGGTCGGTGACGCGTAGCGTTCGTAAATGATCTCGCCATCACGGATCACCAGCAACGCATCGGTGCGGACGCCTTGGCGGGTAGTGTCATCACGCGGCGGGAAAGCGTAGGCATTCAGGGCATCAACGGCAGGGCCAGAGAGTGCGGTTCCTTTGGCCCAATCTTTGTCAGGCCAGGTTTCGGCGTGGGCACTAACGGTGACGAACAGCAGGGCAACACACAACAGGCCTCTGACCATGGACGCAGACTCAAGGGGGCATTCAAGCCCGCGAGCCTAGCCGAGGGTGATGACAGATTTGCGACAA
This sequence comes from Pseudomonas poae, assembly GCA_004000515.1. Taxonomy (GTDB): domain Bacteria; phylum Pseudomonadota; class Gammaproteobacteria; order Pseudomonadales; family Pseudomonadaceae; genus Aquipseudomonas; species Aquipseudomonas cremoris. The sequence continues at coordinate 7,087,665 of CP034537.1, forward strand.
GCGGGCTGTCATCCAAGCGTCACCATAACTTCATGGAGATGACACCGGGCCTCCATAGCCTGACTTTGGACAACAAAGTCGACCGGCCGAAATCGTGGCCGGCACTCGGAGACTCGCCATGACTCAGATCGCCCGCATCAGCGACACCGGCAATGAACGCCGTCTGCAAGCCGAACGCCTGGTTGGCGCACAGGCGTTGCAGGAAGCCCAGGCCCTGCGGTTCAACGTGTTCAGCGGCGAATTCAACGCCAAACTGAAAGGCGCGGAACTGGGTCTGGACATGGATGACTATGATGTTCACTGCAGCCACATCGGCGTACGGGACTTGAACAGCGGTCGCTTGGTGGCCACCACCCGTTTGCTCGATCACCAGGCTGCCAGCACCTTGGGCCGGTTCTACAGCGAAGAAGAATTCAGCTTGCATGGCTTGCTCCACCTGCAAGGCCCGATCCTGGAAATCGGCCGCACCTGCGTCGACCCGGCCTACCGCAACGGTGGCACAATCGCCGTGTTGTGGGGCGAATTGGCCGAAGTGCTGAACCAAGGCGGCTACAGCTACTTGATGGGCTGCGCGAGCATTCCGATGCACGACGGCGGCATCCAGGCCCACGCGATCATGCAGCGCCTGCGCGAACGCTACCTGTGCAACGAACACCTGCGCGCCGAACCGAAAAAGCCATTGCCGGCGCTGGACCTGCCGTCCAACGTGATCGCAGAGATGCCGCCACTGCTCAAGGCCTACATGCGCCTGGGTGCGAAGATCTGCGGCGAGCCGTGCTGGGATGAAGATTTCCAAGTGGCCGACGTGTTCATCCTGCTCAAGCGCGACGAGTTGTGCCCGCGTTATGCGCGCCACTTCAAGGCTGCAATGTGATGAGCCGCCTGCGGGTGTACGGGCGCATTGCCCGCGTGCTGTTGGTGGTGGCGCTGGGCTTGAGCATGGCCAGCGTGTTTGGAGTGTTTGAGCGCCTGGGCATTGCCAACTCGATGGTGCGTCGCCAGCGCTGGTCGCGATTTTTCATGGCGCGCCTGACCAATGCCCTGCCCTTTCGCGTGACGGTACACGGTGAGTTGCCAACGCAGCCGATGCTGTGGGTGAGCAATCACGTGTCGTGGACCGATATTCCATTGCTGGGCGCCGTTGCGCCGATGTCGTTTTTGTCCAAGGCCGAAGTGCGCACCTGGCCGGTGGCCGGTTGGTTGGCGGCCAAGGCTGGCAGTTTGTTTATCCGCCGTGGTTCAGGCGATAGCCAGTTGATCCGCAAGCAGATGACCCGTCACCTGGAACAACAGCACCCGCTGCTGATGTTCCCCGAAGGCACCACCACCGATGGGCGCAGCCTGCGCACCTTCCATGGGCGTTTGTTGGCCAGTGCGATTGATGCAGACGTAGCGCTGCAACCGGTGGCGATCCGTTACCTGCGCGATGGCCAGGTCGACCCACTGGCGCCGTTTATTGGCGATGATGATTTGCTCTCGCACCTGATGCGCCTGTTTGCCAATGACCAGGGCGATGTGGAGATTCATGTGCTCAAGCCGATTGCCTGTGCCGGGCAGGAACGTGCGGCGCTGGCGTATCAGGCGCAACAGGCGGTGCAGAAGGCGTTGTTTGGGCCGGTGCCTGAGGCTGAGCAGGTGGATGCTCGACCTGCATTTGCCGCCTGAACACCATTCAAATGTGGGAGCTGGCTTGCCTGCTCCCACATTTAGATCTCAGTGATCAGATGGCTTTGTGCGAAGGCTTGCAGTTCGGGGTAGAAGACCCGGAAGTCTTCGCTCAACGGCTCATACAACTCGCGCAATTCCTGCATCGCAAACCCCAACTCCTGCGGCTGCGTCAGCCGCCGCGAAATCCCCCGCAGTACCTGCTCCATCACCGCAAACTCGCGGTAAGACCCTAACCAATCATCCGCCGCCATCCACGGCGCAATCTGCGCCAACCGCCCCGGCAACTGCGGTTCAGCGGCCAGCACGCGGTACACCTGCGAGGTGAAGCGCTCCAGCGGCTGGTCGGCATACAACGCCCAATCCCGCGCCAGGCAATGGTCGAAAAACACATCGAGGACGATTCCGGCATAACGCCTGCGGGTCAGGCTGAAGCGCGACAACGCCTCCCCCACCAACGGGTGGCTGTCGGTAAAGCGGTCGATGGCGCGATGCAACTGGATCGCCGCCTCGATTTGCGGGTTGAACTGGCCCTGCAGGCGGCCTTTGACGAAGTCACCATACAGGCTGCCCAGCAATTGCGCAGGAAGTTGGCCGCCCAGGTGCAGATGTGCGAGATAATTCATGGCGCGCAGTTTAGCACTGCCGTCAACGTATCGTTATAACCCGATATACCGATTTAATCTGGATTAAGACCAAATTCATATTGGTATATCGGGATATAACGATTTAAGGTTCGCTTCATCGCGATATAACGCTTCAAGACACCGAGCATCTGCCATGTCCATCTACCTCGACGAAATAATAAAAGCCCTGGCGCACCCAGTACGGCGAGACATCCTCAATTGGCTGAAAGACCCGAAAGTGCAATTCCCCGAGCAATTGCACAACCACGAATACGGCATCTGCGCCGGGCAGATCGACCAGCGCTGCGGCTTGTCCCAGTCGACCGTGTCGGCCCACCTGGCCACCCTGCAACGCGCAGGCTTGATCAGCAGCCAGAAGGCCGGGCAGTGGCACTTTTTCAAACGCAACGAGGACACCATCCAAGCGTTCCTCGATGCGCTCATCACAGAGCTCAGCTCTGAAATCAGCGAACCGCTGTAACAAGGAAACGATAATGCCCCTCTCGCTACTCATACTGGCCCTGAGCGCCTTCGCCATCGGCACCACCGAGTTCGTCATCATGGGCCTGTTACCCGATGTGGCGGCGGACTTGGGCGTGTCGATTCCCGGCGCGGGTTGGCTGGTCACCGGCTATGCCCTGGGCGTGGCCATCGGCGCACCGTTCATGGCACTGGCCACCGCCAAGCTGCCACGCAAGGCTGCGCTGGTAGCGTTGATGGGCATCTTCATTATTGGCAACCTGCTCTGCGCCCTGGCCAGCGACTACAACGTGCTGATGTTTGCCCGTGTGGTCACCGCGCTGTGCCACGGTGCGTTCTTTGGGATTGGTTCTGTCGTCGCCGCCAACCTGGTGCCGGCCAACAAGCGCGCCTCGGCCGTGGCCTTGATGTTCACCGGCTTGACCTTGGCCAACGTGCTGGGCGTGCCGCTGGGTACCGCACTGGGGCAGGCCGCTGGCTGGCGCTCGACCTTCTGGGCCGTGACGGTAATTGGGGTGGTGGCCCTGATCGGCCTGATCCGCTTCCTGCCGGCCAAGCGTGATGAAGAAAAACTCGACATGCGCGCCGAACTGGCCGCGCTCAAAGGGGCCGGTATCTGGTTGTCGCTGACCATGACCGCGTTGTTCTCCGCGTCGATGTTCACCCTTTTCACCTATGTCGCCCCGTTGCTCGGCGATGTCACCGGCGTATCGCCAAACGGCGTGACCTGGACCCTGCTGTTGATCGGCCTGGGCCTGACACTGGGCAACATCATCGGCGGCAAGCTGGCGGACAAGCGCCTGGCAGCCACCTTGATCGGCGTGTTCATCAGCATGGCGGTGGTTTCCACGGCCCTGACCTGGACCAGCGTTGCGCTGATCCCGACCGAAATCACCCTGTTCCTGTGGGCCACCGCCGCGTTTGCCGCCGTGCCTGCGCTGCAGATCAACGTGGTGACCTTCGGCAAGGCCGCGCCGAACCTGGTGTCGACCCTGAACATCGGCGCTTTCAACATCGGCAACGCCCTCGGCGCCTGGGTAGGCGGCACGGTGATTGCCCACGGTTTCGGCCTGACCAGCGTGCCATTGGCCGCTGGCGCCCTGGCGATTCTTGCGCTGCTGGTAACCCTGATTACTTTCCGTCAGGGCGGCGATGCCGACCTGGCCCCTGCGACCAACTGATCCACTTCAAAGACAAAGGTGTTTTCCCATGACGACTATTTTCGATCCAATCAAACTGGGCGACCTGGAACTGTCGAACCGCATCATCATGGCGCCGCTGACCCGCTGCCGCGCTGATGCCGGCCGCGTGCCCAACGCGCTGATGGCCGAGTACTACGTGCAACGTGCTTCCGCCGGGCTGATCCTCAGCGAAGCCACCTCCGTGACGCCGCTGGGCGTGGGCTACCCGGACACCCCGGGCATCTGGTCCAACGACCAGGTACGCGGCTGGGCCAACGTGACCAAAGCAATTCACGGCGCAGGCGGCAAGATCTTCCTGCAACTGTGGCACGTTGGCCGGATCTCCCATGAGTCCTACCTGAACGGCGAAGCCCCGGTTGCCCCGAGCGCGATCCAAGCCAAAGGCCACGTCAGCCTGGTTCGCCCACTGGCCGACTACCCGACACCGCGCGCCCTGGAAACTGCTGAAATCGCCGACATCATCGACGCCTATCGCACCGGTGCCGAGAACGCCAAAGCCGCTGGCTTCGACGGCGTGGAAATCCACGGTGCCAACGGCTACCTGCTCGACCAGTTCCTGCAAAGCAGCACCAACCACCGCACCGACAACTACGGCGGCTCGCTGGAAAACCGTGCGCGCCTGCTGCTGGAAGTGACCGACGCGGCCATCGAAGTCTGGGGCGCCGGTCGTGTGGGCGTACACTTGGCACCGCGTGCCGACGCCCATGACATGGGTGACGACAACCTGGCGGAAACCTTCACCTACGTGGCCAGTGAGTTGGGCAAGCGAGGCATCGCGTTCATCTGCTCCCGCGAGAAGGAAGGCGCTGACAGCCTCGGCCCACAGCTGAAAAAAGCCTTCGGCGGCGTGTACATCGCCAACGAACGCTTCACCAAGGACAGCGCCAACGCCTGGCTGGCGGCGGGCAAGGCAGATGCCGTGGCCTTTGGCGTGCCGTTCATTGCCAACCCGGACCTGCCGGCTCGCCTGAAAGCCGATGCGCAGCTGAACGAAGCCCACCCGGAAACCTTCTACGGCAAAGGCCCGGTCGGTTATATCGACTACCCGACATTGGCGATCTGATCGTCTATCTGTAGTGAGCGGGCTTGTCCCGGTACAGACCGGGGACATCGTTTACATTTCTAACCGGGGACATGGTTTACAGGTTATTACGCATGATCAGGAGGTAACTGATCATGCCCTGGAACCAAGAGTCTCCCATGGATCAACGAATCAAACTGGTCATCGACTGGCTTTCTGGTGACTTCACCAAAAGCCAGTTAGCTCGGCGCTTCGGCGTCAGTCGACCGACTGTAGATAAATGGATCTCCCGTCACGTTGAAGGAGATTTAAAGTCGTTGGCAGAGCTATCTCGACGACCCCATAACAGCCCAAACAAGACTGACGATGAGATCTTGGCTCGCATAGTGGCGATGAAAGAAGCCCACTATGAATGGGGGCCGAAGAAGCTTGTCAGGCTATTAGGAATCGATGATTCGTCGGTCGCCTGGCCATCTCCAAGCACGGCAGGCCAATGGCTTGACCGTCTTGGGCTGGTCAAAAACGACGCTTCAAACGACGGCACAGTACCGGTCACAGGGAAATGCGCGAAGCCAACGAGCCCAACAATACGTGGTGCGCTGACTACAAAGGGCAGTTCAAGATGCTCAACGCCCATATGTGCTATCCCTTAACCGTTACAGACCATGCCTCTCGTATGATTTTTGGCGTGCAGAGCTCACTCCAGGATCATGACCAAGCCTGTAAAACAAGCATTTGAGAGGCTTTTCCATGAGTACGGAATGCCTGAAGTCATTCGGTCTGACAACGGCGTTCCTTTTGCGTCTCCAGGCCTGGCAAGAATGTCCACACTGGCCGTTTGGTGGATCCGTTTGGGTATATATCCGGAGCGAACCATGCCGGGAAGACCGGACCAAAATGGCCGGCATGAACGGATGCATCGCAGTATGAAGTTAGAGCTACCGATTGGGAAAAACCTGGTTGAGCAGCAGCTTTTTCTAGAGCACTTTCGACATGAATTCAATTACATACGCCCCCACGAGGCGCTCGGCATGAAGCGCCCAGGAGAGCTGTATGTGCCGTCTAATCGACCTTATCCAGGATGCTTGCCGGATGTGGAATATGCGGCGGAAATGAAAGTACGAAGCGTAAGGAAAAACGGCTCGATCATGTGGAAAGGAAAGTTGGTGTTTGTTAGCGAAGCACTATCAGGAGAACGGATTGCGCTCAAGGAAGTTGAAGAAGATGTTTGGGATCTTTACCTGTGTGATTATCCCTGGGGAGGCTTGGACGAGGAATGAGCCGCGTCCAAGCTTCAAATGTGTAAACGATGTCTCCGGTTTCAGATGTAAAGGATGTCTACGGTTCTACACCCGCGCTGGGCAGTGAAGCTGCCCCACAACCAGCCGCCGCATACTGTCTGACAGAATGCGGCGTTTTTTTGGGGTGGCTTCGCCGCCCAGCGCGGGCAAGCCCGCTCACTACAAGCAGCGGCGGCATCCTGTATCGAGGACAGGGAGAATAGAAACACTCCTTCACAGCCTTGCAACAATATCGCTACAAAATACTTAGGCGGCTACCTATCAACCGCCCGCCAGCCCGTATATAAAGTCACCCCACCAATCAGGCATAGGGACGATTGACTGTCTCTGGTCTTTACTGTTGACACAACATGATGCAATTACGCATTTTGTCTTAATTGCGCAGGCTAGGGCTCAGGCGCAGCATGTCCAGCCCGGCATCAACCCAGCGTTCTGCCTCCTGGTGCAGCTTGAAGCTGTCAGGCACCAGCAGCCACTGGCCAATCAGCCCGTTGATGTAGGCATGAATGCACACCGCACCACGGGTGGTGTCGAGATTTTCCGGGAGTTGCCCGCGATGGACCGCGTTACGCAATGTCAGGCCGATGCGCAGGTTGCATTCCTGGCTGTGGGTCTGGCGCTGGCGGCGCATGTCGCACATTTCATCGGTGAATTCGCACTTATGAAACAAGATCTCGTTGATGCGCCGGGTTTTCGGGTCCAGGGCCACTTGATGGAACAAATGAATCAACAGCTTGCGCATGCAGCCCAGCGGGTCGACTTCATCCTCGCTCTCACTCGCCCGGGCCAATTCATCCAGGGGTTCATGCAACGTGTCGAGCAACGCCTGGAGCAAATCGGACTTGTTGCTGAAATGCCAATAGATAGCCCCACGCGTCACGCCCGCCAACGCAGCGATTTCCGCCAGCGTGGTCCGCGCAACGCCGCGCTCGTAAAAGGCCTGTTCGGCGGCTTCGAGAATTTGGCTTCGCGTTTCCTGAGCTTCCTCTTTGGTGCGACGAACCATGGCAGTAAAACCTCAATCAGGACACTTGGGACTATTGTTAACGCAGAATTAATAGCGGCTAACGATCATCCGAATATTTGTGGGACGGCACCGTCATGGGTACCGAACGTAATGGAATCGAGGCTTTGGGCGTTGCTTTGTCAACATTCCGCGAAGCCTGTCAAGAGTTTACAAACAACCATGAACGTAAGTATATTGCGTAGCAAGCTACTTATCCACTCACAGCTTGTTTTTTACCCTTCCACACTTCTTGTGCGCACTCTGCGCGCCTGACCCGAGGATCTTCATGCAACTTAAGCCAGCTGTTACCGCTCTGGTCACTGCCGTCGCCCTGGCATCGCTGCTCAGCGGATGTAAAAGGAAGAAGCGGCTCCGCCCGCTCAAACACCTCAGGTCGGCGTGGTCACCATTCAACCGCAAGCCTTTACCCTGACGTCCGAGCTGCCAGGCCGCACCACGGCCTACCGCATCGCGGAAGTTCGTCCTCAGGTCAACGGCATCATTCTCAAGCGCCTGTTCAAGGAAGGCGGCGACGTGAAGGAAGGGCAACAGCTCTACCAGATCGACCCGTCGGTGTATGACGCCACCCTCAAAAGCGCACAAGCCAGCCTGACCCAGACCAAGTCCATCACCGACCGCTACAAGCAGTTGGTCGATGAACAAGCCGTCAGCCGCCAGGAATACGACACCGCCGTCGCCAACCGCATGACCGCCGAAGCCAACCTGCAATCCGCCCAGATCAACGTGCGCTACACCAAAGTGTTCGCGCCGATCTCCGGGCGTATCGGCCGTTCTTCGGTAACCGAAGGCGCACTGGTCAGCAACGGCCAGACCGATGCCATGGCCGTAATCCAGCAACTGGACCCGATCTACGTCGACGTCACGCAGTCCTCGGCCGAAATGCTGAAGCTGCGCCGCGACCTGGAAAGCGGCCAACTGGAAAAAGCCGGTGAAAATGCCGCCAAGGTCAAGCTGACCCTGGAGGACGGCAGTGCCTACAAGCTGGACGGCAAGCTGGAGTTCTCCGAAGTCTCGGTTGACCAGACCACCGGCTCCGTGACCCTGCGCGCCGTGTTCCCCAACCCTGACCACACCCTGCTGCCGGGCATGTTCGTACACGCCCAATTGCAAGCCGGTGTGAACAGCAAGGCCATCCTGGCACCGCAGCAAGGCGTGACCCGCGACATCAAGGGCATTCCAACCGCACTGGTGGTGAACAAGGACAACAAGGTCGAACAGCGTCAACTGGTTGCCAACCGCACTTCCGGCGCCTACTGGCTGGTGGAAGATGGCCTTAAAGCCGGTGACCGCGTGATCACCGAAGGCCTGCAATTCATCAAGCCGGGCATCGAAGTCAAGGTCAAGGACGCCGACAACGCCAAGCCTGCCGGTTCTGCTCCTGCTCCTGCCGCCGCTGCTGGCCAGGGGGAGTAACCCATGTCGAAATTTTTTATCGACCGTCCCATTTTCGCCTGGGTAATTGCCCTGGTGATCATGCTGGTCGGGGCACTGTCGATCCTGAAGTTGCCCATCAACCAATACCCGGCCATTGCGCCAACCGCCATTGATATCCAGGTGACCTACCCAGGCGCATCTGCACAAACCGTGCAGGACACCGTGGTACAGGTCATCGAGCAACAGCTCAACGGTATCGACAACCTGCGTTATGTCGCCTCGGACAGTAACTCCGACGGCAGCATGACCATCACCGCGACGTTCAACCAGGGTACCAACCCGGACATCGCCCAGGTTCAGGTGCAGAACAAGCTGAACCTGGCGACCCCACTGCTGCCGCAAGAAGTGCAGCAGCAGGGTATCCGCGTGACCAAGTCGGTGAAGAACTTCCTGATGGTGATTGGCCTGGTGTCGGAAGACGGCAGCATGACCAAGGACGACCTCTCCAACTACATCGTGTCCAACATCCAGGACCCGATTTCCCGTACCGCGGGTGTAGGTGACTTCCAGGTGTTCGGTTCGCAGTACGCCATGCGTATCTGGCTCGACCCCACTAAGCTGAACAACTACCAGTTGACCCCGGTAGACGTCAGCAGCGCCATCGCGGCACAGAACGTCCAGGTGGCCACCGGTCAACTGGGTGGCCTGCCTGCCCTGCCCGGCACTCAGCTCAACGCCACCATCATCGGCAAGACCCGCCTGCAAAGCGCCGAAGAGTTCGGCAAGATCCTGCTGAAGGTCAACACCGATGGCTCGCAGGTCCGCCTGCGTGACGTTTCCCGTATCGAACTGGGCGGCCAGAACTACAGCATCAGTGCGCAGTTCAACGGCAAGCCGGCATCCGGTATGGCGATCAAGCTGGCAGCGGGTGCCAACGCCCTCGACACCGCCAAGGCCATCCGTGAAACCGTGGCCTCGCTGGAACCGTTCTTCCCGCCTGGCATGAAGGCAGTGGTGCCGTATGACACCACGCCTGTGGTCACCGAATCGATCTCCGGTGTAGTACACACCCTGGTCGAAGCGATCGTGCTGGTGTTCCTGGTGATGTTCCTGTTCCTGCAGAACTTCCGCGCCACCATCATCACTACCATGACGGTTCCGGTGGTATTGCTGGGTACCTTCGGCATCCTGGCGGCGTTCGGTTTTACCATCAACACCCTGACCATGTTCGGCATGATCCTGGCCATCGGCTTGCTGGTGGACGACGCCATCGTTGTGGTGGAAAACGTCGAGCGGGTAATGGCCGAGGAACACTTGTCGCCCAAGGAGGCGACGGTCAAGTCCATGGGCCAGATCCAGGGCGCCCTCGTGGGGATCGCGCTGGTACTGTCGGCGGTACTGCTGCCGATGGCGTTCTTCGGCGGCTCCACGGGTGTGATCTACCGTCAGTTCTCGATCACCATTGTTTCGGCGATGGCGTTGTCGGTACTGGTTGCCCTGATCTTCACCCCGGCCTTGTGCGCCACCATGCTCAAGCCAATCGACCCTGAAAAGCACGGCCAACCCAAGCGTGGTTTCTTCGGCTGGTTCAACCGCACCTTCGACCGTGGCGTACTGAGCTACGAGCGCGGCGTGGGCAACATGATCAAGCACAAGATCCCGGCATTCCTGGTCTACACGCTGATCCTGGCTGGCATGATCTGGATGTTCACCCGTATTCCAAGCGCGTTCCTGCCAGAGGAAGACCAGGGTGTGATCTTTGCCCAGGTTCAGACACCGGTGGGTTCTTCGGCTGAACGTACGCAGAAAGTCATCGATGATATGCGCGCCTTCTTGTTGAACGACAAGGAAGGTGAGCCGGGCGAAGGCAAGGCCGTGAAGTCGGTATTTACCGTGAACGGGTTTAACTTCGCGGGTCGTGGCCAGAGTTCGGGCCTGGCGTTCGTGATGCTCAAGCCATGGGATGAACGTGATTCGTCCATGTCGGTATTCGAAGTGGCCAAGCGTGCCCAGGGTTACTTCTTCGGGGCCTTCAAGGACGCCATGGTATTTGCCATCGTGCCGCCTTCGGTTCTGGAACTGGGTAACGCCACGGGTTTCGACGTGTTCCTGCAAGACCAGGGTGGCGTCGGCCACGAGAAGCTGATGGCTGCACGCAACCAGTTCCTCGGTGCCGCCGCACAAAGCAAGATCCTGGCGGGTGTGCGCCCCAACGGCGTGAACGATGAGCCGCAGTACGAGTTGACCGTTGACGACGAGAAGGCCAGCGCCCAAGGCATCAGCCTGTCAGACATCCAGAGCACCCTGGCGATTGCCTTGGGTGGTAGTTACGTCAACGACTTCATCGACCGTGGTCGTGTGAAGAAGGTGTATGTACAGGGTGATGCCGCCAGCCGGATGTCGCCGGAAGACCTCGACAAATGGTACGTGCGCAGCACCTCCGGGAAGATGGTGCCGCTGTCGGCCATCTCGTCGGGCAAGTGGATCTACGGTTCGCCCAAGCTCTCGCGTTACAACGGTGTAGCGGCGATGGAAATCCTCGGTACCCCGGCACCTGGCTACAGTACCGGTGACGCGATGGCGGAAGTCGAGCGGATTGCCAAGGACCTGCCGGCTGGCGTCGGTTATGCGTGGACCGGTCTGTCGTACGAAGAACGTCTGTCCGGCTCCCAGGCACCTGCGCTGTACGCCCTGTCGCTGCTGGTAGTGTTCCTGTGCCTCGCGGCACTGTACGAAAGCTGGTCGATCCCGATCGCGGTAATCCTGGTGGTTCCACTGGGTGTGATCGGTGCATTGATCGCCACCAGCCTGCGCGGGCTGTCCAACGACGTGTTCTTCCAGGTGGGCTTGCTGGTAACGGTGGGCCTGGCAGCGAAGAACGCCATCTTGATCGTGGAGTTCGCCAAAGAACTCCACGAACAAGGCAAGGGCATCGTCGAAGCAGCCATCGAGGCGTCCCGTATGCGCCTGCGTCCGATCATCATGACGTCCATGGCGTTCATGCTTGGTGTACTGCCGCTGGCAATTTCCAGCGGTGCCGGCTCGGGCAGCCAGCACGCCATCGGTACCGGCGTAATTGGCGGTATGATCACGGCCACTGTCTTGGCGATCTTCTGGGTGCCGCTGTTCTTCGCGACCGTGTCCTCCGCTGGCGAGCGCAAAAAGACTGAAACTACTGAAACTCCTAAAGAGGCTGGCCAATGAGCAAGTCGCTCCTTTCCTTAGCCGTCACGGCATTCGTGCTCAGTGGCTGCTCGCTGATACCTGACTATCAGCGCCCTGAGGCGCCGGTGGCCGCCCAGTTCCCGCAGGGGCCGGCGTATTCGTCGGCCCAGGCGCCGAGCCAGGCCGCTGTCGAGCAAGGCTGGAAGCAGTTTTTCCATGACCCTGCCCTGCAACAGCTGATCCAGACGGCGCTGGTGAACAACCGTGACCTGCGTGTCGCGGCCCTGAACATCGACGCCTACGCGGCGCAGTACCAGATCCAGCGTGCCGACCTGTTCCCGGCCGTATCGGCCACGGGCAGCGGTAGTCGTTCGCGTACTCCGGCCAAGCTGTCGCAGACCGGCGAATCGACCATCACCAGCCAATATTCGGCTGGCCTTGGTATCAGCTCGTATGAGCTGGACCTGTTCGGTCGCGTACGCAGCTTGAGTGAAGAAGCCCTGCAAAAGTACTTCGCCACTGAAGAAGCACGCCGCAGTACCCAGATCAGCCTGGTGGCCAGCGTGGCCAACGCCTACCTGACCTGGCAGGCCGACAAAGAGCTGCTCAAGCTTACACAGGACACTCTGGGTGCCTACGAGCAGAGCTACAAGCTGACCTCGCGCAGCAACGAAGTGGGCGTGGCCTCGGCCCTCGACCTCAGCCAGGCGCGTACCTCGGTGGAAAACGCCCGGGTTGCCCTGGCGCGCTACACCCGCCAGGTCGCCCAGGACGAGAACAGCCTGACCCTGCTGCTGGGCACTGGCCTGCCGGCGAATATCGCCAGCCAGCCGCTGTCGGATAACCTGCTCAGCGAAGTGCCGGCCGGGTTGCCATCGGACCTGCTGCAACGTCGTCCCGACATCATTCAGGCCGAGTACAACCTCAAGGCCGCCAACGCCAACATCGGCGCGGCGCGTGCAGCGTTCTTCCCGAGCATCAGCCTGACGGCCAGTGCCGGTACCGCGAGCCCAACCTTGGGCGGCCTGTTCAAAGGCGGCTCGGGCACCTGGTCGTTTGCCCCGCAGATCAACATCCCGATCTTCAACGCCGGCAGCCTGCGCGCCAGCCTGGACTACTCGAAGATCCAGAAAGAGATCAACGTGGCGAACTACGAGAAAGCGATCCAGACCGGCTTCCAGGAAGTCTCGGACGGCCTCGCCTCACGTGAAACCTACAAGCAGCAACTGGAAGCGCAACGTGGTTTCGTCGCCGCCAACCAGGACTACTACCGCCTGGCCGAGCGTCGCTATCGCATTGGTGTCGACAGCAACCTGACGTTCCTCGACGCCCAGCGCCAACTGTTCAGTGCCCAGCAGTCGCTGATCACCGACCGCTTGGCGCAGCTCACCAGCGAGGTCAACCTGTACAAGGCCCTCGGCGGTGGCTGGAGCGAGCAGACTGCGAAGAACGAGCCGTTGAAAGAAGAAGCACCGGCGCTGAAGTTGTTCTGATAGCGCTGCTGTAGATAAACAAAACCGCTTCCCTCACCGGAAGCGGTTTTTTATGCCTGCCTGTAGTGAGCGGGCTTGCCCTCCTTGCTTTTCGCTCAACCTTTCAGGATAAAATTGGTCACAGATTCTTACAGACCACAGAGGGAGCTTGTCGTAATGATCGTAGGAATCGACCTGGGGACCACCAACAGTCTTGCAGCGGTATGGCGCGGTGATGCCGCCGAACTAGTCCCCAATGCCCTTGGCCAGTTGCTGACCCCAAGCGTGGTCGGCCTGGATGACCAAGGCCGCATCCTGGTAGGCCAAGCCGCCAAAGAGCGCCTGCACACCCACCCGCACCTCACCACTTCATTGTTCAAGCGCTTCATGGGCAGTGCCACCGAAGTGCGCCTGGGCGACAAATCGTTCCGCCCGGAAGAGCTCTCCGCGCTGGTGCTCAAAAGCCTCAAGGAAGATATCGAACGCACCTACGGCCATACCGTCACCGAAGCCGTGATCAGCGTGCCCGCCTATTTCAGCGACGGCCAGCGTAAAGCCACGCGCATCGCCGGTGAATTGGCGGGGCTCAACGTCGACAAGCTGATCAACGAACCCACCGCCGCAGCCCTCGCCTACGGCTTGCACCAGCGTGACAAAGAAACCTCGTTCCTGGTGTTCGACCTCGGCGGCGGTACCTTTGACGTGTCGATCATCGAGCTGTTCGACGGCGTCATGGAAGTGCGTGCCAGCGCCGGCGACAACTTCCTTGGCGGCGAAGACTTCGACACCCTGCTGCTGGAACACTTCGTCGACAGCCAGCGCAATGCCCAGGGTTTCCCGCCCACCAGCAGCGTGCTGCAAGCCCTGCGCCGTGAAGCCGAGCGTGTGCGCAAGGCCCTCGGTCAAGATGACAGCGCCGACTTCGCCCTGCGTGTGGACGGCCAGCAATGGGTGAAAACCATCACCCAGCAAGAACTCGCCAAGCTGTACACCCCGCTACTGGAGCGCCTGCGTGCGCCCATCGAACGCGCGCTGCGCGATGCGCGGATTCGGGTCGGCGACCTCGATGAAATCCTGCTGGTAGGCGGTACCACGCGCATGCCGCTGGTGCGCAAACTTGCCGCCGGTTTGTTCGGCCGCTTCCCGTCCATCAGCCTCGACCCAGACCAGGTGGTCGCCCATGGCGCCGCGATCCAGGCCGCGCTCAAGGCCCGTTCGGCGGCGCTGGAAGAAGTGGTGCTGACCGACGTATGCCCCTACACCCTGGGCATCGAAACCTCGAACCAGTACGGCAGCCATATCGAAAGCGGCCACTACCTGCCGCTGATCGAACGCAACAGCAGCGTACCGGTCAGCCGAGTCAAGACCGTGGTCACCCTGCATGACAACCAGAGCCAGGTGCTGCTCAAGATCTACCAGGGCGAAAGCCGCCTGGTCAAAGACAACATCGAGCTGGGCCAACTGGACATCGCCGTGCCCAAGCGCAAGGCGGGTGAAGTCTCGCTGGACGTGCGCTTCACCTACGACAACAACGGCCTGTTGGAAGCCCAGGTAAGTATCCCGCTGACCGGCGAGCAACACTCCCTGGTGATCGAGAACAACCCCGGTGTGCTGAACCCGGAAGAAATCCAGCAACGCCTGCAAGCCCTGGCGCAGTTGAAGGTTCACCCGCGCGACCAACAGGTCAACACCGTACTCACCGCGCGCCTCGAACGGCTCTATCAGGAAAGCCTCGGCGAACTGCGCGAGCAACTCGGGCACTGGGCCGGCCAGTTCCAGCAGGTGCTCGACACCCAGGACGAACGCCGGATCCGCGACGCCCGCAGTGAACTGACCCGTCAACTTGAACAGCTCGACAACGGGTTCTGGCGCTGAGGGAACACCCCATGAATTGCTGGACCGTGCTGCAACTGCCGGAAGAAGCCGACGAACGCACCATCAAGCGTACCTATGCGCGGCTGCTGAAAAGCTGCCGCCCAGACGACGACGCCGAAGGCTTCCAGCGACTGCGCGAAGCCTATGAAGAAGCATTGGCCTACGCGCGCTGGCGGGCCGAGTGGGAGGACGAGGAAACCACCACCACTGCAGCGCCCGTGGCCGAACAAGCCTACGGCAACCTCAACGACCTCGCCGAACTGATGGACGTCAGTGCCCTGCAGCCGGCCCCATTCGAAGCGCCCAAGGCCGACCCGGCGCAGGCATTGCTCAGTGGCCTCAACGCCAGCAACTTCATAGAGCGCTGGACCCTCGCCATCCAACAGGATTGCACCGACGCCTTTCAGGCGGGCCTGTTGCGTCATTGCTTCGATCACCCAGGCGAGCGCGTTGCGATAGCCAGTTGGGCGGCAAACCATTTGGAATGGCTGACACCCTGGCAACAGGTCGCCATGACGCCGTGGCAACACGAAACGCTCTCCGGCGAACTCTTGCAGGAATACCGCCGCACCTTGCAGGAACTGCTGGAGCAGAAGGCCGAACGCGAGTTCATCACCGAACTCACGCAGTACAACAACCAACCCTGGCTGCGGGTGTTCGACCTGCAACAGCAGTGGCAACGCATCATCCTGCAGTTGCTCCACGACACCACCTGGAGCGTGCCGCTGTTCGAGCGGGTGTGCCAGGTTTTCGGCTGGGACGACCAGAAAGGCGTATGCCCGGAACCCGCCTGGATGTGGCGCGAACTGGTCTCGCGCTGCGAGCAGGAAAGCTTTACGCCAACCTGCTGGAAAAGGCCCAAGACCTTCGCCGCACCTCGGCCGATGCCCTGGCCGCGCGCCTGTTGCTGACGCCGATGTCGGCCACGCAACAAAAACGCATGATCGACGGGTTTGGCGAAAATGAATGGCAAGCCTGCCAGCACTTGGCGCAAGTCCTGACCTGGCGCTACCCGCAACTGCTGGAGCGGCTGCCGCAACCCGATGCGTTCTTCTGGCGCAAATTTGTCCCGCGACCGATCTACACCCAGGTGTTTATTCGCGTATGGGCCGTGTTCGCGCTGGGGATTGGCCTGAGTATCATCCACGACAAACCCGACCACCTGGACATGATGACAATCGTCATCTTCATGATCATGGCGTTCGTACCGGCCGGCGTCGGCTTTCGCGTTACCCAGTTCTGGGCAAACATGAGTTCGACCTACCGGGTTCCCGACCTATGGCTGAGCCAACGCCTGATCCCCAAACGGCTCAACCCCAACGAGTATTGGCTGGTGATACGCCACGGCGTGCCCCAGGTGATCATGCTGATAGCCTGCGGGCTGATGCTGGGCGTGCTGGGCGCGTTCACCTATGCCGGCGCGCTGGCGATCAACCTGCTGCATAAAAAACGCATCGGCCACATGAGCCAAAAAATTCAGCGAGGGCTACCCTTGGTTGAACGGCTTGCACTGGGCGTTCTGGAGCCCGTTGCAAGCGGCGTTCCTGGTGGTGATGGTGGCGGTGATTGTTGCAGCCCAGCATTACTTGCCAGCGGTGCCTTGGACCCACTTCAACCCGCCTAAACCCTAAACCCAAAATGCCGGGCCTGAGTGCCCGGCAACTTGCGTTCGATCATCGCCCACAACCCGCCTCCCCGATTGAACCGCCCCCGCCCTGCCCCGCACCATGGCCCGCACCTGCATAACCCCAATAACAACAGGTCCAACACCATGAGCACTTTCCTCCCGCGCCGGCTTCTGCTGGCAACCGCTGTCGCCAGTCTTGCCTTGCCCGCCGTCGCCGAAGAACACGGCTTCCTCGAAGACGCCAGCGCCAACCTCAACCTGCGCAATTTCTTCATCAACCGCAACTTCACCAACCCCACCAAGGCCCAGGGCGGCGCGCAGGAATGGACGCAGAGTGTCATCCTCGATGCCAAGTCCGGGTTTACCCAAGGCACAGTGGGTTTCGGCGTGGATGTGTTGGGCTTGTACTCGTTGAAACTCGACGGTGGGCGCGGTACTGGCGGCACCCAGTTGCTGCCGCTGGACCACGACGGTCGCCCGGCCGATAACTTCGGACGACTTGGCGTAGCCTTCAAGGCCAAGATCTCGAAGACCGAAGTAAAGGTTGGCGAATGGATGCCGGTGCTGCCGATCCTGCGCGCCGACGATGGTCGCTCGCTGCCGCAAACCCTGCGCGGCGGGCAGATCACCTCCAAGGAAATCGCCGGCCTCACGCTGTATGGCGGTCAGTTCCGCGCCAACAGCCCGCGGGATGACAGCAGCATGACCGACATGTCCATGACCGGAAAAACCGCGTTCACCTCCGACCGCTTCAACTTCCAGGGTGGCGAATACGCCTTCAACGACAAGCGCACCCAGATCGGCCTATGGAACGCCCAGCTCAAGGACATCTACCGCCAGCAGTACGTCAACCTGATCCACAGCCAACCGCTGGGCGACTGGACCCTGGGCGCGAACCTCGGGTTCTTCTACGGCAAGGACGATGGCAGCGCCCGCGCAGGCGAGCTGGACAACAAGACCTGGTCCGGCCTGTTCTCGGCCAAGTACGGCGGCAACACCTTCTACGTCGGCCTGCAAAAACTCACCGGCAACAATGCCTGGATGCGCGTCAACGGCACCAGCGGCGGCACCCTGGCCAACGACAGCTACAACTCCAGCTACGACAACGCCCAGGAAAAATCCTGGCAAGTGCGCCACGACTACAACTTCGCCGCCCTCGGCGTGCCGGGCTTGACGCTGATGAACCGCTATATCAGCGGCAGCAACGTGCACACCGGCACCATTACCGACGGCAAGGAATGGGGCCGTGAGAGTGAACTGGGCTATACCGTGCAAAGCGGCGCGCTCAAGGACCTCACTGTGCGCTGGCGCAATTCCAGCATGCGCCGGGACTACAGCAACAACGAGTTCGATGAAAACCGGTTGATCGTCAGTTACCCGATCAGCCTGCTGTAAACCGTCATCGACCTTGCTGTATGGTGCGCGCCTGCCGCTGCTGAGCTAAATCAGCAGCGGCTTTTTTATTCGAGCCCGTGCACACCATGAAATCCTTCGCTTTAGCGTGCGCCCTGCTTGCCCTGGCCTTGAGCCTCAGTGGCTGCATCGGCGCGCCCATCGCCCTGACGCCGCAGACCGAACAACGCCTGCAAACCCAGGCGCCGATCCGTTTTCTGCTGACCTTCGATGATGGCCCAAGCGCCTCGGGTTACAACAACCCGAGCCGCTCGGTGGTTGCCGACCTGGCGCATAACCCGATACTGCCGGGCATCAAGGCGGTGTTTTTCCTGCAGACCGAAGCGTCGCGTTCCGGCGGCAGTTCACGGGGCCGCAAGACCATGGAGCGTGAGTACGCCGCAGGCCATATCCTCGCCTTCCACACCGCCACGGCCTTTCATACCAACCATCGCTGGCTCAATGACGCCGAGCTGGAAAGCACCCTCACCCAAGGCGCTGCCGACATTGCGGCGATAACAGGCGCGCCGCCGCAACTGGTGCGCCCGCCATTCTGGAACTACGACCGGCGCACCTTCGCCGCCTACCAGCGCCACGGCATGCACGTATTGCTCACCGACTTGAGCGCCAATGACGGCAAGATCTGGGGTTTCAATGGCAGCCCGCGGCGCCGCCAACCTGTACCACCAGCTCTCGGTGGTACGCGAGCACATTGCCCTGGGGGAATTGCCGACGGTGGATGGCGTGATACCGGTGGTGGTGACGTTCCATGACATCAACCGCTATACGGCGCGGCATATGCAGGAGTACTTGCAGATATTGCTCGATAGCGCGCGGGTCACTGGCGTGAAGACGGCTGCGGAGCCGTTCTATACCGACCATGACGCGCTGGAGCGGGCGGCGTTGGCGCGAACGGTAAAGGATGTCAGCGAAGAAGTGCACTTGCCGGGTGTGTGGAACTGGGTCTGGGACGCGGATTCCCACTAGCTTTAAAGGCAAAATGAAGTCTCTTGTGGGAGCTGGCTTGCCTGCGATAGCGGTGTATCAGAGCCGAAGATGTAGCTGACCCACCGCTATCGCAGGCAAGCCAGATCCCACATTTTGACTGCATTTCAGGTTCAGTCTTGTTGGCGAGACTCGACACCCAGCTCATCCCACACCGACTCCGCCAAATGAAACGTCGCATTCGCCGCCGGAATCCCGCAGTAGATCGCGCTCTGCATCAGCACCTCTTTGATCTCTGCGCGAGTCACCCCATTGCTGGCAGCGGCACGCAGGTGCAGCTTCAACTCCTCACTGCGGTTCATGCCGATCAGCATCGCAATGGTGATCAGGCTACGGGTGTGCCGAGGCAGGCCCGGGCGGGTCCAGATATCACCCCAGGCGTGGCGGGTGATCATTTCCTGAAACTCGCTATTGAACTCGGTCAGGGCATTGAGGCTGCGGTCGACGTGGGCATCGCCCAGCACTTCGCGGCGTACTTGCAGGCCCTCGGTGTAACGTTGTTTCTCGTCCACAAAAAAAATCCTCAGGGGGCCAGCAAAATTCGACAACACGGTCGCTGAACGCAGCACCCGCTTGAACATTGGACAGGTGCGCCGCGTAGAACTCGGCGTATTCGGCACCTTGCACATGGGCCTGGATGTAGTGGCTGCCGGCAGGCGGTGTGACCGCGTCTTCAGTGCCAGCAATCACCAACGTCGGCACGTTGATTGACGATAACTGTTCACGGAAATCCGCATCGCGCACGGCGCCGCAGTTGGCTGCGTAGCCTTCGGGAGATGTTGCCGCCAGCATGTCGGTGATCAGCTTCGCTTGGTGCGGATGTGCTTCGGCGAAGTCCGCAGTAAACCAGCGTGCAATCGATGCGTCGCGCAGCGCCACCATCGCGGCGGTGCCGTCGCGCAATACCATCTCGATGCGTGGGTTCCACACCTCAGGCGTGCCGATCTTGGCGGCGGTGTTACACACCACCAGACGGTGCAGGCGCGAACCCGCGTTGATGCCCAGCCATTGGCCGATCAAGCCGCCCATGGACAGACCGCAGAAGTGCGCACGCTGGATGTCCAACGCATCTAGCAGCGCGATCAAGTCGCGGCCCAGTTGCTCGATGCTGTAGGGCCCTTCCGTGACCAGGGATTTGCCATGGCCGCGAGTGTCGAAGCGCAGCACGCGAAAGTGCTCGGTGAAGGCCGGAATCTGGAGGTCCCACATGTGCAGGTCGGTGCCCAACGAGTTGGACAACACCAACACCGGCGCATCCACAGGCCCGTCCAATTGGTAATGCAGTTCGCCCTCGGCGAGTTGTACAAATGCCACAGCGGTCTCCTCAAGAGAAGTGTTCGGTTACGGCGCGGCTGACCCAGGTTTGCGCCTGGCCCAGGTAATGGGCAGGGTCGAGCAGGCGATCGAGTTCAGCTGCTGACAGTTCGGCCGTGATCTGTGGTTCATCTGCCAGCACTGCACGCAGATGCCGCTGCTCGGCGACCGCACGTTTGCAGCATTGCTCCAGCAGATGGTGCGCGGTCTCACGACCCAGGCGTTGGGCAAGCACGATACTCACGGCTTCGGCCAGCACCAGGCCTTGGGTCAGGTCGAGGTTTTTGCCCATGCGTTCGGCGTCGACTTCCAGCCCTTCGCTCACCAGCAGTGCCTGTTGCAGCGCACCGGAAACCAAGCGGCAAATGTCCGGCAGGGTTTCCCACTCGGCATGCCACAGGCCGAGGCTGCGCTCGTGTTCCTGGGGCATGGCGCTGAACATCGTCGCCACCAAACCAGGCACACGGGTCGCCGCACTGATCAGCACGGCAGCGCCCACAGGGTTGCGTTTGTGCGGCATGGTCGACGAACCGCCCTTGCCCGGCGCAGAGGGCTCGAACACTTCAGCCGCTTCGGTCTGCATCAACAGGCTGACGTCGCGGCCCAATTTGCCAAGGCTACCGGCGATCAGGCCAAGCACGCTGGCGAACTCCACCAAGCGATCACGTTGGGTGTGCCAAGGCTGCTCAGGCAAGGCCAGTTGCAACTCCGCCGCCAGGGCTTCGGCCACCGGCATCGCCTGCTCACCCAGCGCCGCCAACGTGCCGGACGCACCACCGAATTGCAGCACCAGCAAGCGCGGCTTGAGTTCGCGCAGGCGTTGGCGACTGCGGGTGACCGCGCCCAGCCACCCGGCGATTTTCATCCCCAAGGTGACCGGCGTCGCATGCTGCAGCCAGGTGCGCCCAGCCAAGGGCACAGCGGCATAACGCTGGGCCTGGGCGGCCAGGACGTTGCCCAGTCGTGCCAAGTCCGTTTCGATCAACAACACCGCTTGGCGCAGTTGCAGCACCAGGCCGGTGTCCATCACATCCTGGCTGGTGGCGCCCAAGTGCACATAACGCTCGGCGCCGGCATCCTCACTGGCAATCAACTTGCCCAAGGCCTTCACCAATGGAATGGCCGAATTCCCCGCCGTGGCAATCGCCACGCCGAGGGCATCCACGTCGTACAGCGACGCCAGGCACGCCTGGGCAATCGGAGCGACGGCGGCGTGCGGGATCAAACCGACCCGGGCCTCGGCCCGCGCCAGCGTTGCCTCGAAATCCAGCATGCCCTGCAAGCGTCCGGTGTCGCAGAACACCTCGGCCATGCTGTCTGCCGTGAAGTAAGCGTCGAACAATTGGTTGCTCGTGCGCAGTGTCATAACGCGTCCCTTACAAATCGTGGTGCAAGTACTCGGCCTGTTTCGGCAAGCGCAAGCTGAACAGGAAGGCCACCGCCATCATGCCGGTGACGTACCAGTAAAAGGTGTTTTCCATGCCCATGGATTTAAGCCCCAAGGCCACGTATTCAGCAGAGCCACCAAAAATCGCGTTAGCCACCGCATAGGCCAGGCCCACACCGAGGGCACGCACGTGCGGTGGGAACATTTCTGCTTTCACCAGGCCGCTGATCGAGGTGTAGAAGCTCACGATGGCCAGGGCCAGCGAGATCAGCACGAAGGCCAGGAAGGGGCTGGTGACGGTTTTCAATGTGAGCAGGATCGGCACCGTGCACAGGGTGCCGAGGGCACCGAACCACAGCATCGAGTTGCGACGGCCGATCTTGTCCGAAAGCATGCCGAACAGTGGCTGCATGCACATGTACACGAACAGTGCGCCGGTCATGATGTAGCTGGCGGTCTTCGCGTGCATCCCGGCGGTGTTCACCAGGTACTTCTGCATGTAAGTGGTGAACGTGTAGAAAATCAGCGAGCCACCGGCGGTGTAGCCGAGCACGGTGATAAACGCCGCTTTGTGATTACGGAACAACGCGGCGATGCTGCCGGCGTCCTTGTCCTGGCGCATTTCCTTGCTGGTGGTCTCCTTGAGGGTGCGGCGCAGCAACAGCGAGATCACCGCCGCGATGGCACCGATCACGAACGGAATCCGCCAGCCCCAGGCGCGCAATTCTTCTTCGGTGAGGATCTGTTGCAGGATCACCACCACCAGCACGGCCAGCAGTTGTCCACCGATCAGGGTCACGTACTGGAACGAGGCAAAGAACCCGCGCTGGCCCTTGAGCGCGACCTCACTCATGTAGGTCGCGGTAGTGCCGTATTCGCCACCCACCGACAAGCCCTGGAACAGGCGCGCCACCAACAGCAACGCCGGCGCCCAGGCCCCGATGTCTTTGTAGGTCGGTAAAAAGGCGATGACCAGCGAACCGGCGCACATCATCAGCACCGAGATCATCATTGAGTTTTTACGACCGTGCTTGTCGGCCACTCGGCCAAACAGCCAGCCGCCGATAGGTCGCATCAAGAACCCGGCGGCGAACACACCGGCGGTGTTGAGCAGTTGGACCGTAGGGTCGTCCGACGGAAAAACGCCGGGGCAAAGTAAATGGCGCAGAAGGCATAGACGTAGAAGTCGAACCATTCGACGAGGTTGCCGGAGGAGGCACCGACAATCGCAAAAATCCTTTGCTGCGTTCTTCTCCGGTGTAGTGACTCGTTGTTGTTGTCATGGTTTTTTCACTCAGTGGGAACGGTTATAGCCTAGACATACTTTGCAACAACCATGTTCCGCAACAAGACTTTTGGGTATGTGGCGCCTGCGAGGGCTTCTTCGCGGGCAAGCCCGCTCCCACATTTACTGTGTTTACACATTTTGATTCGTGAACACATTCAAAGGTGGGAGCGGGCTTGCCTGCGATGAGGCCCTCAAAGCCAATTCAATAATCGAAGAACACCGTTTCCTTATCGGTCCCCTGCAAAATCACGTTCCACTGATGCACACCCGCCTCATCCGGCTTGGCAATCAAGGTACCGCGCCGCTCAGCGGGTACACACGCCAACAACGGGTCATCCCCATTCATCGGCTCGCCATCAAAGTAGATCCGCGTCAGCAGGTGCTTCACCAACCCACGGGCAAACACCAGCACCACCAGGTGCGGCGCCTGGTCGTGCCCTTCAGGCCCGGAACGGCACCCGGCTTGATGGTGGTAAAGCGAAACCGCCCTTCCCCATCCACCGGCACCCGGCCAAAGCCTTCGAAGTTCGGGTCGACAGCCTTGTCCTGCTCGTCTTCCGGGTGGTCGTATTTGCCGGCGGCATTGGCCTGCCAGACTTCGAGCATGGCGTCGTTGACGACATCACCGTTGCCATCCACCACTTGCCCGCTGATCGCCACGCGCTCGCCGAGGGTAGCGGCGACGGTCAGGTCTTCGCGGTTCAGCCAGGTCAGGCCGATGTGGTAATACGGCCCGACGGTGTGGGACGTGGTCGCGTTGAGTGTCATCTCATTTCTCCATCGGCGTGGCGTCGCGGCCGCGCAGAACGATGTCCCAGCGGTAGCCGAGGGCATAGGAAGGAATGGTTTTTTCCAGGTCGAAACGGGCGATCAGGCGCTGCTTGGCCGAGGTGTCCGGCACGCAGTTGTAGATCGGGTCGTATTCCAGCAACGGGTCGCCGGGGAAATACATCTGCGTAACCAGGCGTGTCAGCACGCTGGGGCCGAACAGCGAAAAGTGGATGTGCGCCGGGCGCCACGCGTTGTGGTGGTTGCCCCACGGGTAAGCGCCAGGCTTGATGGTCTGGAACTGGTACCAGCCATCGGCGTCAGTGACAGTGCGGCCAGTGCCGGTGAAATTCGGGTCCAGCGGTGCGTCATGCAGGTCGCGCTTGTGGTTGTAGCGACCGGCGGCGTTGGCCTGCCAGATCTCCACCAGAATGCCCGGCACCGGCAGGCCGTTTTCGTCAAGTACACGGCCATGCACGATGATGCGTTCGCCTTGGGGCTCGCCGTCATGCTGGGCAGTGAGGTCGTTGTCCTTCGGGTTGACCCGCTCGGCGCCGATGGTCGGGCCGGTGATTTCCGACAAGGAATGGGGCAGAAACACCAACGGCTGGGACGGCGAACGCAGGTTCGTCGACTGATAGGCCGGGTGCAGGTAATCAGGTTGAGTGCCCGCTTGCGGGCGCCGGTATCCAGGCTTGTCACTCATGGTGCAGTCCTCTCTTATTAGATGCGTTCAATCGCCAGTGCCAAGCCTTGCCCGACACCCACACACATGGTTGCCAGGCCTTTGCTGCCGCCGGTTTTTTCAAGTTGATGCAGGGCCGTCAGTACCAGCCGCGCGCCGCTCATGCCCAGCGGGTGGCCGAGGGCGATGGCGCCGCCGTTCGGGTTGACCTGCGGCGCGTCGTCAGCGATGCCCAGTTCACGCAGCACTGCCAAGCCTTGGCTGGCGAACGCTTCGTTGAGTTCGATCACGTCGAAATCGCTCACCGCCAGGCCCAGGCGCTCTACCAATTTGCGCACCGCCGGTATCGGGCCGATGCCCATCACACGGGGTGCAACACCGGCGCTGGCCATGCCCAATACGCGGGCGCGGGCTGTGAGACCGTGTTTCTTGACCGCCTCGGCGGAGGCCAGGATCAACGCCGCTGCACCGTCATTCACACCCGAGGCATTGCCGGCGGTAACGGTTTTGTCAGGGCCGTTGACTGGCTTGAGTTTGGTCAGCGCTTCCAGGGTCGTGTCGGCGCGTGGATGCTCATCGTGCTCCACCACGGTCTCGCCTTTTTTATGCGCGACGCGCACCGGCACGATTTCCTCGGCGAAGAAACCCGCGGCTTGCGCAGCAGCGGTGCGTTGCTGGCTGCGCAGGGCAAAGGCGTCCTGGTCGGCGCGGGACACGTGGTAATCGTCGGCAACGTTATCGGCGGTCTGCGGCATCGCATCCACGCCGTACTGGGCTTTCATCAACGGGTTGATAAAACGCCAGCCGATGGTGGTGTCTTCCAGCTTCATGTTGCGCGAAAACGCTGCATCGGCCTTGCCCATCACGAACGGTGCGCGGGACATCGATTCGACGCCGCCGGCAATCGCCAGCTCCATTTCGCCGCTGGCAATGGCGCGGAAAGCGGTGCCAATCGCGTCCATGCCTGAAGCGCACAAACGGTTAAGGGTCACGCCAGGAATACTCTCCGGCAGGCCCGCGAGCAACAGCGCCATACGGGCGACGTTGCGGTTGTCTTCGCCGGCCTGGTTGGCGCAGCCCAGGAACACTTCATCCACTGCGCTCCAGTCCACCGAGGGGTTACGTTCGATCAAGGCCTTGATCGGCAGTGCCGCCAAGTCATCGGCGCGTACGGTAGACAAGCCACCGCCGAAACGGCCGATGGGGGTACGAATGGCGTCACAGATAAATACATCGCGCATCAGGCTTCTCCCGGCGCTTGGCCGTGGGCGGCGGCGGTGCGTGCTTCAAGGTCACGCAGGGCGGTCAGTTCTGCCTCAGTAGGCTCGGCGGTGGTGCTGACCTGTTCGGCAAAACGAATCGCCCAACCGGTGGCCGCGACCACTTGTTCACGGGTCACGCCAGGGTGCAGCGCGGTGACCACGAATTCATGGGTGCCCTCTTCCGGCTCCATGATGCACAGGTCGGTAATAATCCCTACGGGGCCAGCGCCCGGCAGGCCGAGGCGCTTGCGCGAATCGCCGCCTTCGCCATGGCCGACGGAGGTGATGAAGTCCAGTTTGTCGACAAACGAACGGGACGATTGCTTGAGGATGATCAACACGCTCTTGGCGGAGCCGGCAATTTCCGGCGCGCCACCGGCGCCTGGCAGGCGCACTTTGGGCTGGTGATAGTCACCGACCACAGTGGTGTTGATATTGCCGAAACGGTCGACCTGGGCTGCGCCGAGAAAGCCGACATCGATGCGCCCGCCCTGCAGCCAGTAGCGAAAAATCTCACCGGTCGGTACCACGGTGTCGGCGGTCTCAGCCAGCTCGCCATCACCGATGGACAGCGGCAGCACCGAGGGCTTGGCGCCAATCGGGCCGGACTCGTAGATCAACACCACATCCGGCGATGAAGTCAGGCGCGCCAGGTTGGCGGCCTTGGACGGCAGGCCGATACCGACAAAGCAGACGGCGCCATTCTTGAGGCGACGCGCAGCGGCGACGGTCATCATTTCATTGGTGGAGTAAGTCATTACTTGGCCTCCTGCGCGGTGGCCAGCTTGGCCTGGAATTCACTGAAATCGGCAGTGCCGTGGATGTATTCGTCAATCCAGGCGGTAAAGGTCCCACGGTCGCGAGCGATCGGGTCCCACGCCTGGTAGAAGCGGTTATCACGCTCGTTGTAACCGTGGGCGTAGGACGGGTGCGCGCCACCGGGAACATGGCACACCGCGGTCAGGGCCCAGGTCGGCAGCACACAGCTGTTCATCGGTGCGTTCAGGTCGTCGACAATTTCTTCCACGGTGACGATGCAACGCTTGGCCGCCAGGGCCGCTTCCTTCTGCACACCGAGGATGCCCCAGAGCAACACATTGCCCTTGCGGTCGGCCTTTTGTGCGTGGATCACGGTGACGTCCGGCCGCACCGAGGGCACCGCCGCCAGCACTTCGCCGGTGAATGGGCAGGTGACCGTCTTGATCAGCGGGTTGACCTTGGGCAGGTCGGAACCGGCGTAGGCACGCAGCACCGCAAACGGCAGGCCGGAGGCTCCAGCGACGTAGGCATTGGCCAGGTCGGCGTGGCTGTGTTCTTCGATCTCCAGCGGTTGCGGCCACTGCTTCTCGACTGCGTCACGCAGGCGATGCAGGGAACCCACACCCGGGTTGCCGCCCCAGGAGAAAATCAGCTTGCGAGCGCAACCGGCACCAATCAACTGGTCGTAGACCAGGTCAGGCGTCATGCGCACCAGCGTCAGGTCTTTCTTGCCCTGACGAATGATTTCATGACCCGCTGCCGTAGGGATCAGGTGGGTGAAGCCTTCCAGTGCGACGGTGTCGCCGTCGTTCACGAATTGCTTCACCGCGTCACGCAGCGCGAGTATTTCAGCCATGGGGTGTGGGCTCCCGGTGTGGATCGAAAAAGGCGCTGAGGTGGCGCCGCAGTGCCTTGAAGATTAAGCGGGGGAAATGGGCCAAACAATCCGATAATCGACTGAGTGTTCGATTATCGAACGGATTGTTGGCAGGCTATCGATTAGCCTCAGGTGGCATCCGCATGGCTGACCATGCCCTTGATCACTACCGCAGCGGTGGCCAATGCAGCCGGTATCACCAGGGCGGTGAGTACCTGTTCGAAGTTCCAGCCCAGGCCCAGCAACGTGGCGCCCATCCACGCGCCAAGGATCGCGCCGAAGCGGCCAATGCCGAGCATCCAGGACACACCCGTGGCACGACCCTGGGTCGGATAGAAGCGCGCTGCCAGGGATGGCATCGCCGATTGCGCACCGTTGACGCACATGCCAGCGACCAACACCAACGTCGCCAACAGCGTGATGTTGCCCAGGCTCTGCCCTACCGCGTAGGCAAACACCCCGGCCAGCAGGTAGAACGTGCCGATGACCTTGTGCGGATTGAACCGGTCCATCGCCCAACCTACGCCTACGGCGCTCAACACACCGCCAAACTGGAATAACGCGCCGATAAACGCGGCTTGCTCCATGCTGGCACCGCTGTCGCGCATCAGGGTTGGCAGCCAACTGGTCAGCAGATAAACAATCACCAGGCCCATGAAGTAGGTGAGCCACAGCAGCAAGGTGCCGGCGCTGTAAGTCCCGGAGAAGATCACCGCAAACACGTTGCGCGC
This sequence comes from Pseudomonas poae, assembly GCA_004000515.1. Lineage (GTDB taxonomy): Bacteria > Pseudomonadota > Gammaproteobacteria > Pseudomonadales > Pseudomonadaceae > Aquipseudomonas > Aquipseudomonas cremoris. The sequence goes on from CP034537.1 coordinate 7,115,968, forward strand.
TTTTACGGTCTTTTGCTCGGGCACGCTGAACGCAGTGGCCTGGGCGACGATGCTCGGTTCAATGGGTGAGAGGGTTTTGCGCACTTTGTCGGTGCCACGATTGCGCACCACCAAATAACGCGCCGACTCCGGCAGCCACAGCACCAATACCACCACCAAAATCAACGGCAGGATGCCGCCGATCATCAACAGGGCGTGCCAACCAAAGGCCGGGATCAGCTTGGCCGAGATAAAGCCGCCACCGGCCATGCCCAGGTTAAAGCCGCAAAACATGCTGGTGACCAGCAGCGACTTGTGGCGCTCAGGGGTGTATTCGGACAGCAAGGTGGTGGCATTCGGCATTCCCGCGCCCAGGCCCAGCCCGGTGAGGAAACGCAACACCAACAGTTGATCGACGTTGGTGCTGTAGGCCGAAGCCAGGCTGAACGCGCCGAACAGCAACACGGCGCCCACCAAGACGACTTTGCGCCCAAAACGGTCGGCCAACGGGCCAGAGCCCAATGCACCGAACACCATGCCGATCAACGCGGCACTCATCACCGGGCCGAGGCTGGCGCGGTCGATGCCCCAGTCCTGAGACAACGCAGGCGCGATAAAGCCCATGGCGGCGGTGTCGAGGCCATCGAGGAAGACGATCAGGAAACACAGGATCACTACACGCCACTGATAACGCGAGAGTGGCTGGGCGTTGATAAAGGACTGTACGTCCAGGGTGGTGCTGACAGAAGGCTGATTCATTATTGTTATTTCCACACCGATGGCGGGCCAACGACCTGAGGTCGTCATTATTATTTGCGCGGCGCTGATAGCGCTGCCGCACATTAATAAGCCAGGGGAAACACCGTCAATTGATCAAACCGGGATCTGTGCGGTCACCGAACACTTAGGCAAACAACTGCGCACTCAACTCGCGGCTGGCACTGAGCATGCTCGGCAGAAACCGCTGTTCCAGCTCGCTGCGGCTGACCCGCCCAGCGTGGGTGCTGACGTTGAGCGCGGCCAATACCTGGCCGGAGGCGTCGTACACCGGCACCGCGATAGAGCGCAGGCCTTGCTCCAATTCCTGGTCGACGATGCACCACCCTTGCTGACGCACTTGCTGCAGGCATTCAAACAGCGCGGCAGGCGTGGTCAGGGTGCGGCTGGTCTTGGTTTGCAGGTCGGCGTGGTCGAGGTAGTCCTGCAGCGAGGCGTCATCCAGTGCTGCGAGCAGGATGCGGCCCATGGACGTGCAATAGGCAGGCAGGCGCCCACCCACCGACAGGTCCACAGAGATCAGGCGCTGGGTGGTGGCCGAACGGGCGATATAGAGAATGTCGTCGCCTTCGAGAGTGGCCATGTTGCATGCCTCGTGTAACTGCTCACTCATGCGGTCCAGATAGGGTTGGGCCGACACGGCCAACGGCGTCGAGGATAAATAGGCATGACCCAGGGTGAGCACTTTGGGCAATAGCGAGTACGTGCGCCCATCGGTGGTGGCGTAGCCCAACTTGATCAAGGTGTGCAGGCAACGGCGCACGGCAGCGCGGGGTATTTCGGTGCGGTGGCTGATCTGGGCGATGGTGAGGTGGCGTTTGCGTTCTTGAAACGCCTGCACCACGGCCAAGCCACGGGCCAAGGAGGTCATGAAGTCGGGGTCACCGGTAAACGCCTGGATACGCTTGGCCGGTGAGGCAACGATCGGCGGCGCGACTGACGCGAAAGAGTTGCGCAATTGATCGTTCATGTCGGGGTCCTTTCTCTTATTGTCATCCGCGAGGGAGGTTGGTTGGCTATTACAAGCCGCGTGCACCGTGATGCACAAGGCAGCGCCTGCAACATTGTGCGATTATCGGACGATCATTCGATAATCGCAATTTCGTGGCGTGCCGGCCACAGCGGGCTCGGAACAGTTAGCCACGGCGTTATAAGGTCTCACTCTGTTGAAGCTTTTATTCCGTCAGAATGTGAGCAAATGACTGACGCTCACGTGTAACAAAACGCTCACACAAAGTTGACGCTTTTTAACTTTATGCCGATAGTGTTATTCAAATGCGTCGCTATAATGCACCCTGTGCGGAGGTCGGCCCGGTTTCATTATCGGGATCAGAGCTCGCCAGGTCATGCACAGGCTGTGCATGGTCGGTCGCAACAACCTGCCTCGAATGACTGCACTAACAAATGGCCTTCGTACCTAGTTCAAACTTGAACGTCTCACGCGTTCAACTTGGAACAACACCAAGGGTGTCATTCAGGCAAAAAGCTGCAGCGTAATTACACTCAACTCAATTAGGTAATACTGTGACGAAAGATGAACTGCGCGCGGAACTTGAGCGCCAGGAGCAACGTTACAAGGACGTTTACGGCGGGGAAGTCACCACCTACGCCGCCCAGCCTGAACCTGAACGCAAACCATGGCGCAAGCGAGCCAGCCTGCTCGACCAGGCATTTGCCCAGGAAATCCAAAAGATAGAACAGGAACTCAAAACCGAGGAGTCATAAGCAACTCGGTTTCAGCCTGAAGGTATCGCCTCGGTTGCTGGCGTATTGCTAGCACCCGGCTACCTCTCATCCGACTGCCACCAGCGAAATTTCATACAAATGTTTCAGGCATGACGTTTTCGTGACAATTCCCTGTCAAATCCCCCCTCCGCTTTATAAATCAAAGACTTGCCAAAGCCCCGAAAACCCTGGGATGCACGCCTCTTCCGCCTGGTTTTTCAGTGAAGATTGTTACCGATGAGCAGCTAGTGCATCGATTACCGAGGTTTTCTGGCATAATCGCGCCCCCTTACGACCGGGTCAGAAAACCTTCATGATCGATTTATTCAGCGGACTGGATGCTTGGGTTCTAGTGAGCCTGTTGCTCGCCCTGGCCTTTGTCCTCGCCTTCGAGTTCATCAATGGCTTTCATGACACCGCTAACGCGGTGGCCACAGTCATCTATACCAAAGCCATGCCGCCGCACCTGGCCGTGTTCTTCTCCGGGGTGTTCAACTTCCTCGGCGTGTTGCTCGGCGGTGTGGGTGTCGCCTACGCCATCGTGCATTTGCTGCCGGTGGAGTTGCTGATCAATGTGAACACCGGCCACGGCCTGGCCATGGTCTTCTCGCTATTGGCAGCGGCAATCACCTGGAACCTGGGCACCTGGTACTTCGGCATCCCGGCTTCCAGCTCCCACACCTTGATCGGTTCGATCCTCGGTGTCGGCCTGGCCAATGCGCTGATCAACGACATTCCCTTGGCTGACGGTGTGAACTGGCAGAAGGCGATTGATATCGGTGCCTCCCTCGTGTTCTCGCCGATGGCCGGTTTCCTGGTCGCGGCGCTGGTGCTGATTGCCCTTAAATGGTGGCGTCCACTGTCGAAGATGCACAAGACCCCGGACCAGCGCCGCAAGCTTGACGACAAGAAGCACCCGCCGTTCTGGAACCGCCTGGTCCTGGTGATTTCCGCCATGGCCGTGAGTTTTGTGCATGGCTCCAACGATGGTCAAAAAGGCATCGGCCTGATCATGCTGGTGCTGATCGGTATCGTACCGGCACAGTTCGTACTCGACCTGGGCAGCACCACCTACCAGATCGAACGCACCCGCGACGCCACTGTGCACCTGAGCCAGTTCTACCAGCGTAACAACGCCACCCTTGGCGAGTTCCTGGCACTGGGCAAAAGCGTGAAGAACGACCTCCCAGGCAAATTCCAGTGCAACCCGCAGCAGACTGAGCCGACCATCAGCGCGCTGATGGAGACGCTCAAAGGTGTTTCCGACTACCACTCGCTGACCGCCGAGCACCGCATTGAAGTGCGTCGCTACCTGCTCTGCCTGGACGACACCGCGAAGAAAGTCGGCAAGCTGCCGGGCCTGGATGCGCGTGAGAAGTCCGACCTCGACAAGCTGCGCAAAGACCTGACCGCCACCACCGAGTACGCTCCGTTCTGGGTGATCCTCGCCGTTGCGCTGGCCCTGGGCCTTGGCACCATGGTTGGCTGGAAACGCGTGGTACTGACCATCGGCGAAAAAATCGGCAAGCAAGGCATGACCTATGCCCAAGGCATGTCGGCGCAGATCACCACCGCGAGCATGATTGGCCTGGCCAACATCTTCAGCCTGCCAGTGTCGACCACTCACGTGCTGTCGTCGGGTGTAGCCGGCACCATGGTCGCCAACAAGAGCGGCCTGCAAGGCGGCACCGTCAAGACCATCCTGATGGCTTGGGTGCTGACACTGCCGGCAACCGTAGGCCTGTCGGCCGGGTTGTTCTGGTTGGCCTCGAAGGCGCTGGGTAGCTGATAACCCACGATTAAAAAAAAGGTGCGGCCTCTATTGAGAACCGCACCTTTTTTTATGGAACTGTCTCGTCCTGAATAAGGTTTACACCTTCTGACCCAATCTCAGGAGGGCGTAATGAATGCAGGAAAAAGGCGCAGTCAGCGTGATTACTCGCTGACCTTTAAATTGTCCGTCGTCGACCAGGTCGAAAAAGGCGAGTTGAGTTATAAAGAGGCTCAAGAGCGCTACGGCATTCAGGGCAAATCGACGGTATTGAACTGGTTACGCAGGCATGGTCGACAGAACTGGAGTCAAGGCGCGTCTATTCGTACCAAGAGATCCCTTTCCATGGATGAGCCAAACAAGCCGCTGACGCCCGAGCAGCGAATCAAAGAGCTTGAAGAGCAACTCGCTCAAGCCAACCAGAAAGCTCAGTTTTTCGAAGCTGTTGTTGATGTACTCAAGAACGACTTTGGTGTCTCTGTCGTAAAAAGCGATCCGGCAAGTCCTCTCCCAAAGGAAAGTCCAAGACCTGAGTATCAGCCGGGCTTGCCAGTTCATCGGGATTTCCCGACAGGCGTATTACAAACGCATTCGAGCATGTAATGCCCGAGCCCTCCAGGCTCAGGAGGTGATGGTGTTCGTGCACGAAAAGCGCCTCAGACAACCTAGGCTCGGAACCCGAAAGCTTCATAACCTCATGCATAGCGAGCCCGAAGTCTCGGTAAAGGTCGGTCGAGACTGCCTTTTCGACATTTTGCGGGGTCGCCGAGAGTTGGTTCCTCGCAAGCGGGCCTATCACAAAACGACAAACAGTCATCATCGCTTTCACAGGCACCCCAACTTGCTGAAAGAAGGGCCTTCACAGGTAGTTGCTACGGCGCCAGAACAAGTTTGGGTAGCCGATATCACCTACTTACCGACTCAAGCGGGCGTGGCCTATCTGAGCTTGGTGACTGACGCCTACTCTCGGAAAATCGTGGGGCATCATGTTCACGAAAGCTTGCACACGGAGTCTGTGATTCAGGCATTCAGTAAAGCGCTCAAGTGCAGAACAACAGAACAAAACCTTGTTCATCACTCAGATCGAGGCATCCAATACTGCTCCGAGCTTTATCAGCGGCTGCATGTAAAGCACGGTATCCGGTGTTCAATGACCGATGGTTACGACTGCTACCAAAACGCTTTGGCCGAACGAGTGAACGGGATTTTGAAAACTGAGTTTCTCTTGCATCGGCCCAAAGATGCGGCTGAAGCCGCGCGAATGGTGGATCAATCGGTGCAGATCTATAACAGCGAGCGGCCACATCTATCGCTGAAATACAAAACGCCCGATGCGGTGCATCGGGCGTTTTGAGCTGAAATAGGTGTAAACCTATTTCAGGACTGGACAAACAGGTTTAATCAACCCGATTAAATCCCAGGCAAAAAAAGGGCGACCGAAGTCGCCCAAAATGCCTGCGTGCTCATGTAACCCGGAAAGACCTAGGGTTTTTTACGCTTATTCGCGTCTTTCCAGATAAAAATTCCAAACCCTACAAAAAACAGCACCATGAGGCTGACAGTCAGCACTCCGGCAAATACCACATTATCGATAAACATGACCGGCCTCCTGCACTTGCCCTGTTGCGATAGGGCTAAGTTAATGGAGAAGGCGGAATGGAAAATTGACGGGGATCAATGTCGCCCGCAACGGGGCGTAAAGAAGAGCAATAACTGACCTGCATCAACAGATGCAGGTTGTTTCAACGTTTTTTGGTTTGTTCTTTGGTTTTTTCTTAACTTTGCCGAACGGCATTGCTTGTTCAAATGCCTGGCGCACTTCGTTCAGGCGCTTGTCGTTCAGGTCATGGACACGTTTGGCCCGTTCGGCATTCAGGTCGATCAGCTTGTCGTCATCACTCATGGCTTGGCTTACGTCGTGGCGGGAATGGCTCAATAATGCGGCCTCCCCGCTCCATCGCAAATCAGCGGGCGACAAAATGCAGGTCATCGCCCAAAATCGGCACTTTCCCAGGCTCCGGAGACGCGCTCAGGTGGCATTGCACAAAGACCTTCCGCCATTGCTGGCCCTGCGCGCCTTCGAAGCCGTGGCGCGCCATTTGAGTTTTATCAAGGCCGCGAACGAGCTGTCAGTAACCCAAAGCGCCTTGAGCCACCAAGTGCAAAAGCTTGAACAGCACTTGGGCAAACCACTATTTATCCGACGCACCCGCGCGATTGATCTGACCGCTGACGGCCAGCGTTACTACGACGAAATCCGCCCCGCCCTGGACGCCATCGCCGCAGCCACTCGTAGCCAACGCGTCACACCGAGCACCACGGTATTGCGCATCGGCTTGCTGGCATCCTTTGCCACGCTGTGGCTGGCGCCGCGCCTGGCCGGGTTTCTGAACCGCTACCCGCATATCCAAGTGGAGTTGCTACCGGCCATTCAGTTGGCCAACGTTGCCGCCGCCGAAGTCGACCTGGCCATCCGCTATGGCAAGGGCGACTGGCCCGACGTGCAGGCCACTCGGCTGATGCCGGAAGTGATCTCCCCGGTGTGCAGCCCGCGTTCAAGGCACGACATGACAGCCCGTTGCTGATGGCCACTTCGCACCGGCCGTTTGAATGGACCGATTGGTCTGAGCACTATCAAGTCGACCTCGCTGACCATCCCCGCGTGATGCTGCACGACTACAACATCGTGGTCGAAGCCGCCGTAGCCGGCCAGGGCATTGCCATGGGCCGTCATCGCCTGATCGAGCGCAAGCTCCAGGATGGCAGCCTGGTGGAAGCCTTTGACTGGCCGCCCTACCACAGCGAAATCGGCTACTGGCTGATCGCCCCGCAAGGGCCCGGCAGCGACGCGGCTGAATGCTTCAGCCAGTGGTTGAAGGAAGCCTGCAGCGACGCGTGAGTTTTTTCGATTCGTCGTGTGAGATCTATCCGTTTGTCGCCCCTCGAGACAGCCAACATGCTGACACCTCTTAACCCAGAGGATTGATCATGAGCGACTCCCTGCGCCAACGCGTCCAAGCCCTCGGCCTGACCCTGCCCACGCCCGGCGAGCCGGCTGCCAACTACATCAATTACGTCATCAGCCAGAACCAGCTATTTGTCTCCGGGCAAATTCCGTTGGTGGATGGCAAACCTGCCTACGTGGGCCGCCTGGGTGAATCCCTCAGCAATGAAGAAGGCGCCCAGGCTGCAGAACTCGCAGCACTCGGCTTGTTGGGGCAACTGGGCGATGCGCTGGGCGATGACCTGTCGCGCCTGGTGCGCATTCTGCGCCTGGGGGTATTTATCGCCAGCAGCGCCGACTTCAAGCAACAAAGCCTGGTCGCCAACGGTGCCTCCAACTTGGTGGTCAACGCCCTCGGCGACAAAGGCCGACATGTACGCACGGCCGTGGGTGTTTCCAGCCTGCCCGCTGGCGTGGCGGTGGAGGTTGATGCCATTTTCGAGCTGCGCCCGTGAGCCCGCTGGAGGTGCAAAACCTGCGCGATGTCACCCCCGGCTGCCAGTCCGGCATCGTGCACTTCAACCACGCCGGCGCTTCCCTGCCCAGCCAGGCAACGCTCGACGCGATCGTCGAGCAACTGCAACGTGAAGCCCGCGAAGGCCCGATGGAGGCTGGCGAGCACGGCGCCGTGCTGGTGGAAAAAGCCCGCCGCGCCGCTGGGCAACTGCTCAATGCACCCGCCCACTCCATTGCATTTGCCAGCAGCGGCTCGACCGCCTGGAGCATGGCGTTCCAGGCATTGGGCCCGTGGCAGCCGGGCGACCGAATCCTGGTGGGCCGCCACGAATGGGGCGGCAACCTGGCGAGCATGCAGGTGGCCGTACAGGCGGGTGCCCGCGTGGAGGTCATTGACTGCGATGACAGCGGCGCGGTTTGCCCAGCGGCGCTGGAGTCGATGATCGATGCCCGCGTGAAGCTGATCGACCTCACCTGGCTGCCAGCGAATGGCGGCCTGATCAACCCTGCCCAGGCCATCGGCGAAGTGGCCAGGCGCCACGCCATCCCCTACTTCATCGACGCCGGTCAAGCCGTCGGCCAACTGCCGGTGGATGTGCAAGCGTTGCACTGCGACGTGCTCAAGTCGGCCGGGCGCAAACACCTGCGCGGGCCACGAGGCACGGCGCTGCTCTACGTAAGGCCGGACTTTCTGCAACGCTTGAACCCCGCCCAGCGTGATGTGTTTTCCGCGCCCTGGACCGCCGAAGGTTTTGACTTGCGCAACGACGCCCGCCGCTTCGAAACCAGCGAGGCCTCTTTCGCGTTGTTGGCGGGGCTGGGCAATGCATTGCAGGAGACAAACCGGCTAGGGGTTGAGCAGATTTGGAGCCAAGTCTCACAGACCAGCGCGCGAATCCGCGAAGGCTTGCGTCAGATCCCGGGCATTTTGCTGCATGACTTGGGCACGGCTCAGTCAGGACTGATCGCCTTCAACCTCGAGGGCTGGGACGCCTTCGAACTCAAGCGCCGGTTGGGCTTGAAGCGCATCAATATCGGCGCCAACGGTGTGGCCTACACGCCACTGGATATGCAGGCACGAGGCCTTGCCAGTGTGGCGCGGATCTCCGTCAGCCCGCTCAACGACGAGCACGACATCGATCGGCTGCTGGCAGCCTTGCGGGAACTGCGCGATTAAACCTCGACGTCCACCCACAGGCCCTGGCGCGGTGCGTCTTCAATCAACGGCACCACCGGCACGGTGTTGTCGGCATTGAGCAGATCCCCCGGAATTGCCAGGTGCTGTTCCGGGTCCTCATCGGCTTCACGCCGACGTTTCTGCTGCTCCTGCTGGCGACGCTGCTCTTCACGCAGCAGAAACGCCGACTGCTCGGCATCGCCCTTTTCAGATCGATAGTGCTTTCATTGGAGCCCGCTTGGACTGGCACCACGGGCGGGATATCCGGCTTCTGACGCACCGGATCGAGTTGTGACGTAACCGGCACAACGCTGACGGGCAGCATGGGTGGCAGCATAAATTTTATTCTCCTGGTCAACAGGCTGTCGGCGGGTTGCAGGGCGACTTGAGCACACACTCGCCAACCTGTGACCCAGTCGACACTCCCAAGTGCCCGCCACCCGTCGATTCAGCTTCCGAAGCCATGCGCAAACGGAGTAGTTTTTGTCAGAGTCCTTGGGCGGGGGCCTTGTTCCGTTAAGATAGTCGGCTTTTTCACGGCGGGAGTCAGGCAGCATGGCGCAGCAGTATCAACCGGGGCAACGCTGGATTAGTGACAGCGAAGCAGAGCTGGGGTTAGGCACCGTTCTGGCACAGGACGGCCGCTTGTTGACCGTGCTCTATCCGGCCACTGGCGACACTCGCCAGTATGCGCTACGGAATGCGCCCCTCACTCGCGTGAGGTTTTCGCCGGGTGACAGCATCACCCATTTCGAAGGCTGGAAAATGACCGTGCAAGAAGTCGACGACGTCGACGGCCTGCTGGTCTACCACGGCCTCAATGGGCAGAACGAGCAGGTCACCCTGCCGGAAACCCAACTCTCCAACTTTATCCAGTTCCGCCTGGCCAGCGACCGTCTGTTCGCCGGGCAGATCGACCCGCTCGCCTGGTTCTCGCTGCGTTACCACACCCTGGAACATACCAGCCGCCAGTTGCAGTCCTCCCTGTGGGGCCTGGGTGGCGTGCGTGCGCAACCGATTGCTCACCAACTGCATATTGCCCGCGAAGTCGCTGACCGTATTGCGCCACGGGTATTGCTGGCCGATGAAGTGGGCCTGGGCAAGACCATCGAAGCCGGCCTGGTAATCCATCGCCAGTTGCTGTCGGGCCGCGCCAACCGCGTGCTGATCCTGGTGCCGGAAAACCTGCAGCACCAGTGGCTGGTGGAAATGCGCCGCCGCTTCAACCTGCAGGTGGCACTGTTCGACGAAGAACGTTTTATCGAAAGCGATGCCACCAACCCGTTCGAAGACACTCAGCTCGCGCTGGTGGCCCTGGAATGGCTGGTGGACGACGAGAAAGCCCAGGACGCGCTGTTCGCCGCCGGTTGGGACTTGCTGGTAGTCGACGAAGCCCATCACCTGGTCTGGCATGAAGACAAGGTCAGCCCGGAATACGCGCTGGTCGAGCAACTCGCCGAAGTCATCCCTGGCGTCCTGCTGCTGACCGCCACCCCGGAACAGCTGGGCCAGGACAGCCACTTCGCGCGTCTGCGCCTGCTGGACCCGAACCGTTTCCACGACCTGCAAGCCTTCCGCGCCGAGAGCGAAAACTATCGCCCGGTGGCCGAAGCCGTGCAGGAGTTGATGGACAAGGGCCGCCTGTCGCCTAAAGCGCATAAAACCATCCAGGGTTTCCTGGGTGATGAAGGTGAAGCCCTGCTCACCGCCGTCAACGATGGCGACACCGAAGCCAGCGCCCGCCTGGTGCGTGAGCTGCTCGACCGCCACGGCACCGGTCGCGTGCTGTTCCGTAACACCCGCGCTGCGGTGCAGGGTTTCCCGGAGCGCAAGCTGCACGCCTACCCGCTGCCGAACCCGGACGAATACCTCGAATTGCCGCTGGGCGAACACGCCGAGCTGTACCCGGAAGTCAGCTTCCAGTCCCAGCCGGACGTTGAAGAAGAGAACCGTTGGTGGCGCTTCGACCCGCGTGTCGAGTGGCTGATCGACCAACTCAAAATGCTCAAGCGCACCAAGGTCCTGGTGATCTGCGCCCACGCCGAAACCGCCATGGACTTGGAAGACGCCCTGCGCGTGCGCTCCGGCATCCCGGCCACGGTGTTCCACGAGGGCATGAACATCCTGGAGCGTGACCGCGCCGCCGCCTACTTCGCCGATGAAGAATTCGGCGCCCAGGTGCTGATCTGCTCCGAGATCGGCAGTGAAGGCCGCAACTTCCAGTTCTCCCACCACCTGGTGCTGTTCGACCTGCCGTCCCACCCTGACCTGCTGGAACAGCGGATCGGCCGTCTGGACCGGATCGGCCAGAAGCATGTGATCGAACTGCACGTGCCGTACCTGGAAACCAGCCCACAAGAGCGCCTGTTCCAGTGGTACCACGAAGCGCTTAACGCCTTCCTCAACACCTGCCCGACCGGCAACGCCTTGCAGCATCAGTTCGGCCCGCGCCTGCTGCCGCTGCTGGAAAACGCCGACGACGGCGAGTGGCAAGCCCTGATCGACGAAGCCCGTGCCGAGCGCGAGCGTCTTGAAGAAGAGCTGCACACCGGCCGCGACCGCCTGCTGGAGCTCAACTCCGGTGGTGCGGGGGAAGGCGACGCATTGGTAGAAGACATCCTTGAGCAAGACGACCAGTTCGCCCTGCCGATCTACATGGAAACCCTGTTCGATGCGTTCGGCATCGACAGCGAAGACCATTCGGAAAACGCCCTGATCCTCAAGCCGAGCGAAAAATGCTCGACGCCAGCTTCCCCCTGGGCGACGACGAAGGCGTGACCATCACCTACGACCGTAACCAGGCGCTGTCGCGTGAAGACATGCAGTTCATCACCTGGGAACACCCGATGGTGCAGGGCGGCATGGACCTGGTGCTGTCCGGCTCCATGGGCAACACCGCGGTGGCGCTGATCAAGAACAAGGCGCTCAAGCCGGGCACCGTGTTGCTGGAACTGCTCTATGTCAGCGAAGTGGTCGCCCCGCGCTCGCTGCAACTGGGCCGCTACCTGCCGCCTGCCGCCCTGCGCTGCCTGTTGGACGCCAATGGCAACGACCTGTCGAGCCGTGTGTCGTTCGTGACCCTCAACGACCAGTTGGAAAGCGTGCCACGTGCCAGCGCCAACAAGTTCATCCAGGCCCAGCGTGATCAGCTGACGCCACGGATCAACGCCGGTGAAGACAAGATCACCCCGCAGCATGCCGAGCGTGTGGCCGAGGCCAAGCGTCGCCTGGCGGCGGACACCGACGAAGAACTGGCACGCTTGACCGCGCTGCAAGCGGTTAACCCGACGGTGCGTGACAGTGAGCTGGTAGCGTTGCGTAACCAGCGTGAGCAAGGTTTGGCCATGTTGGACAAGGCCGCGTTGCGCCTGGAAGCGATCCGAGTCCTGGTCGCAGGCTAATTGCCGCTTGAAACAAAATAAAGGCCCGCGCAATGCGGGCCTTTTTTATGCACCTTGAGAGCCTCATCGCGGGCAAGCCCGGCTCCCACATTTTGATGTGTGAACACATTCAACTGTGGGAGCTGGCTTGCCTGCGATGAAGTCACCGCAGTCTCAAGCTGTTACTGCTGCAGCCGGCACCTCCACCGCCCCCAACCCCTCTTTCATCTTCTTGGCATCGCACACAAAACACCGCGAGGCCTGGAACAGAAACAGCATGGTCAGAAACAGCGCCACCGGAATCAGGTACATGGCGTCATGCAAACCCACCGCTTTATACGCCTCGGTCATCTGCTCCGCCCCCGCCGCATACATTGCCGAATGGGCAAAGTGATCGGACAAGCCCCCACCACCACCGGCCCCATACCACCGCCCAGCAAGTACAACCCAGCAAAGAACAACGCCATCGCCGTCGCGCGCAGGCGCGGTTCAACCACATCCTGAATCGCCGTGTACACGCAGGTGTAGAAGTTATAGGCAAACAGCCAGCCCACACTGAACAGCGCCACGAACACCCCGATCTCGATGCGCCCGGCGTGCAGCGCCCAGGCGGTGGTGACGGTGGAAATAATCAGGCTGAACGCAGCAAACAACAGGCGTCCATTGGGCACCCGTTGATGAATCTTGTCGGCGATCCAGCCGCCCAACGTCAGGCCCACCAAGCCGGTCAGGCCGACAATCACGCCGGTGGCGACAGCTGCATCCTGCAACGGCATCAGGAAGTAACGCTGCAACATCGGCACTAAAAATGAGTTGCAGGCATAGGTGGCGAAGTTGAAACACAGGCCGGCCAGCACCAACCAAAGGAACGTCGGCACCGCCAGGACGCGGCGGATCGGGCGGTCGACGCGTTCCTGGGAGACTTGCACGGCTTCCGCCGCGCCGCGCTTGGGTTCCTTGATGTAGAACATGAACACCGCAAGGATCAGCCCCGGCACAGCGGCGATGAAGAACGGTGCGCGCCAGCTGTCGAACGCCTTGACCATCGCACCGATGGTGAAGAACGCCAGCAACAGCCCTAGCGGCAGGCCCAGCATGAAGATCCCCATGGCCCGTGCACGACGGTGTGCCGGGAACAGGTCGCCGATCAGCGAGTTGGCCGCCGGCGCATAGCTGGCTTCGCCAATGCCGATGCCCATGCGCACCAACAAGAAGGTCCAGAAACTACCGACCATGCCGTTGACCGCCGTCAGCCCGCTCCAGGCGAACAAGCCCCAGCCCATCAGTTTGCTGCGCGAGCCGGTGTCGGCCATGCGCCCGAGCGGCAGGCCGGCAATGGCATAGACGATGGTGAAGGCGGTGCCGATGATGCCGAGCTGGAAGTCGCTCAAGTGCCATTCCATGCGGATCGGCTCGATGATGATCGCGGGAATGGTGCGGTCGAAAAAAGTTGAACAGGTTGGCGAGGAACAGCAGGAACAGAATGCGCCAGGCATTCGCCGCTTGGGTCGAGTTCTGCATGGGTCCGTCTCTTTTATTGTTATGAGAGCTGCGATGCCCGATGCATCCTGCCCGGTACCTGCAACATAGTCAGGCGGGCGGCGGTTGTCTGTAATGATTCGTAAAGCTGATAGGGCATGATTTCACCCGGCATTACGGGACTTTCCCTACAAAATATATGTGTGCCACCCCTTCCCAATGGCTATGGCACGGATAGAATGGCGAGCCTTCCCGTAGTCCCCCCTTCTTACTTTTCTTATCGATGACGCCCATGTCCGAAGCCAGTCCGTGTCTGAGTTGCGGTGCCTGCTGTTCATACTTTCGCGTGTCTTTCTTCTGGGGAGAGTGCGCCTCATCCGGCGGAACGGTGCCCGATGACCTGGTCGTACAGATCAATCCGACGCGCGTAGCGATGATCGGCACCGACCAGAAACCCGCACGCTGCTGCAGCCTTGAGGGTGAAGTGGGCAAGGCCACGAGTTGCTCGATTTATGAACAACGATCCAGCCCCTGCCGAGAGTTTGAAGCGTCCTGGCATGAAGGCGTACAGAACGTCGACTGCGATGCCGCCCGCGCCGCTTTCGGCCTGCCGCCCCTGGAAGCGCCGTTTGAACTGGAGTTGCCCATCAGCGCTTAGCATCAAACGCTATGGATGGCATGCCAAAATCGTTGAGAGCAAAGTGCCATTACCCGTGGCGAATCCCACCAGACTTCTATACTCGACTCCATAGGTCATCGCCGTAGGCAGTGACGTAATGACTCTATGACGGGGCATGCTATGGAATGGCTGGGTCTGCATTTTTTCACTGACCTTCCAGAAAGCGGGCACTTATTACTCAATTGCAGTCATAACCCCTTTCTGGTGCTGCTGGCCTATCTGGTCGCTTGCGCGGCAGGTTTCGGCACGCTCGACATGGCCGAACGCGTCGGCCATGTCGAGGACCCCACCGCAAGACGCCACTGGCGTTGGCTGGGTGCCGGCTGCCTGGCCGGTGGAATCTGGTCCACTCACTTCATCAGCATGCTGGCCTTTCAGGCGCCGATTGCCATTCACTACGAATTGCTCATGACATTCGCCTCGCTGTTGATTGCGCTGGTGGCGTCGTTGTTTGCCATGCAAACCCTCAGTCATACGCACCTGCGCTTTCATCAGTATTTGCTGGCTTCGGTGTGGATGGGCATCGGTATTGCCCTGATGCACTACGTTGGCATGTCGGCCATGCGCTCCCAGGCCCAGGTGTATTTTGAGACGGAGCTGTTTCTGGCCTCCATCGGCATCGCCATTGGCGCGAGCCTGGCGGCGCTGCTGCTGTCGAGCTACTTGCGCAACGGCGCCGGGGTGTTCCATCAATTACTCAAATACGCCGCCAGCCTGGTGTTGGGCGCCGGCATCCTGAGCATGCATTTCACCGGCATGGCGGCTATGCGCCTTATGGTGCCCAATGAAGCCGACCTGTCGTTGCCGCTGGACAACAATCCGATCCAACTGGGCTTGTCCGTGGCGGTGATCACGTTGCTGGTGATCGGGAGCAGCATCAGCGCCGCGCTGGCCGACAAAAAGTTGCAACACAAGGAACGCGACCTGCGCCGGGTCAACGCCCTGCTCAGCGAATTGGACCAGGCCCGTGCCTCCCTGCAACAAGTGGCCCATTACGACGCACTGACCAGCCTGCTCAACCGCCGGGGTTTCAACCAGATCTTTGCAGAGAAAGTCGCCGAAAAAACCACATCACACGGCATGATGGCGGTGATATTTCTCGACATCGATCACTTCAAACGCATCAATGACAGCCTCGGACACGATGCCGGCGACCAGTTGCTCACCGTGCTGGCCGGGCATATCAAAGGCTCGGTGCGCAGCCACGAAGACGTGGTCGCGCGGTTTGGCGGCGATGAGTTCTGTATCCTCATCAGCGTCCATCACCGTGACGAAGCGCGGCACCTGGCCCAGCGCATCATGCAAAAAATGAAAGAACCCATCGAGCTGGCTGGCCGGCGCATGGTGATGACCACCAGTATCGGTATCAGCCTGTTTCCCGACGATGGCCTGACCTGCGAAGAACTGCTGAAAACCGCCGACCTGGCGCTGTACCAATCCAAGGAAACCGGGCGTAACAGCCTGACGTTCTTCAGTTCCAACCTGAAAACCCGCGCGTTTCTTGAACTGCAACTCGAAGAAGAACTGCGCGCAGCCTTGCGCACGCGTCACCAATTGGTGCTGTTCTACCAACCGATCTTCGACATGAAACTGGGCAAGGTCACCCGCCTGGAAGCGTTAGTGCGCTGGCAACACCCTCAGCACGGGCTGCTGGCCCCGGATCGGTTTATCAGCATCGCCGAAAACAACGGGCTGATCGCCGAGCTGGACCATTGGGTATTGCGCCAGGCCTGTCATGACTTGAGCTTGCTGTCGGACCGGGGCTACACCGAACTGACCATGGCCGTGAACTGCTCGGCGCTGAACCTGGTCCGTGACGAACTGGCGGATGAAATCGAAGACGCCCTGAGGTTCAGTGCAATCGGCGCCAACCGCCTGGAACTGGAAGTCACCGAAAATGCGCTGATGGGCAACATCAGCAGTACGCTGGCGTTGCTGCGGCAGATTCGGGCGCTGGGTGTATCCCTGGCCATCGACGACTTTGGTACCGGCTACTCGTCCCTCGCCTACCTCAAGCGCCTGCCCCTCAACACCTTGAAGATCGACCGCTCGTTTATCCAGGACATCCCCAAGTCCACCGCCGATATCGAGATTGTCCAGGCGATCATCGGCATGGCCCACACCCTGCACTTGCAGGTGGTGACCGAAGGCGTGGAAACCCAGGCCCAATTCGAACTGCTGCTCAAACACGGCTGCGACTTCGTCCAGGGCTACCTGTTGAGCCCGGCCGTACCGGCCAGTGACATCATCGGCGTGATCCAGGGCATCGACATGCGCAACCCGCTCTACCCGTTCAGCACGGTGGGCAGCAAGGACAACTCCCCGCCGAAAGAGCCCTCCCCAACCGTCCTGGGTCCACCTCTATCGTCAGGCCAATTCGCTGACGCCGAATCTTTGGCATTTCGCCATCATTTGCCTAAAGAACGCCGACGAACGGCCGATTCATCAGAGTCCGGCCACGTTTTCCTGGGAATCACCAGGGTCAAACCCAATCGATCCGGACAAGGACGCACTGTAAAAGTCGCGAACTCCCATTCCGTGATGGCCCTTTTATTACTTTCAGCCATCCGCCCAGGCACATGGCGCACAATGACTTCTAAAAATAACTCTGCCACCGTGGTATCCGACGTGTTGCTCCCAGCTCCTGCGGAAAAACCCTCAGGTTCAAAGTCATTGAGCAACACGCGCCCGTTGGCCACACAGCAATACCTGTACTTCACCGAAACCAATACCGACCGCATCCTCGACAACCTCGACGGACTGCGCGACATGGTGTTCCCGCGCCCGCCCTACCTGGAAGCCGAGGGTGAGCCGCGCAACGACCAGGAATTTCCATCGGTGTGCCTGATCGGCCTGGGCCGCTGCGGTTCGAACATTGCGCTGGACGTCGCCGAACTGGTGTACAACGCGCGCAAGTTCTACCTCAACGAGTTCAGCACTGAAGACAAGTCGTTGGACAAGGGCTACAGCCCCGCCCAGTGGATCCGCAATAACTTGCGCCTGGGCAGCGGCAAAGCCAGCAAGCCGGTGTTCCTGGTCGAACCGTTGGTGATGCTGGGCGATCTGGACAAAGACATCGCCGGGCGTATCCGCTTTTCGCGCAAGGGCGAAAAAAGCGGGTTCCTGCGTGATTACAGCAAGATGAAAATCATGGACCTGTCGGAAGTCCATGCCGGTGGTGCCGGTAACGCGCCGATCCTCGGCCAGTACCTGGCCAAGATCATCCTCAACAAAGACACCCAGCGTTTTTCCAGCCCCGACTGGAAGATGATCCACTCGTACCTGATCGACTCATGCGGCATCAAGGCCAACCAGTCGCGCCTGTATTTTTCGATCTTCAGTGCCGGCGGCGGCACCGGTTCGGGCATGGCCTCGGAGTTCGGCCTGGCCCAGCAACACTCGTACATGAACAAGACGTTCGACACCAAGCCTGCCGACGAGCATGACAGCAAGAGCGGCCACGCCTTTGTGTTCGAGCCGATCTTCACCAGCGGCATCTGCGTGCTGCCGAACATTTCCGATCACCGCAGCGAAATGTCAGAGGCACTGCACATCAACGCCGGTCGTTTGCTGTGCAAGTACCTGTCGGAAGAATGGGATTTCTCGTACAACTTCGCCAATGAAGACAGCAGCGAAGCCAGCGTAAAGGCCGTATCCGGCCGTGGAACGCGATGATGCTGATCTCCAACGACATCATGCGTTACGCCGAAGAAAGCGACGATGGCAACATCCAGAACATCGACGTCAATGCCATGGAAAAACACGCCAACCAGTACATCTCCCAGCAGATCTTCAACATCCTCACCGCCCAGGCGGTGACCACCGACTACGACCAGAACTACTTCCGTCGCGCCGGCATCGATATCGGCGAAACCATTCGCCTGGATGCCAACGACCTGTTCATGAGCCTGGCCGGCCCGGTGGCGATTGCCTACGCAGAGTCTGTCGTCCCGGAAACCCCGGTGCCGACGGGCGACAAGTTCAAGGTGTTCGAAAAAGAACCACAGCGCTTGAACATTGATGACCTGTTCTTCCGCTCCATCGACTTGCCGCACTTCAACAAAGTCACCCAGGCCATCGAGGGCATCAGCCTGTTGCCGATTGAGTCCAAGCGCTACAAAGCGTCGCTGGAGCAATACAAGAACTCTGGTTATGACGCGGCGGCGCTGCACGACCTGCACTTCTTCAAGAACTGCTCGTCGGTGGTGTCGATTGTCTCGCTGCCCAAGGACTACAAGCTGTCCTACATGGACTTGAATCGACTCAAGACCCACCTCAACAGCCTGTTCCCCAACACCACGCTCAAACGTTACGCCCTGGTCATCGGCGCGTCGGCCAACCTGTCGCTGACCACCCTGATCGCCAAAAGCCCGTGCCTGTCGGACGACTTCCTCACGCTGATCGTGGCGTTTATCAAGCGCTGCTTTGCCCGCAACCCGTACCGTTTCGACGACACACTGGACAACTCGATCCTGGACTTCATCATCCATGAGGACTTCGACGAAGACCGTATCGATGAGCTGCTCAACGAGTTTGAGAACCCGGCGAAGATCCTCGACACCAACTGGTACGCGATCAAGCCGATGTACGAGAAGAAGTACCGCGAGTTGATCAACGACAAAGAGAAGTTCGTGTCGATCAATGACATTCGCCTGTCGCGGGATTGCGTGAAGAAGGCGATCAAGTACCTGCGTGAGATCTACCGTCACCGGATCGGCAAGACCAAGGTCATTTCCTTGAATAACCACACCGGCAAGACCGCCTGAGAACCTGCGACGGCGCCGCTCGGCGCCGTCGCCCTATCAGCGAGCCCGCTGCTGACGCAGGAAAACCAGGATCTTTTGCTCGTCTGCGGACTTTGAAGGCCGGGGCAACTGCTTCGGCCAGTGGGTGTCATTCGGGCCGAAGAATTTCTTTTGTTCAGCTTCATCCCACCCGCGAATTTCGCGCGACGCCGACTCCCACCAGCCATGCCGGCACACGTCGTAGTACGGATGCTCTGGCGCCGAACTGCCATACAGCAGGTCGCGCCCCACCCTTTTCATGTGCTTGCGCTGATTGCGCAGTTTCCATTTGATACGCAGCCGCTGCCAAGGGGACGGCACCGGCTTGACGCGCGGTACGTCCAGGCATCGCGCGACCAGCGTCGGGTCGAACGTCTCACCGTGCAAATCGAAGAAATGCGCTTGCATGGCGTGGAAAAAGCGCTTGTCGGAGTAGTAATGGTGAACGAACTTCCTGGCCTCGCGCACCGTTTTGCCACGCATCGCAAAGGAAATCGCGACTTGCTCGATGGTGTGGATATCGAACGAATCCTGCGTCCACTCATCAATCAACTGGATCGACGCTTCAAGCAATGGCGTATCACTGGCGCGCACGCCGCACAGGCCACTGTTATAGAGCTTGAAGCTATTACTGGCAGAGATTCCATGTTGATGCAGGTGGCGGCCCAACTTGAGGTAGTCCGGGCGTTTGCAAACATAGCTCCAGTCGTACTCGAACTCGTCCATCACGTACTTGCCGGGCTCGATCAGTTCGAACACACGGTGGGGCGACTTGAGGAACAGCGTGTCGGTATCGACGAACAGGGTCTTGTCCGCGAGCGTCAGGCCATGGGCGATTGCACAGGCCTTGCGGCGGTGGGTATAGCCATTCTCGCCCTGCCACCGGGCCAGGGCTTGCTCATCCAGCTCGATGGTTTCAACCGGCCAGCCGATGTAATCCTGCGGGCGGTCAGTCATGACCCGGATACACAACGACTCGCCTGGCTTGAGCTGTGACAAGGCGGTGAGAATGCTGAATTTGGCCTCGCGCCGGTAAACATCCTGGTTACCGTAAATAAGGTAGAGCAACTGGTGCGACGTTTTCTCTAAGGGGGGCAGCGCTGACGGCATGACTAGCTCCATGGAACAAGCCACGAACTTTACCGGAATCCACCGATAATTCACCGCTTCCGTCAGATATTTCTGATGGCCAACCGCCTTTATTCACACCGAGAAACAATTCCCTGGGCTTTTCGCGGCGAGAGAACTGTTCCCATTACGCGCACGTCACCCTCGGCTGTGACCTTTCTCTACGGCAAGATGCCATCACGGCTCCAGCGGTTACTCCGCTACACACTTGTTGCCGCGAAAAATGCGCACCTTTTTAGTGCTAACTATTCTTGCGACGCCCTTTCCTGGATCAGAATCCACGGCGAAACCACCACCGCCCACAGGCTGGGATCACGCTCCACCAGGTCCAATGCCCGCGTCGCAGACACTTCGCCAAGCCTGCCCGCGGCCAGCCAGGCAGCGACTTTATCGCGGTTGTCTTCGGCCATTCCCTCGGCGGCTTCGATCAAATCCAGCCCGGCGTCGACCCACAATAGGGCACCCTTGGCAAAGAACGGCTCAAGCTCCTTCCAGGATATTTCGGCGGTTTCACCGAGCAGCTTGGCATAGAGGGTGCTAGGTTCTTGCGTCATGGGAATTCACCTGAGTAAAAAACGGCGCAATCATAACGTCGTCACTCGCGCAGAAAAACCCAGTTGCAAATGAAGCACCGATAGAAAGTGTCAGAAAAGCCAAGGATTGCCCGAGACTCTGGCATCAACCCGCCGCAATTCTGTCTTTTTCTTTCATTTAAGCGACACACCCGGGTTTTGCCCCCAGCAGCCAGCTTTTCAAGCGATCAACCGGCGCTCTACACTGTACCGGTACAGTTGCCAGGGCACTGCCGGGGGGATATCCGAGATATCCGATCCGGTTCTGCAGCTCACAAGGCCGCTAGAACTATAAAAAATACAACAGTAAGAGTGGAGCACTATGAATAAGGCTACTAAGCAGATTTCCAAACTGTTTGCCGCTATGGTCCTGGCTGGGGTTGCCGGCCATTCGTTCGCAGCCGACACCATCAAGATCGGTATTGCTGGTCCTAAAACCGGTCCGGTGACGCAATACGGTGACATGCAATTCATGGGTGCCAAGCAAGCCATTGCCGACATCAACGCCAAGGGCGGCGTCGACGGCAAACTGCTCGAAGCCAAGGAATACGACGACGCTTGCGATCCTAAACAAGCCGTTGCCGTAGCCAACAAAGTGGTCAACGACGGCGTCAAGTTCGTGGTCGGTCACCTTTGCTCCAGCTCCACTCAGCCAGCGTCCGACATTTATGAAGACGAAGGCGTCATCATGATTACCCCGGCTGCTACCAGCCCGGAAATCACTTCCGTGGCTACAAACTGGTGTTCCGCACCATCGGCCTGGACAGCGCCCAAGGCCCTGCAGCGGGTAACTACATCGCCGACCACGTGAAGCCAAAAGTCGTTGCCGTTATTCACGACAAGCAGCAGTACGGTGAGGGTATCGCCACTGCCGTTAAACAGACCCTCGAGAAAAAAGGCGTGAAAGTTGCCCTCTTCGAAGGCATCAACGCTGGCGACAAAGACTTCGGCTCGCTGATTCAGAAGCTCAAGCAAGCCAACGTCGACTTCGTCTACTACGGCGGCTACCACCCTGAGCTGGGCTTGATCCTGCGCCAAGCCAAGGAAAAAGGCGTAAACGCCAAGTTCATGGGCCCAGAAGGCGTCGGCAACGACTCCATCTCGCAAATCGCCCAGGGCGCCTCCGAAGGCCTGCTGGTTACCCTGCCGAAATCCTTCGACGCCGACCCAGCGAACAAGGCCATCGTCGACGCGCTCGTCGCTGACAAAAAAAGACCCAAGCGGCCCATTCGTGTTCCCAGCCTACTCGGCAGTTGAAGTCATCGCCGGCGGTATCGCTGCCGCGAAGAGCGAAGACACCGCCAAAGTGGCTGCAGCCATCCACGCAGGCACTTTCAAGACCCCTACTGGCGACCTGAGCTTCGATGCCAAGGGCGACCTGAAGGACTTCAAATTCGTGGTCTACGAATGGCACTTCGGCAAACCTAAAACCGAAGTCTCCCCTCAGTAAGCCAGGCGTTACTGGTCCAACAAGCCCACTGTGAGAGCAGTGGGCTTTGTTCCCCGAGGTTTATGGGCCTGACACCCGCGATCCGGGCGCTGGCTCACCTGAAAATCTTAAAACCGTCACCAGCGGTTCGCTGGCAAACGCTTTGTGCAAATGTGCTCACAGAACACAGCACGGGGCCGGAACATGACTCCACCAGTGAAATGCGTATCGGGTTTTTAGGAGCGCTGTAATGCCTGAGATCTATCATTTTTCCAAACGCTGGTTAACGGCATGACCGTTGGCAGCACCTATGCCTTGATAGCCATTGGCTACACAATGGTTTACGGCATCATTGAATGATCAACTTCGCCCATGGCGAGGTGTACATGATTGGTTCCTACGTGGCCTTCATCGCCCTTGCCGGGCTGGCCATGATGGGGATCCACTCCCTGCCGCTGTTGATGACCGCTGCGTTCCTTGCGTCGATCATCGTGACCAGTGCCTATGGCTACAGTATCGAGCGCGTTGCCTACCGTCCCTTGCGTGGCAGCAACCGTTTGATCCCGCTGATTTCCGCCATCGGCATGTCGATTTTCCTGCAGAACACCGTATTGCTGTCCCAGGACTCCAAGGACAAGTCCATTCCCAACCTGATTCCGGGGAGCTTCTCCTTCGGCCCGGGTGGCGCACAAGAAGTGCTGATTTCGTACATGCAGGTCCTGGTCTTCGTCGTCACCCTGGTGGCCATGCTGGGCCTGACCCTGTTCATCTCCCGCTCTCGTCTGGGGCGTGCCTGCCGGGCTTGCGCCGAAGACATCAAGATGGCGAACCTGCTGGGCATCAACACCAACAACATCATCGCCCTGACCTTCGTGATCGGTGCCGCACTGGCTGCCGTCGCGGCGGTGCTGCTGAGCATGCAGTACGGCGTGATCAACCCCAACGCCGGTTTCCTGGTAGGCCTCAAGGCCTTTACCGCGGCGGTCCTGGGCGGCATCGGCAGTATTCCGGGCGCGATGCTCGGTGGCTTGGTGCTGGGTGTGGCCGAAGCGTTCGGCGCCGATATCTTCGGCGACCAATACAAGGACGTCGTAGCGTTCGGTCTCTTGGTTCTGGTGCTGTTGTTCCGTCCGACCGGCATCCTGGGCCGTCCGGAGGTTGAGAAAGTATGAGCAGATATCTTAAATCGGCGTTTTTCAGCGCCTTGCTGGTATGGGCCGTGGCCTTTCCGGTACTCGGCCTCAAGCTGAGCATTGTCGGCATCAACCTGGAAGTGCACGGCACGGGTCCCGTGACCCTGACCGTCATCGCCCTGTGTTCGGTGCTGATGTTCCTGCGCGTGTTGTTCAGCGATCAGTTCAGTGCCTTGCTCAAGAGCAACCGTGGCCCGTTGGTATCGCCCAAGGTCAGCCAATTCCTGACCCTGCCGCGCACCCAGCGCTACTTCATCATCGGCTTGATCGTGGCCGCGTTGGTCTGGCCATTCTTTGGTTCGCGCGGCGCCGTCGACATCGCCACCCTGATCCTGATCTACGTGTTGCTGGGCCTGGGCCTGAACATCGTGGTGGGCCTGGCCGGTCTGCTCGACTTGGGTTATGTGGGCTTCTACGCCGTGGGCGCGTACACCTACGCACTGCTGTCGCACTACCTGGGCTGGAGCTTCTGGATCTGCTTGCCGTTGGCGGGCATGGCAGCCGCTACGTTCGGCTTCCTGCTGGGTTTCCCGGTGTTGCGTTTGCGCGGTGACTACCTGGCCATCGTGACCCTGGGCTTCGGTGAAATCATCCGTCTGTTCCTGCGTAACCTGACCGATATCACCGGTGGCCCCAACGGCATCAGCAGCATTCCCAAACCGACCTTCTTCGGGCTGTCGTTCGACCGCACCGCCGCAGAAGGCATGCAGACCTTCCACGAATACTTCGGGATCGACTACAACCCGGTCAGTAAAGTGGTGTTCCTGTACCTGGTGGCGCTGTTGCTGGCACTGGCCGCCTTGTTCGTGATCAACCGCCTGCTGCGCATGCCGATTGGCCGCGCGTGGGAAGCGCTGCGCGAAGACGAGATCGCCTGCCGGGCCCTGGGCCTGAACCCGACCATCATCAAGCTCTCCGCGTTCACCCTGGGTGCTGCGTTCGCCGGTTTCGCCGGTAGCTTCTTCGCCGCTCGCCAAGGCTTGGTCACCCCGGAGTCGTTCACCTTTATCGAGTCGGCGATCATCCTCGCCATCGTGGTACTGGGTGGCATGGGCTCGCAGTTGGGCGTGATCCTGGCGGCGATCGTGATGATCCTGCTGCCGGAAATGATGCGTGAATTCAGCGAATACCGCATGTTGATGTTCGGCGCCATGATGGTGCTGATGATGATCTGGCGCCCTCAAGGCCTGCTGCCCATGCAACGTCCACACATGGAGCTGCGCAAATGAGCCGCGAGATCCTGAAAGTCGAAAACTTGAGCATGCGCTTCGGCGGTTTGCTCGCGGTCAATGGCGTAGCCCTGACCGTGAAAGAGAAACAAGTAGTTGCATTGATCGGCCCCAACGGCGCCGGCAAGACCACGGTGTTCAACTGCCTCACCGGTTTCTACAAGCCGAGCGGCGGCAGCATCCTGCTGGACGGCCAACCGATCCAGGGCCTGGCCGGCCACGAGATCGCCCGCAAGGGCGTGGTGCGAACCTTCCAGAACGTGCGGTTGTTCAAAGACATGACGGCGGTCGAGAACTTGCTGATCGCCCAGCACCGTCACCTGAACACCAACTTCTTTGCAGGCCTGTTCAAGACGCCGTCGTTCCGCAAGAGCGAACGCGAGGCCATGGAGTACGCGGCGTACTGGCTGGACAAGGTCAACCTGACCGAGTTCGCCAACCGCCCTGCTGGCACCCTGGCCTACGGTCAGCAACGTCGCCTGGAAATCGCCCGCTGCATGATGACCCGCCCGCGGATCCTGATGCTCGACGAACCGGCTGCCGGCCTGAACCCCAAGGAAACCGAAGACCTCAAGGCGCTGATCAGCGTGCTGCGTGAGGAAAACAACGCCACGGTGCTGTTGATCGAGCACGACATGAAACTGGTCATGAGCATTTCCGACCACATCGTGGTGATCAACCAGGGCACGCCACTGGCCAACGGAACGCCGGAGCAGATCCGCGACAATCCTGAAGTGATCAAAGCCTATTTGGGGGAAGCGTAAAATGCTGCAATTCGAAAACGTTTCCACTTTCTACGGCAAGATCCAGGCCCTGCACAGCGTCAACGTGGAAGTGCGCCAGGGTGAGATCGTCACGCTGATCGGCGCCAACGGTGCGGGTAAATCGACCTTGCTGATGACCCTGTGCGGTTCGCCGCAGGCTCACAGCGGCAGCATCCGCTACATGGGTGAAGAGCTGGTGGGGCAACAGTCGTCGCACATCATGCGCAAGAGCATTGCCGTGGTGCCGGAAGGCCGTCGCGTGTTCTCGCGGCTGACCGTGGAGGAGAACCTGGCCATGGGCGGGTTCTTCACCGACAAAGGCGACTATCAGGAGCAGATGGATAAGGTGCTGCACCTGTTCCCCCGGCTCAAGGAACGCTTCAGCCAGCGTGGCGGCACCATGTCCGGTGGCGAGCAGCAAATGCTCGCCATTGGCCGGGCGCTGATGAGCAAGCCCAAGTTGTTGCTGCTCGACGAACCGTCTCTTGGCCTGGCCCCGATCATCATCCAGCAGATCTTCGACATCATCGAACAGCTGCGCAAGGACGGTGTAACGGTGTTCCTGGTGGAACAGAACGCCAACCAGGCACTGAAAATCGCCGACCGCGCCTATGTGTTGGAAAACGGCCGGGTGGTGATGCAGGGCACGGGTGAGCAATTGCTGACCGATCCGAAGGTGCGTGAGGCGTACCTAGGCGGTTAACTCAAAACATGTGAGAGCTGGCTTGTGGGAGCTGGCTTGCCTGCGATAGCATCAACTCGGTGTGACTGACACACCGAGTTGATGCTATCGCAGGCAAGCCAGCTCCATTTGCCTTGTGTGATCGTTAGATTTTGCGAAGCCTGAAATTATTTTCGACAGGCTTGTAACAGATTCCTTCCCGTCGTCTCTAGTGGTACAAGCAGGCACTCAAGCCCGCCAACTCAACCCACTGCTGGAGATACACCATGACTACCAAACTGTCCGCCGCCTCCCTCATCCTGGCCCTGGGTTCTGCCCTGAGCCTGTCCACCCTGGCCACCACCGCTCACGCGGCCGATGACATGCAAAAGTGCTTCGGCGTCGCTGAAGCAGGCAAGAACGATTGCGCTGCGGGCGCCGGTACTTCCTGCGCTGGCACCTCGAAAGTCAAAGACCAGGCCAACGCCTGGAAACTGGTTCCGGCCGGCACCTGCGCCAAAACCCCAAGCTCCACCTCGCCGACCGGTTTCGGCCAGGAAGCAGCCTTCACCGCCAAGTCCTGATTGCTAGTCACGCCTGAGTACTGATGATGACCCTTTCATCCCTGCACGCTGTCTCCCAGGCTCAGGCGCCCGCCCTACCGCGTCGGGCCGGGCTGGGGCTCAAGCCCGAGCACTTTATCGAAGTGCTCGACACTTCGCCCGACATCGGTTTTTTTGAAGTGCACGCCGAAAACTACATGGTTGCCGGCGGACCGTTTCATCACTACCTGGGGTTGATCCGCGAACAGTACCCCCTGTCGTTGCACGGCGTGGGCCTGTCCATCGGCGGCGAAGGCCCGTTGTGTCGTGCACACCTGGCACGCCTGGCAACGCTGATCGAACGCTATCAACCCCACTCTTTTTTCCGAACACCTGGCCTGGTCGAGCCACGGCCCGGTGTTCCTCAATGACCTGCTGCCCCTGGCCTACGACAGCACTACCCTGCAACGGGTGTGCGAACACGTTGACCAAGTGCAGAGCGCCCTCAAGCGGCCGATGCTGCTGGAGAACCCATCGACCTACCTGCAATTCCAGCGCTCTACCCTGGACGAGACGGACTTCATCAGCGAGATCATCCGTCGCACAGGCTGTGGCTTGCTGCTGGATGTGAACAACGTCTACGTGTCCTGCATCAACCACCAGCGCGATCCGCAGTCCTACGTCGATGCTCTGCCGTTGCACGCAGTGGGTGAGATTCATCTGGCAGGTTTTGCCGAAGACACTGACAGCCTCGGTGACCGCCTGTTGATCGATGACCACGGTGCACCTATCGATAACGCCGTGTGGCAGTTGTACGAAAGGGTACTGGAGCGTGTCGGCCCGATGGCGACATTGATCGAACGCGACAACCAAGTGCCTGCATTCAACGTGCTGCTGGCCGAAGCCCAACACGCCGAATGGCATCTTTCGCAGGTGAGCCCATGAGCTTGCACGACGCCTTTGCCAAGGCCCTGTTGGACCCCGAACTGTCCTGCCCCGACGGTCTGTTCAGCAGCAATGGTGCCGACCCGCAAAGCCGCTTTGCGGTCTATCGCAACAACGTGCATAGCTCATTGATCAATGCATTGGTGACTGCGTACCCCGTGACCTTGCAGCTGGTGGGCGATGAGTTTTTCCGCGCCATGGCCAGCATTTTCGTTCAGGCGCACCCGCCCACCAGCCCGCTGATCAGTCAGTACGGCAGCACGTTTGCCCAGTTCATCCAAGGTTTCGAGCCCGCGGCCAGCGTGCCTTACCTGGCGGACATCGCGCGGCTGGAACGCTTGCGGGTCTGCGCCTATCACGCGGCCGACTGCACGCCGCTGGACCAGCAGGCTGTGCTCCAGGCCCTGCAAGGTCAGGACGACGTGGGCGGGTTACGCCTGCAATTGCACCCTTCGCTGTCTACCCTCGATTCGGCATACGCCGTTGTCGCCGTGTGGGCGGCGCATCAGACCGAAGCCGGCGTTGCCACCCTCAACCCTTGGCATGCCCAGGGTGCGTTGGTGTTGCGCGCAGGCCTTGAGGTCAAGGTGTTCGCCATCGACCAGGGCTCAGTAGTGTTTATCAACTGCCTGGCCCACGGCACGCCATTGGAGAAAGCCATTGAACAAGCCCTGGGGGCTTCCCCCGAATTCGATCTGCACCAATGCCTCACGCTGTTGATCAGCCGCAATGCCATTACCCATTTGCACTTAGAACAAAAGGTATCGACATGAAGACTTCCGCACCGTGCCTGGTGAAACGGGTCATCCAGCTTTTCGAACAAATTCCCTACAGCCTCATCGCCTTTGTCGCGCGCTTCTCCATCGCCGCCGTGTTCTGGAAGTCCGGGCAAACCAAAGTCGAAGGCTTTGCCATCGACCTGATCGGCGGCACCTTCCAGTTGGGCGAACCGCGACTCGCCGCCTCGACCCTGCCGCTGTTTCGCAGCGAATACCATGTGCCGCTGCTGTCGCCGGAGGTGGCTGCGCATATGGCGGCGTTTGCCGAGCATTTCTTCCCGGTGCTGATCCTGGTGGGGTTCGCGACGCGCTTCTCGGCCCTGGCGCTGGTTGGCATGACGCTGGTGATTCAACTGTTTGTCTACCCCGACGCCTACCCTACCCACGGCACCTGGATTGCGTTGTTGCTGCTGTTGGTAGCCAAGGGGCCTGGGTGCCTGTCCATCGATCATCTGATCGCCCGCCGCTACCGCTAAAGCCGGTCGAGGGCTTCGCCGCTGCGCTTGAACCAATCCACCAGGTAATCGGCCAACACTTGGGTGCGACGCGGCAGGCCGCCCTGGTAGGGATGAACCAGGTACATCGGCATGCTCCGCGTCTGATAGTCGCGCAGGAGCCAGCGCAAGCGACCGTCAGCCAATTCCGCAGGCAGTACGTAGGACGGCAAGCGGGCAATACCAGCGCCCACCAGCGCAGCCTTTTTCAACAGGTTGTAGTGGTTGGACGCAAAGGTGCCGCTGACCCGAACCCGCAACAGTTCATGCTGCTGGTGGTACAGCCACTCTTCGCGGCCGCTGTAGTGGCTGTTGAGCAGGCAGGTGTGGGCCGCCAGGTCGGCAGGGGTCTGTGGTTCGCCGTGTTGTTCAAGGTAAGCCGGGCTGGCGCAGGTCATCTCATGCCAAGCCAATAGAGGCTTGGCAACCAGACGCTCATTTTCAATCGCGCCTGAACGCACCCCTAGATCAAACCCATCCCGCGCCAAGTCCCGGTAGCTGTTGTTCAGCTCCAGTTCGATCTGCACCTGCGGGTACTGCTTGGAAAACTCCAGCAGCAAGCCATCGAAGAACGTTTCGCCCAACGACACCGGAACCGTCATACGCACGGGGCCGGCCAGATCGTCCTTGAGCCGCGCCAATGCCTGACGAGCGCGATCCACTTGCACCACTAACGCCTGGGCCTGGGGCAGCAACGCCGCACCGGCGGCGGTGAGGCTGAGCTTGCGGGTAGTGCGGTGCAGCAGCACCACGGAAAACTGCGCTTCCAGTTGGCTGATACGCTTGGACAATTGGCCTTTGCTGCAGCCCAGTTGTTCAGCCGCCACGGTAAAACTGCCGGCTTCGATCAGCACCGCGAAGGCTGCAAGGTCATCCATCTCGCTCATGGATTGTTTCCATTTGAAAACCAAATGTTGCCTATTAGCACGTTTATCCGTTCAAAAGCCACACTAGACTGAACCTTCACTTATCCCCTGGAGGAACAGCACCATGAAAATCCTATTGATTGGCGCCAGCGGTACTGTCGGCTCAGCAGTCAAGGCAGAGCTGGCTCAGCGTCACGATGTGATCAGCATCGGCCGCAACAGCGGCGATTTCCAGGTGGATATCAGCGACAGCGCCTCGATCCGCAAGCTGTTCGAGCAGACCGGCAAGTTCGACGCCCTGGTCTGTGCGGCGGGCAGCGTGAACTTCGTGGCGCTTGGTGACATGAGCGAAAGTGACTTTGAACTGGGCCTGCGTGACAAGCTGATGGGCCAGGTCAACCTGCTGTTGATCGGCCGTGAATACGCCAACGACGGCGCCTCGTTCACCTTCACCAGCGGCATTCTCAACCGAGACCCGATCCGTACCGGCGCTTCGGCCGCACTGGTCAATGGCGCCCTCGACGCATTCGTCAAAGCCGCGGCGATCGAATTGCCACGCGGCCTACGTGTCAACTCCGTAAGCCCTACGGTCCTGGTGGAAGCGATGGGCAGTTACGCGCCGTATTTCCGTGGCTACAAACCCGCGCCTGGCGCCGATGTAGCGCTGGCCTACGCCAAAAGCGTCGAAGGCTTGCAGACCGGTCAGACGTTTATCGTTGACTGAATCCGGCACCCGTAAGAATTGCCTGAAGCTGGCCGGCGGGGTTGTGATGCATCGCCAGCCTGCGTAACGTGGCGGCACTTGTCTGGAGACCCTCTATGCGTGCCGCCCGTACCCTTGCCTTGTTTGCCCTGCTTCCCCTGTTCGCCGCCTGCCAGATGTTCGAGAACGAGCCAGCCAAGCCATCGCTGGTCGGGTTGACTCGCATGCAGGGCGAGCTCACGGCGGTCGGTGGCAAGCTGTTGTTCCAGCCGTGCGACGACAAACGCAACTACGTGGTCAACGATACCGGCGGCACCAACATCCTCCAGGAAGCGGCTTCCTTGGCTGGGCAACAAGGTGCACTGTTTGCCGACCTGCGGGGCAAGTTCTCCGGCGTCGCCAGCGGTACCCAGGGTTCAGTGGACCTGCAGCAGTTGTATCGCGTAGAACGGTCGACCTCGGCCTGCAACGACCCGGACTTCAAGCGCATGATCCTGCGGGCCAACGGCCATAAGCCGGCCTGGGCAATGAATGTCACCGCCAAGGGCATGGTGCTGGAACGTGAAGGCCAGCCGCCATTGGCGGTGCCGTATGTGGAAGAGCAGATCGGCGACGGCCGCTTCAACCTGATGACCGAAGCCAACAACCAGCACGTCGAACTGTGGGTGGCCCCGCAACGGTGCGTGGACAGCGTCAGCGGCAGCCTGCAACACATGACCGCCGAATTGCGGGTCAACGGCCAGGTGCAGCGTGGCTGCGCGTCGTTCGGCGGCTCCCGCGACGACTGATTACGCCCTGCGCTGTTTTAACATGACGGGAAACCGCCATTGGGGCTTATAATCGCCGGTTTGCAAAACAGCCGGCCTCTTTGTCCGCCGCCTACCGGATCCCGTCATGTTACGAATCACCGAACTCAAGCTGCCCATCGACCATCCCGAAGAAGACCTGCGGCCTGCCATCGTGCAGCGCCTAGGCATCGCCAGTGATGACCTGCTCGATTTCACCCTGTTCAAACGCAGCTACGATGCGCGCAAGAAGTCGTCGGAGCTGTGCTTCATCTACACCATCGACTTGAACGTGAAGAGCGAAGCCGCCTTGCTGCTCAAGTTTGCCGATGACCGCAACGTCAACCCGGCACCGGACGTCAGCTACAAAGTAGTCGGCCGGGCGCCGCAAGGCCTGACAGAGCGCCCCATCGTGGTAGGCTTCGGTCCCTGCGGCATCTTCGCCGGCCTATTGCTGGCGCAGATGGGCTTCAAGCCGATCATCCTGGAACGCGGCAAGGAAGTACGCCAGCGCACCAAGGACACGTGGGGCCTGTGGCGCAAAAGCGTGCTCAACCCAGAGTCCAACGTGCAGTTCGGTGAAGGCGGCGCCGGGACCTTTTCCGACGGCAAGCTGTACAGCCAGATCAAGGACCCGAAATTCCACGGCCGCAAAGTCCTGCATGAGTTTGTGAAAGCGGGCGCGCCGGAAGAAATTCTCTACGTCAGCAAACCGCATATCGGTACCTTCCGCTTGACCGGCGTAGTGGAAAACATGCGCGAGCAAATCATCGCCCTGGGCGGTGAAGTGCGCTTCGAACAACGCGTCACCGACGTGCTGATCGAAGATGGCCAGTTGAACGGCGTGGTGGTCGATGGCGGCGAGCAGATCCTCTCCAAGCACGTGATCCTGGCCCTGGGCCACAGCGCCCGTGATACCTTCCGCATGCTCCACGGCCGTGGCGTGTACATGGAGGCCAAGCCATTCTCGGTGGGTTTCCGTATCGAACACCCGCAATCGCTGATCGACGCGGCGCGCCTGGGCAAATACGCCGGCCACCCGAAACTCGGTGCCGCCGACTACAAACTGGTGCACCACGCCAAGAACGGCCGTTCGGTCTACAGCTTCTGCATGTGCCCGGGCGGCACCGTAGTGGCAGCGACGTCCGAGCCGAACCGCGTGGTCACCAACGGCATGAGCCAATACTCGCGTAACGAGCGCAATGCCAACTCCGGCATCGTGGTCGGCATCACCCCGGAAGTGGATTACCCGGGTGGCCCGCTGGCCGGTATCGAGTTGCAGGAACGCCTGGAGTCCCACGCCTACATCCTCGGTGGCAGCAACTACGAAGCCCCGGCGCAACTGGTGGGGGATTTCATAGCCGGCAAGCCATCCACCGCCATCGGCAGTGTGGAGCCGTCCTACAAACCTGGCGTGTCATTGGGTGACCTGGCCCTGGCGCTACCCGACTTTGCCATCGAAGCGATCCGTGAAGCGCTGCCGGCATTCGAGAAGCAGATCAAAGGCTACTCGCTGCACGATGCGGTGTTGACCGGTATCGAGACACGTACCTCGTCGCCGCTGCGGATCACCCGCAACGAATCGATGCAGAGCCTGAATGTGAAAGGGCTGTTCCCGGCCGGTGAAGGTGCGGGTTACGCGGGCGGGATTCTGTCGGCAGGTGTGGATGGGATCCGGATTGCCGAGGCGGTGGTGCGGGATATGTTGGGTATTGAGGCCTGACGTAAATACTGCAAACACTGCAGTCCAAATGTGGGAGCGGGCTTGCTCGCGAAGGCGTCGTGTCAGTTAAAGATGTTTTGACTGAACCACCGCATTCGCGAGCAAGCCCGCTCCCACATTGGTTTTGTGTTGGGTCAGATATTGGCGCGCAAGATGCTATCCGGCAGCGGCTCGCCGCGCTCTACACTCGCAGCAACCGCGGCGATCAAACCGTCCAGTTCATACCCCTGCGCCGCCAACCAAGCCTGATCGTAATAGGTCGTGGCATACCGCTCTCCCCCATCACACAAGATCGCTACGATCGACCCCGACTCCCCGCCGCCTTCATCCGCTGCGCCGCCATCAGCGCGCCCACCAGGTTTGTCCCGCTCGAACCACCCACCCGGCGCCCCAACCGCTCGGCCAGGTAATGCATGGCCGCCAGCGATAGCGCATCCGGCACCTTGACCATCGCATCGATCACCGCTGGCAGAAACGATGCCTCGACCCGTGGACGCCCAATGCCTTCGATACGCGAACCACAATCCAGGCGCAGGCTGGCGTCGCCACTCTGGTAGAAGTCGAAAAACACCGAGCGTTCGGCATCGGCGCACAACACGCGCGTGCGATGCTGGCGGTAACGCACATAACGCCCCAGCGTCGCCGTGGTGCCGCCCGTGCCGGGGCTGGAGATCAACCAACTGGGCTCGGGGTGCTGCTCAAAGCGCATCTGTTGGAAGATCGATTCGGCAATGTTGTTGTTCGCCCGCCAGTCGGTCGCGCGTTCGGCGTAGGTGAATTGGTCCATGAAGTGACCACCACTTTCCTGCGCCAGGCGTTCGGATTCGGCATAGATCTGCGTCGGATCCTGTACCAGGTGGCTCTTGCCTCCGTAAAAGGCGATCTGCGCAATCTTTTCCTGGGAGGTGGTGGCCGGCATTACCGCAATAAATGGCAGGCCGAGCAATCGCGCAAAGTACGCCTCGGAAATGGCCGTAGAGCCGCTGGAGGCTTCGATCACCGGTGCACTCGGTTTGAGCCAGCCATTGCACAGCGCATACAGGAACAATGAGCGGGCCAGTCGATGTTTCAGGCTGCCGGTGGGATGGCTGGATTCGTCCTTGAAGTACAACTCGATTCCCGGCAAACCCGGCACTGGCAAAGGGATCAGGTGCGTGTCAGCGCTACGCTGGAAGTCCGCTTCAATGATGCGAATGGCCTCACGGGCCCAGGAACGATGGTCGCTCATGATGAGGATCTCTAAGAGTTTTCAGCACCAATCTTAGGATGTTTCCTACACTCCACACAGATACAGTCATGACTCAATTGGACACACAATTACACGCCTTGAAAACCATGTCGGCGGACCCTCCGCTTATAACAAATAAGAATATAACTTTTGTTTTAACAACTAACGGTACGGGTTAGGGTACCCACCTATTGAACTTTGATTGGAGAGCACCCCTTGCCTCTGCGTAGCACTTTCACCCGTTTCTTCCAGCTGGAAGCCGCCAGCGGTCTGTTGTTGATCGCTGCTGCCGCCCTGGCGTTGATCATCAACAACTCACCGTTGTCGCACCTGTACAGCGCCTTTCTCGATGTGCCGGTCGTTGCACAGATTGGCGCACTGAAAATCGCCAAGCCGGCGTTGCTGTGGATCAACGATGGCCTGATGGCCCTGTTCTTCCTGCTGATTGGCCTGGAGGTCAAGCGCGAGCTGCTCGACGGACAGCTGTCCAAGCCCTCGCAGGTGGTGCTGCCAGGTGCAGCGGCCATCGGCGGCATGGTGGTGCCGGCGCTGGTCTACTGGGCAATCAACAAGGACTTCCCTGCTGCGCTGTCCGGCTGGGCGATCCCCATGGCCACCGACATCGCCTTCGCCCTCGGTGTATTGGCCCTGCTGGGCAAACGCGTGCCGGTGTCGCTGAAGCTGTTCCTGATGACCTTGGCGATCATTGACGACCTGGGTGCGATCATCGTCATTGCCGTGTTCTATTCCAGTGACCTGTCCGGCGCTTCGCTGGCCGGTGCAGGGCCTGCCTGATCGCGTTGATCGCGATGAATCGATTGGGAGTGATCAAGCTCGGGCCGTACATGATCGTCGGCTTGATCCTGTGGGTGTGCGTTCTCAAGAGCGGCGTGCATGCCACCCTGGCCGGTGTGACCTTGGCGTTCTGCATCCCATTGCGGACCAAGAATGCCGAACCTTCGCCGCTGATGACCCTGGAACACGCCCTGCATCCGTGGGTGGCCTACGGCATCCTGCCGCTGTTTGCGTTCGCCAATGCGGGTGTCTCCCCTGACCGGCGTGAGCCTGGAGAGCTTCACCCACCACGTGCCAATGGGTATTGCCGCTGGCCTGTTGATCGGCAAAACCGTCGGCGTGTTCGGCCTCACCTGGCTGGCCATCAAGACCGGCCTGGCTGCCCTGCCAACGGGCGCCAACTGGGGCCAGGTATTTGGCGTGGCGATCCTGTGCGGTATCGGCTTCACCATGAGCCTGTTTGTCGGCGCCCTGGCCTTCGTGCCTGGCGCCAGTGAGTTTGCGGGTGAAGACCGCATGGGGATTCTGACCGGGTCGATTCTGGCCGCAGTCATCGGCTATGGCGTGACGGCATTGGCGAGTCGCAAGAAAGCCTGATCCACCTGATAGACCGCCCACAAAAAACCCCAACCGGTCACCCGGTTGGGGTTTTTATGTTTCTACAACCTGCGCTTAGCGAGTAACGCGGCTGGTACCGTCAACGGTCATGATGCGTACACGGTCACCAATGCGGAAGATTTCATTCTCCTGCACGGCTTGTACGTAGGCACGCATGCTGCCGTCGTCTTCACGCACGGTGATTTCCACGCCCTGGGTGCGGGTCAGGCCTTCTTCGGTAGCCGAACCCAGCAAGCCGCCGGCAACGGCACCGATCACTGCGGTCACGATACTGCCACGACCGCCGCCGATGGCGCTGCCGCCAACGCCGCCGATGACTGCACCCGCAGCGCCGCCGATTGGGGTCTTGGTGCCTTCGATTTTCACCGGACGCAGGGATTCAATGGTACCCATGCGTACGGTCTGGACACGACGCGCTTCATCACGGGAATACGAGTCGCCGGTCAGACTCGAGGCGCAGCCACCCAGCAGCAACGACAGGGTGGTAAAGCAGGCAACCAGTAAAACGGACTTACGCATAGCATCAACTCCAAAGGACAGGGGTTCATTAAACGCTGCAGCTTGGCGCCTGTCACGGCAAGCACGGCAGAAAACTGCTTTCATTCAGCCTTAGTACAGACTGCCAGTACCAGAAAACTCGACCAACGGTATCTCAGCTTTTGTGCCAAGGCGTGTCATGAAGGTTTGCTTATTGTAGCTGCGCAGCCGCTCGCGGCCGAAGCCTCTTGATAGAGACGTCGGCGCGATGGGCAACATTCAGGTGGTACGACGAAAGGTACAGCTCAGGGCGCCAGGCGCTCACGGGACCATTCGGCCCCTTGCAGGCGGTAGTTCAGACGATCATGCAAGCGGCTGGCGCGGCCTTGCCAGAACTCGATACGCTCAGGCAGCAAACGATAGCCGCCCCAATGCTCGGGGCAGTCGGGCTGGGTATCGCTGAAACGCTGCTCGGTGGCCTTGAGCAGTTCCTGCAGTTCCTCACGGTCACGAATGACCTTGCTCTGCGGCGATGCCCACGCCCCCAGGCGACTGCCCAGAGGGCGCACCTGGTAATAAGCGTCCGACTCTTCAGGCGTGACCTTGACCACCCGTCCTTCGATGCGCACCTGGCGCTCCAGCGTCGGCCAGAAGAACGTCATGGCCGCAAACGGCCGCGCCGCAAGCTGTTCGCCCTTGGCACTCTGATAATTGGTGAAGAAGGTAAAGCCCTGCGCATCCAGGCCCTTGAGCAACAGGATGCGACAGTGCGGGCGACCGTCCTGGTCGACCGTAGCCAGGGTCATGGCATTGGCCTCCACCGGTGGCTGCTCGGTTTTCACCGCGTCGCCGAACCACTGGTGGAACAAGGCAAACGGCTCGCTCGGGGCCTGGGCCTCGCTCAAACCATCCCGTGTGTAGTCACGGCGCATATCGGCCAGTGCCTGGGTCATGCAGCTTTATCCTTGTGGTTCAGCGGATCAGTTTTTCGCCTGGTCGGTTGCAGCCGGGGTTGCAGCCTTGGCCTTGGCCGGAGCGGGCTTCTTGGCTGCTGGCTTGGCCGGGGCCTTTTTGGCGGCAGGCTTGGC
Source organism: Pseudomonas poae (assembly GCA_004000515.1). Taxonomy (GTDB): domain Bacteria; phylum Pseudomonadota; class Gammaproteobacteria; order Pseudomonadales; family Pseudomonadaceae; genus Aquipseudomonas; species Aquipseudomonas cremoris. Next base: position 7,153,198 of record CP034537.1, read on the forward strand.
AGCTGCCTTTTGACCGGGGCCTTTTTCGCCGGGGCTTTAGCGGCAGGTGCAGGTGCAGGCACGTCCTGCACAGCAACCATTTCCGCTTTCGGTGGGTTGGCCGAGTTGTACTTGCTCAGCAGCGCCAACATAGTTGTACGCTGTGTGAACATAATTTCCATGCGACGGTTCAGCGCACGGCCCTGGTTGCTGTCGTTGGCAGCACGTGGCATCAAGTCGCCCATGCCACGCAGCATCAGGCGATCCTGCTTCAAGCCGCTGAGGCTGAAGATCGAAGCGATCGATTGCGCACGCTCTTTGGTCAGGGCCTGGCTTTGCGCCTCGGCACCGGTGGTGTCGACGTGGCCGAGTACCAGCACGGCGGTTTTCGGGTCGCCTTCAACGGCCTTGGCAACACGGGTAAACGGACCCAGGGTGACCGGCAGCAGCATGCCTGGGCGTTTTGGGTTGTACGAACCATCTACCGGAGCGATGACCACAAGTACGTTGTCGCGGCGCTCAAGTTGCAGATTGCTGTCCTTGATCGCGACACGCAGGCGCGGCTCGTAGTCGTCCAACCAGGCCTGGGTGATTTTCGGATCAGGCATCGGCACGTTGGTCACGTCAACCTTGGCCAGTGGTTTTGGCTTGCTTTCAAATGGCCACCACCAGTGGGTCTCGCTGTCGGTTTTGGCTACGGCGGGAGCTGGAGCGGCGGCAGGTGCCGGGGTAGCAGCCTTGAGGTCGGCTTTCAGGTCGGCCTTGGCATCGGCGGCCTTCTCGTCGGCGCTCTTGGAGGAGAACGGCCACCAGCTGGAGCCGGTGTCAGCCTTCGCTGCTGGAGCCGGGGCAGGCGCGGCTGCGGCGGCTACCGGTGCGGCAGGCTTGGCGCCAGCGGCCGGCTTGGCGTCGGTTTGGGTCACTGCGTCCTTGGTAGTGGCCTTATCAGATCCAAATGACCACCAATGTCCGCCATCGGCATCATTTTGTGGTGTTTGTGCGCAGCCAGTAATAGTGAGGCAAAGCGCCAGTGCCAAGGACTTGTTCGATAACATGAGATATCCACAAAATGAGAAAAAACCAGGGGTCTGGATGACCCGTTAAACAGACGCTTAGAGAAGAATAAAGTTACAACTTTTCGCTCAGCGTCTTCTTATAGTTGCCTTTGTAACAAAAAAAATGTGAAACGGCAAGGGGTTTACAGACAACCGGCCAATATTCCGACCAACTTCTGTGCTCGCGGGTCCATTAGTACATAAGGCCCCAATGTATTAGTCACGAAACCGAACGCTACATCAGGTTCAGGGTCGGCAAAGCCCACTGAACCACCGGCGCCAGGATGACCAAATGCACGTGGGCCAAGGCCGAACGTAGCGTTGGGTAGCTGCGGCTGATCCAACATGCAACCCAGGCCGAAGCGGGTTTGTGTCAATAATGTTTTATCCGGCCCGATACTGTGTTCGCGGGTCAGTTGTTCGAGCATGTCGGCTTCCAGCAAACTTCCGTCCAACAAACCGCTATAAAAACCCGCCAGGCTGCGTGCATGACCGTGGCCATTTGCCGCTGGCTGCTGCATGCGCCGCCATTCAGGTTTATTAGTGCTGGTCAGAATAGACGGTGGATTGGCAAATGCCCGTGTAGTCATCGCATTCGGTTCACGCATCATTACTTGCAGTAACCGTTGCGCGGCTTCATCGCCCAAATTGCCTTTGCTGCGCGTAATATGTGCAACACGATAAAACTCTTCATCCGCCAGCCCCACATGGAAGTCCAGCCCCAACGGCCGCGCCACCCGCGCCACAATCGATTCACCCGGCCCACGCCCGTCAGCGCGGCGCAGCAACTCCCCGACAAGCCAGCCGTAGGTGATCGCCTCGTAGCCATGCCCCTGGCCCGGTGTCCACCAAGGCGCTTCAGCGGCCAAGGTGTCGACCATCAGTTGCCAGTCGTACAGGGCTTCGGTGGGCAGCATTTCGCGGATCGCCGGCAACCCGGCCTGGTGGCAGAGCAACTGGCGCAGGGTGATGGCTTCTTTTCCTGCAGCAGCGAATTCCGGCCAATACTTGGCTACAGGTGCGTCCAGTTGCAGCTTGCCTTCAGCCACCAATTGTAGGGCAGTGACGGCAGTGAAGGTCTTGGTGCAGGAGAACAGGTTGACGATGGTGTCGCTGTGCCAGGCCTCGGCACCGTCCTTATCGGCAGTACCGGCCCACAGGTCGACGACGGTTTCACCGCCGATCTGGATGCAGAGTGCGGCGCCACGCTCTTGCGGGTCATCGAACAACGCGGCAAAGGCTTCGCGTACCGCTTCGAACTGGAGTTCGTAATGACCCTGAACCTGCACCTGGACGTCCTCGGAAAACACGCTAAAAAGAGGACGACATTGTTCCAGTCATTGTAGGTTTTGTGAACCCGTCAGCCCTCAATCAATGGCCATTGCCGCCGTGCCCGCCAGCGTGCCCACCGCCCTGCCCCGCGCCTTTGCCTTCATGCCCGCCGTTGCCGTTTTCACGCTCGCGCACAACGCTGGCGGCCTTGGCTTTTTCAGCTTCCTTGCCCAGTTGGTCGACCGCCGCCAGGTTGCTTTTACGCACGCTGTCGACAAAGCCCTGGAACGGCACATCGGTGATACCCACCAGACCGAAGTGGCCGTTTTCACCGTCCAGCAAGCGGCCGGTCAACGGCTGATCGAGGTATTGGAACCAATGCACGCCAACAATCGACGGCTCGGCCATGGCCTGCTTGAGGAAGTTGCCATAGGCCACGCCCCGGTCCTCCTCCCTGGCCAACTGCGTCACACCGCCCCAGAACGGGCCGCGGTCGGTGGAGCCGAAGTTGAATTCGGTGATCAACACCGGTTTGTCCAACTGTCGCAAGGCGGCGAAGTCGTAACCGTCCTGGGGCTTGAGGGTGTACATATTGAAGCTCAGCACGTCGCAATACTGGGCGCAGGACGCCACGGCTTCCGGCGTGCTCACGGCATAGCGGCCACCCAACAGCAGTTGGTTGGGCGCGTGCCATTTGAGCGAGTCGGAAATGGTCTTGAAGTAGGCGTCGGCAAAGGTCTTCTGGAAGTATTTGAAGTCGGCTTCGATCTCCGGATGCTCGGCGCTGGGCATCGGCGGCTCAAAGCCCGGGTCTTCCATCAGTTCCCAGCCTGCCAGGTGGATACCCCAGGCTTTCGACAGGCCTTCTTCATTACGGTATTTGTCACGCAGTTGCTTGAGGAACGCGCGCTTGGCCGGTACGTCAGTGGTCATGCGCAAGGTGCCATAAGCCAGGGCGTAGCGAGACTTCGGGTCATCGCCAGGACCGGCCCAGGCCAGCTCATTATCGGCAAAGAAGCCGATCAACCAGGGATCGTCCCGATGATCACGAGCGGCAATGGCCACGGCACGCTCGGTGGCCATGGCAAAGCGCGGGTCGAACGGGTCAGGCATACCGCCCCACCAGTCGGTACCGGTGCTGATGCTGGCGTAGTCACCCACAATCGACAGCGGCAAGGTGTACGGCACGCGGCCTGCCGTGGCCAGGTCGGGATCGCTCCAGTTGCCCACGGTGTTGAAACCCCAGGCTTGCAGACGGTCCAGGGTGTGGGTGACCCAACGTTTCTGGTCGAAACCGTCACCGCCATACGTGCGCTGCAAGTTGGCACCGTAGAAGTCATACCAACGCCCCGCACCAAAGCTGCGACCCTCGCCCGCGCCGTTGCCGGTACGGTTGTCGCTGCTGCCGTAGTACTTGTCGAAGGGCTCGCCTGCCTTGGGCAGTGCGGCGAACATCCATTCACGACCGGCCACGTAGGTCTGGCTGTTGTCCGGCGCTACGGTGTTCACCCCCAGCGAGTAAAACGGATGACCTTCCGGCGTCACCAGGTACCAACGACCGTCACGTTTTTCGGTACGGAAAAACCCGCTGGCGTCGAACGCCGGGCCTTTGTTCCAACCGCCATATTGGTCCAGGGCGGACTTGTCCCGCGTGGCCAGCCAGCCCTGGAGCTGTTGCTGCTCTTTGACGGCGGCGGCCTTGAGTTGTTCGTCGCTGCTAACTTTTTTCCGGCCAGCGCGCACGGGTGGACTGGCCATAGGCGTCCACCAGTTCGCTGTAGGCGGCCTTGATCACCGGCTCGCTGTCCTGCACGCCAAAGCGCTCCAGCAAGATGCTTTGGGCGGCGTTGGGCTTGATCATCGACAAGGTCACCGAAACCACCTGGCTGCGGTCAATTTCCCCGGCGCTGCTGCCCAGCAGTACGCGTTGCCCCTCAACGGTAATCGGCATCGGCGGGCCGGCTTTCATGCCTTGGCTCAGCGGCGAGTTGGCTTGCAGCGGGATCAGCAGCGTCTGGGCCGGGCCGGCAGGGAGGTCGATGCGGCTGAGCAGGGTTTTGCCGTCAGCGCTCTGCACCTTGATGTAGAGGGTCAATGCCCAGTTCATGGCACTCTGAATGCGCAGGCTCATGGCGCTGGATTGGGACCAGTCCCAGGTACCGGTTTGCGGGCTGAGCACCAGGCTCGGTTCGGCCGCCGGGTTGAAGGTGATACGGCGCAACACTTCGCCTTCCGCGGTTTGCTCTGCGTTGTACTGCGGCAGGCTGGCGTCCTGGGTCGCCACCTTGACCACATCGGCAGGCCGGACGAAGTTGAACAGTGTCTGTTGCCCGGCAGGCGCGGCCATCAAAGGCGCAGCGAACAACAGGGCAAATAGAGCAGGCAGCGTGCGAATCATACGAACAAGGTTCTCCCAAACGGCCGGTGAATGGCCTGATGACATAAATCCATAGCAGTGAGATAGACCACGAAGTGGGCGAATCCGCCCACGGTGGCTTAAGAAATTTCGCGCCTGAACGGCGGCAAGGCATTCAGGATAGCCTTGCCATAACGCTGGGTGACCAAACGGCGGTCGAGCAAGGTGATGGTGCCCCGGTCCTCCTCGGTGCGCAGCAAGCGACCGCAGGCCTGGACCAGCTTCAAGGAGGCATCCGGCACCGAGATTTCCATGAACGGGTTGCCGCCCCGCGCCTCGATCCACTCGGCCAGGGCCGCTTCGACAGGATCATCCGGCACCGAGAACGGGATCTTTGCAATGACCACGTGCTCGCAGTAGGCACCGGGCAAGTCCACGCCTTCGGCGAAACTGGCCAGGCCGAACAGCACGCTGGAATCCCCGCCGTCGACTCGCGCCTTGTGCTTGTTGAGGGTTTCCTGCTTGGACAGGTTGCCCTGGATAAACACTTGCTTGCGCCAGTCGCGGTCGAGGCCGTCAAACACGTCCTGCATCTGTTTGCGCGACGAGAACAGCACCAGGGTGCCACGCGAACCTTCCACCAACTCCGGCAGGTCACGAATGATCGCGGCGGTGTGGGCAGCGGCATCCCGCGGGTCAGCCTTGAGATCCGGCACCCGCAACACGCCAGCGTCGGCGTGATGGAACGGGCTCGGCACCACGGCAGTGACGGCCTTTTTCGGCAGGCCGGCGCGCATGCGGAAGCGGTCGAAGGTGCCCAGGGCGGTCAGGGTGGCCGAGGTCACCAGGCAGCCGTAGGCCACGTTCCACAGGTTACGCCGCAGCATTTCGGCGGCGAGGATGGGGCTGGCGTTGACCTCGATATCAAACAGCGCACCGCTTTCCGACAAAGTCAGCCAACGGGCCATGGGCGGGTTGTCTTCCGGGTCTTCGACCGTGAATGCAGTCCACAACTCCCAGTTGCCCTGGGCACGGGACAGCAGGCTGCCGAACAGCGGGTACCACTCCTCGGCCTGGTTGCTGGCGATGCCGATGTTGACCTCGCCGTCCATGCCCTCTTTGAGCAAGTCGGTAAGGCGGGTAAACAGGTCGGTCAGGCGCGAAAAGCCCTTCTTCAACTCGATGCCCATCTCGCGCATGTGCTCGGGGATCAAGCCGCCGACAAAGCGGTGACGGGGCCGTTCGCGGCCTTCCACATCTTCGCCGGGCTTGAAGTCGGCGACCTGCTCGCAAGCGCTGAACATGAACTGCTGCTGGTCTTGATCTCCCGCGCCAGCTCCGGCACCTGTTCGATCAGCTTGCCCAGGTCGCCGGGCAGCGGGTGCTGGGCCAGCAATTTGGTCAGATTCTTGGCGGTGGACTCCAGCCAATCAGCCGTGGAGCGCAGGCGGGTGTAGTGAGCGAAGTGGCCGATGGCCTTGTCCGGCAGGTGATGCCCTTCGTCGAACACATAGAGGGTGTCGCGCGGGTCTGGCAGCACAGCGCCGCCGCCCAGGGCCAGGTCTGCCAACACCATGTCGTGGTTGGTGACGATCACGTCGACCTTGCCCATGCCTTCGCGGGCCTTGTAGAAGGCGCACTGGCCGAAGTTGGGGCAATGGCGGTTGGTGCACTGGCTGTGGTCGGTGGTCAAGCGTGCCCAGTCGGCGTCTTCCAGGGCGGTGGGCCAACTGTCGCGGTCACCGTCCCATTTATTGCCGGCCAGTTTCTCGATCATGCTGGTAAACAGCTTCTGGCTGACTTCATCGACTTCGATCTTGAAGCCTTCCTCTTCGAAGAGCGAGGCCGTGGCGGTTTGTGCGTGGCCTTCCTGCAGCAAAACGTCGAGCTTGGACAGGCACATGTAGCGGCCACGCCCTTTGGCCAGGGCGAACGTGAAGTTCAAGCCGCTGTTGCGCATCAGGTCGGGCAGGTCTTTGTAGACGATCTGCTCTTGCAGGGCCACGGTGGCGGTGGCGATCACCAGGCGTTTGCCGGCGGCTTTGGCCATGGGGATCGCGGCCAGGCTGTAGGCCACGGTCTTGCCGGTGCCGGTGCCGGCCTCGACGGCCACGACCGCGGGCTCACCTTCGCGACGACCTTCGTCGTCGGTGTCGATATCCCCGAGGACCTTGGCCACTTCGGCGATCATCAGGCGTTGGCCGTAGCGCGGTTTCAAGCTCTTGGCTTCGAGAAAACGCGAATAGGCGCCCTGGATCGTGGTTTTGAGTTCAGTGCTGATCATGGATAGTCGGGCGCAAAAAACGCTGGATAAATTTTCAGTGGTTCGGATCGGCCGCTATCATACCCCGCTAATTAATCCCGCGCAGAACGGAGTACTTCAATGACCGTGTTTAGCCTCGCTTACACCCTGCATGTATTAGCCGCCTTGATCTGGGTAGGCGGTATGTTTTTCGCCTGGATGATCCTGCGCCCCGCCGCTGTGGCGGCACTTGAGGGCCCTGCCCGACTCAAGCTGTGGGCAAATGTGTTTCAACGTTTTTTTGTGTGGGTGTGGGTCGCGGTGGCGATTTTGCCGATCAGCGGTGTCGGCCTGCTGCAACTGCGCTTCAGCGGGTTTGAGACCGCGCCGCGTTATGTGCAGGTGATGATGGGGTTGTATCTGGTGATGACGGCGCTGTTTATCCGTATCCAGGCACTGAAATTCCCGGAATTGCGCACGGCGGTGGTGGCTGAGGATTGGCCGGTGGGCGCTGCAGTACTGGGGCAGATTCGCCGGTTGGTGGGGATCAACCTGATTGTGGGGTTGGTGGTGGTGGCGATTGCTTCCGCCCGGCCGATGTTCTGAAGGCCATCTTTAGGGCCCCATCGCGGGCAAGCCCGCTCCCACACTGGACCGCGTTCATCTGAACAACTCGATCAAAGGTGGGAGCGGGCTTGCCCGCGATGGCGTCAGAACAGGCGACTCAGAGCCGTTGGATGGTCACAGCACCCGCAGGCCCCGCTGGCCCCGGCTGCCCTTCCAACCCTGCGCGGCCCTTTTCACCACCATCGGCTTGGTACACCAGGCAGCCCTTGGACTGCCCACCACGCCCAGGTTTGCCCGCTGTACCGGCCAAACCGCCAGCGCCGCCGTCCACCCAGACCTTGATCTGCTCGGCCGGGAAGCTCTGCGGCAGTTCAACCCGCACCAACGCACCCGCCCCACCGGGCAGGCCATCGCCGCCGTTATCGCCATTGGCGCCGCGCCCCGCCGAACCCCAGGTGCAACCTGGGTCCACGCCGTTGGCACCATCCAGCCCGGCATAACCCTGGGCGCCGGCGCCGCCGCGCGCATCAATCGACAACTCATCAGCCGTCAGGGCATTGATGCGCAAGGTCAGGTCGCGCCCGGCCTTGGCAGGTTTTTCGTGAGTACCGGGTGCTCCGCGTGAGGTGATCTGGCTGCCGTGGTCCAGTTGCGCACGGCGCACTTGCAGTTGCAGCCCGGTGTTGCCGGGGGCAATGGCGATACGGGCTTCGCGCCCCAAGTGCAGTTCATCCACCGTGACCTGGCTGATAGTGGCCGGGATCAGCAGCGTGCCGTAGTCGGCCACGTCCAGGCGCTCCAGTTGCAACACGCTGGTGCTGCTAGGCAGGCGCATCAATGAATTGGTTTCAACGCTGACGCTCTGGGCCAGAGCTACGGGGCTGACCAACAGGGCCAGCAGTAAAACCTTACGCATCGTGGTGCTCCCCTAAGCGCTTAAAAATGTGTCTTCAAAAAACATTTCTAGTTTTTTCTTTGGGCGCACAGTAACGACTTCCACAGGCGCTTTGCCAGTGAAGGATCAAAAAGTTAATAAACGGGGGGTTAGCGAGGGTCGCCAGCAATGCCCCTGTGGATCCCACAGGGGCAAGGGTTGTCAGCGGTTGATCTGGATTTCCACGCGGCGGTTCAAGGCGCGGCCTTCAGCGGTTTTGTTGTCGGCCACCGGATGACTTTCGCCGGCCCCGGTCACGGAAACAAAATTGCTGCGTGGCACGCCGGAGCCGATCAGGTAATCGGTCACCGAGTGGGCGCGTTTTTCCGAGAGTTTCTGGTTGTAGGCGTCTTTGCCGACGCTGTCGGTGTGGCCACTGACCCGCAGCTGGGCACTTGGCGCTTCTTTTTTCAAGCGAGTGGCGATGGTGTCGAGCTTGGTTTTATCCGCTGCGGTCAACTTGGCCGAGTCGAACTGGAAGTGCACATCGCGAATCACGATGGTTTCTTCCTTGACCACAACCACCTCTTCCACCACCGCGGCTACCGGCACGGGCGGGCACCCATTGGCATCGACCTGCACACCTTTTGGCGTGCCTGGGCACTTGTCACGGCTGTCCGGTACGCCATCGCCGTCCTCGTCGCCATCGCCATGTACCCAGCAGTAGGCGCCGGCCATACCGCCAACCAACAAGGCGCCATAGCCCGCGTAGGCTGAGCTTTGAGTTGCACCGATCGCGGCGCCGGTCACACCGCCAACGGCGGCGCAGGTGGGCCAATCGGTTTTTGCAAGCCGGCACAACCTGTCAATACTCCGGTTAGCAGAACCAAGGGTAGAGCTGTCCGCATGATGCTCATCTGATTTCTCCTGAGGGGGATCGGCGGGGGCCGACGAGTGGAGTAAAGACGGCTCCTTTCATCTGCGCCACTACGCCGCGCCCCTGTATTCATTGGGGATGCTCGTGCACAGCTGGCTTTTCGCGATCGCCCGCTCTAGGCCCGTACGCTCAGCCGCGTTAGTCTCTATGGCCCTGATGTGAGGATCTCTGATGACCGCTGGTATTTCTGCCCGTACCCCGCAGCAGGCCTTGGCCGCCTTGCTCGACCTGCACCAACCCAAACGCCTGTTGCTGCTGGGCGCCAGCCAGTTTCCCGCGCTGGAGGCATTTCAAGCGGCGCACCCTGAGACTCAGGTGTCCGTCGCCCCGCCTGGGCCGCTGCCACCGGAGCTTGCTGCGCAGCGTTTTGACTTGGCGTTGGTGGTCGATTGCCTGGAGCACCTGTCAAAACCCCAGGGCCTGACCTTGCTCGGCGGTATTCGCAACCTCAATGCCAGCAAGATCGCCGTGCTGGTGGACCTGGGTGCCTGCGACTGGAAAGACACTGACTTCTTCTCCCTGGCCCTGCAGGCCGGCGAGCGTTTCCAGCGCGATGAGCAGGTTCTGACGCTGTTTACCTACGATCTGCTTGACTATAAACAGGTGCCGGACTGGCTCAACGCCCGCTTCTGGGCCAACCCGGAAAATTTCGGAAAGTATTGGTGGTAACCCCGATGAGTACATCCATTTGCCCGTGCGGCAGTGGCAACCTGCTGGATGCCTGCTGCGGCCATTATCACGCTGGCCACCCGGCGCCCTGTGCCAGCGCGCTGATGCGTTCGCGCTACAGTGCCTACGTGCTGGGCCTGGTCGACTACCTGGTTGCAACCACGTTGCCCGCGCAACAGGCCGGCCTGGACCGCGACGCCATCGGTGCCTGGAGTGCCCAGAGCACCTGGTTGGGCCTGGAAGTGGAAAGCTCCGAAGTGTTCGGCGGCCAGCCAGAACACGCGTTCGTGACCTTTACCGCGCGCTGGCATGACAACACCGGCGAACATAGCCACCGCGAGCAGTCTTCTTTCGTACAGAATGACGGACGCTGGTACTTCATCGACCCAACCGTGGAGGTGAAGGCCGGACGCAACGATGCGTGTTTGTGCGGCAGTGGGCAGAAATTCAAGAAGTGTTGTTCCAGCTATCTCTAATCCCTCACAGGACTGACGCCATGCTTCGGATCTACAGCTTGATGCTGGCGTTAACCCTGGGTCTCACCGGCTGTGCCTCGTGGTTCGAAAACGACGCCCCGCCGCCCCACGTGTCCTTGGTGAAAGTCGAGGTGGTGCGGGCCAAGTTGCTGGAGCAAAAGTTCAAGCTGTACTTTCGCGTGGACAACCGCGACGACGCCGACCTGACCGTGCGTGGCCTCATCTACAAGGTCAGCCTGGGCGACTTCGTGCTGACCGAAGGCGAGTCCAATGAGTGGCTGACCGTGCCGCCGCGCAGCCATGCTTTTTTCAAGGTGTCGGTGCGCACCAACCTCTGGCCGCAAATCCGCGACGTGGTGCAGATGCTGAAAAATCCCGACCAGCCCGTGCCCTATCGTTTGGAAGGCGAGCTCAAAACCGGATTATTCATCGGTTATGACGTGCAGGTGGCCCACAATGGCGAGATAATCCCCGGCGATTTTATTCCGGAGCGACATCGATGACTCAACAACCCCATGTCCATGGTCCTGACTGCAACCACGATCACGATCACGATCACCATGATCACGACCACGACCACGGCCATGTCCACGGCCCGAACTGCGGTCACGCTCACCAAGAGCCGGTGCGCAATGCATTGAAGGACGTTGGTCGCAACGATCCTTGCCCGTGCGGCAGTGAGAAGAAATTCAAGAAGTGCCACGGGGCATAAGCCACGCTAAAAAACCAGATGTAGGCAAGCTTGTGTTGCTCGCGAAGGCGGTGTGTCAGTCACTGAATTCATACCTGACCCACCGCCTTCGCGAGCAAGCCCGCTCCCAATAATCGCATTTCAGGTCAGAGTTTGCGCTGGAACTGCAATTCCACCTCAAGCCCTCCTCCTTCCCGATTCCTCAAACTCAACCGCCCCTCATGCGCCCTGGCGATGGTGTGGGCAATGCTCAAACCAACCCATATCCGCCGGTCTCGGCATTGCGTGAGCCTTCCACCCGGTAAAACGGTTCCATCACTTGCTCCAGCTGTTCCTGGGGAATCCCCGGGCCACGGTCGCTGATAACAATCTTCAAGCTGTTGGCCTGGTCCTCGACCCGCACCACTACGTCACTGCCATAACGCACCGCGTTTTCCAGCAAATTCTGCACGCACCGTTTGAGGCTGCGGGCGTAGCCCGGTAACGGTTGTTTCGCACGGCCTTCGATGCGCACGCTTTCACCGACGTCTTCCAGGTCCGCCTGCAAACTTTGCAGCAAGGCATTGATGTCGATGTTCTGCCGCGCCTCGTTGATTTCACCGCTGCTGACGAAATCCAGGGTGCTGGAGACCATGTGCTCCATTTCTTCCAGGTCACTGCGAAAACGCTCACGGGTACGGGTGTCCTCAAGCATCTCCGTGCGCAAGCGCAAGCGTGTGATCGGTGAACGCAGGTCGTGAGAAATCGCCGCAAGAAAACGCGTGCGTTCGGCAATGTTGGCAATCAGGCGTTGCTGCATCGCGTTAAAGGCCTGTGCGGCGCGGCGTACCTCGGTGGGCCCATCCAACGATAGCGGCGGGCGCTGAATATCCCGCCCCAAGGCCTCGGCAGCCTTGGCCAAGGCGTTGAGTGGACGGATGGCCAGGCGCACCGCTACCAGGGCGATCACCACCAGCACCAAGACACGCAACAGGTAAATGCGCATGACGTAATCGAACAGCAAATCCAGCGGCGAGGTGCTGGTCCAGCCCTGCTCTTCACGGGCGTCCACCTGCAGCCAGCGGCCATCGGGCAGGCGCAGGTCGATGAGAATTGCCCCACCACTGGTTTGGAACCGAGCAAAGTCGACAGCCCGGCGGTTTGCCCTTCGCCATCCACCAGCGACAGGCGCAGCAGGATCAGGGTCTGGGCGTAGCCGGTTTTCTCCGAGAGCACCTTCTTGATCAGCCGCTCGGTGGGCCGGTCGCTGTCAGTGAGGCTGCTGGGCGTATTGCTCGCTTGATCACTTAAGGTCAGGCGGAAATGCGGCGTATCCAGCAACTTGATCAGTTGGTCCGCCTGCTGCGGATCGCTGTGCACCAGCCGCACCACATCCGCCAGGCGCGTGGCGATCAGCCGCGCAGGAATCTCCAGCACCTGGCCGTGGCGGCGGTCGTACCAGATGCTGCTGGTCAGGGCCTGTGCCGCGAGCATGCCGCTGACCAGGATCAGCACCAGCCGCCCAAACAGCGAACGCGGCAGCAGTCTCACGAGCCCAGCACCACATCATCAGCGGTGAGCATATAGCCCTCGTTGCGCACGGTCTTGATCAGCCCCGCCGGCAATTGCGAGCGCAGGCGGCTGACGCATACGTCGATGGAACGGTCGAACGGCGTACTGTCCTTGTCGAACACATGGTTGAGCAGAAAGTCGCGGCTCAACGGCCGGTTGGGGTGCTGCAGCAACAGGCGCAACACGCGGTAATCCGAGTTGCCCAGGCTGACCACCACCCCTTCCGGCGACAGCAGTTGCCGCGCCCGTGTGTCTAGTTGCCAGCCGGCGAAACCAATGCTCGGTGCTTCATCCAACCGTGCGCGGTCGGGAAAACTCTGCACCCGACGCAGCACCACCTTGATCCGCACCAGCAATTCACGCGGGTCAAACGGCTTGGGCAGGTAGTCATCGGCGCCGATTTCCAGGCCGACAATGCGGTCGATCAGCGAGCCTTTGGCAGTGAGCATCACCACCGGGGTGTTGGAGTTCACCCTTAATTCGCGGCACAGGCTCAGGCCGTCTTCGCCGGGCAGCATCAGGTCGAGGACGATCAGGTCGATGACGTTCAGTTCCAGACGCCGGCGCATCTCCTTGCCATCGGCGGCGGTGGATACCTGGAAACCGGCGTCGCTCAAGTAGTCGCACAGCAACTGGCGGATCTGCGGGTCGTCATCAACGATCAGGAGATGGTCTTGCTTGGCCATGGGCAATTGATCCGAAAAACTATAAAACGCAGCAAATAGCCGAAAGTTCAGCCAGCTGTGTACGCAAATGTAATGGAATGTTGTGGGAAACGATAATCACGCATCAGCGATACAAAGCCAGGGCATGGCAGGGGAAATCGCTCTTTAGACTACCGAACCTAAATGAGAGTAATTGTAATTTAGACTCGGATGCATCCTATGCCACAGCCCATTACATTGCCTACACCCCGCAGCCACGCGCTGCAAAATACCCTGGCCCCGATGTTCGGCTTGCTTGCCGCCGGCAGCGTGACCCCTGTTGCCTGGGCCGACGCCTCAACCGCCACCACCAACGATTCGGTGCTGAGCCTGCCGGAAATCAAGGTCGACGGTGAAGCCAATTCCAAGTTCAAGGTGGACCGGGTGACCTAGGCAAAAATCAGCCAGCCGCTGCTGGATGCGCCGCAAAGCGTGACCATCGTGCCGCAGCAGGTGCTCAAGGAGCAAAACGCGCAAACCTTGCAAGAAGTGCTGCGCAACGTGCCGGGCATCACCTTCATGTCCGGCGAAGGCAACCTGGGCTGGGGCGACCTGTTTTCGATTCGCGGCTTCTCATCCGAGCAAAGCCTGACCGTCGATGGCGTGCGCGATGCGGGCATGTCCACACGCACCGACACGTTCAACCTGCAGCAGGCGGAAGTGTTCAAGGGTACCGGGTCCATTGAGTCCGGCGTTTCTGCCGTCGGCGGCAGCGTCAATCTGGTGAGCAAAGAAGCGCACCTGGGCGACGCCAATCGCGTGTCTGCCGGTATCGGCACCGATGCCTATCGCCGCCTCACCGCCGACCTCAATAAACAGCTGAACGACACCACCGCCGTACGCATCAACCTGATGAAGCACTACAACCAGGTGTCCGAGCGTGACGACGTGGACTACGACCGCTGGGGCATTGCGACCTCGTTCGGCTTCGGCCTGGGCACCGACACGCGCTTCTTTATCGACACCTTCTACCAGAAAGACACCAACACCCCGGACGGCGGCGTGCCGATCCAGCGCGGCACTAACGGCGACCGCATGCCCGGCGTGAAACGCTCCAACTGGTACGGCGACTCCAGCCTCTATACCCAGGAAAACAAAACCACGTCGCTGACTGCGCGCTTTGAACATGACTTCGATTGAATGACGCGCACCTGCGCAACCAGACCCGCTGGGAGCGCAGCGACAACTTCGCGGTGCTCTCTCCGGCGCGCTTTTTCGCCGCCGATGCCAACGGCCAGAAAACCTGTACCGGCGCCCGCTGTGCGACGTTGGGCTACACCGGTGTAGGCCCGACCAGCCAAGTGCCGGGCAGCACGGTGAATGCCTACACCGACTACGTCAATAACAGCAATACGGCCTACGGCATCCTGCGCGGCAGCGATTTTGGTTTGTCCAAGCGATACACCATCCTGGATAACCAGACCGACTTCAGCTTTGCGTTCAACACCGGCAGCCTGCAACACGCGGTGGTCTCGGGCCTGGAGTTCTATCACGAGACCTACGGCGGCCTGAAACGCAACGCCGAAGTGCCGGCCGGCAATATGTTGTTCGACATGGCCGACCCCAGCCATAGCTTCGCCAGCACCTACGTGACCAAGGGCGTCGGCGAGCCGCGCTCGGTGATCGACAACGCCGGCATCTACTTGGGCGACACCGTCACCCTCAATGAACAATGGCAAGTGCTGGGTTCACTGCGTTACGACAACTGGGACGCTGAAACCCGCCAGCGCGGCCAAGCCACCACCAGCAGCAGCGACGGAGCGGTCAGTGGTCGTGTTGGCGCGGTGTTCAAACCGTTGCCCAACGGCAGCATCTATGTGTCCTACAGCGAAGCGGCGCAACCGTCGGCACTGGGCGCGTCCACCAACAACCAGATCTACGGCGCGGCGAGCACCAGCAACTACAGCCCGGCCAAATCCAAGACCTATGAACTGGGCACCAAGTGGGACATCGCCCACGACATGCTCAACGTCACCGCAGCGATCTTTCGTACAGAGCTGGAAAACTCCTGGGAGTACCAGGACGGCGAATCGGCCCCGGTACGCGCCCTGCCCGCTAAACGGGTAGACGGCATCGAGCTTGGCCTGCAAGGCAATATCACCCCGCGCTGGACCGCCTACAGCGGCTTCTCGGCACTCAAGAGCGTACAGACCAAGGGCATCAACAAAGGCGCAGAAGCCAAGAACGTGCCTGACCTGACCGCCAACCTGTGGACCACCTACGCCGTCACCGATGCCCTGAGCCTGAGCTACGGCGAGCAGTACGTGGGCCGACGCCGCTACAGCGACAACAAGTACGTGGGTGGCTTGAACAACAACAGCAGCTACGCCAACGGCCCGTCCGGGGTGAACGCCATCTACGTGCGCGACAACGAGAAAGCCCCTGGCTACTGGCTGAGCAACGTGGCGGCGCAATACAAGGTGAACAAGGACACCACGGTCAACCTCAACCTCAACAACGTGTTCAACAAATTCTATTACAGCCAGGTGGGCGCCTCCCTCGACGGCTTCCAGCTCTACGGTATTCCCGGGGCCGGACGCACCCTCACCGCCAGTGTCGATTATGAGTTCTAAATTCCCTCTATCAGGAGCCCTTGCCATGTCCAAACCCCGTCACCTGCTCAAGCTCGGCGTGCTGTTCGCCGCGCTGGTCATCGGCCACGTCGAGTCCGCCGCCGCCCAGGAAGTCACCGATGTGCTGGGCCGCAAGGTCGAAGTCACCGATCACGTCAAACGTGTGGTGCTCGGCGAAGGCCGGTTGATTTCGGCATTCGCCCTGTTGGACAAGGACGCACCGTTCCAGCGCATCGTCGGCTGGCAGAACGATTTGAAGCTGCTGGACCAGCACACCTACAACGCCTATGTGGCGAAATTTCCGACGGTGAAGGACATTCCACTGATCGGCCAGGCGTCGGAACAAAGCGTCAGTGCCGAGGAAATCCTGTCGCTTAAACCGGATCTGGCGGTGTTCAGCATCTCTGGCCACGGTCCTACCGAACACAGCCCAGTCGCTGATGTGCTGGCCAAGGCCGGCATTCCTGTGCTGTTTGTCGACTTTCGCATCAACCCGGTACAAGGCACCCACGCCAGCATGAACGCGCTGGGCCAGGCATTGGGTCGCGAAGCCCAGGCCAAGGCATTCCTGGACTTCTATGACGCGCACATCAAGGTCATCACCGACGCCGTGGCCACCCTGCCTGCTGGCCCACGCCCAAGCGTGTTCCTTGAACTGCTCGCCGGCGCCTGGCAAGCACCGGGCCACACCACCGGCCAGAGCGGCATGGGGAAGTGATCAAGTTGGTGGGTGGACGCAATATCGCCGCCGACGTGGTGCCCGGAGCGCTGGGAGATATCAGCGTGGAGTACGCGCTGAAGGCTGATCCGGATGTGTATGTCGCCACTGGCAACCACAAACCGGGTCTGATCCTGGGAGCTGGCGTGACCACCGACGAAGCCCGCGAGGCCTTTGACCGGGTGCTGGCGCGTCCGGAATTCGCCAACCTTCGTGCAATTCGCGAGGGCAATTCCCACGGCTTGTGGCACGACTTCTACAACTCGCCGTACAACCTGCTGGCCATTGAAGCGCTGGCCAAGTGGGTGCACCCGCAGGTGTTCGCCAAGCTGGACCCGCAGGCGACCATGGAGCAGATCAACGGGCAATTCCTGGGGATGCCGTTGCAGGGTGCCTACTGGATCGACAGTAGAAACAAGTAAACACGATCAAACAGGTGGGAGCTGGCTTGCCTGCGATAGCGGAGTGTCAGTCGCTGAATAAGTCGACTAATACACCGCTATCGCAGGCAAGCCAGCTCCCACATTTGGATCCCCATTTTTTCCAGATTGTGTGAGCCACATGACCTCTCAAACCCTCGACCTCGCCAGTGCCACCCACGGCTACCGTCGCCTGTTGGCGCGGCGTGCGTGGCTGCTGGCCCTGCTCGGCACTGCGCTGGCCTGCGCCATCCTCGTGGACCTGGCCAGCGGCCCGTCGGGCATGGGCCTCTTGGCCTTGCTCGACGGGATTGTGCACCCTCCCATTTGAGCGCCACCGACCAGGTGATTATCTGGAACGTGCGCCTGCCCTATGCGCTGATGGCCGTGCTGGTGGGCTGCGCACTGTCGCTGGCCGGGGCCGAGATGCAGGCGATTTTGAACAACCCGCTGGCCAGCCCGTTTACCCTGGGCGTGTCGTCGGCGGCGGCGCTGGGTGCGTCCTTGGTGATTGTATTTCCGGTGACCACCCTGTGGGTGTCGGCTAACACGGCGATCTCCCTCTCGGCATTCATCTTCGCAGCGGCTTCCGTGTTTTTGCTGCAAGCCATGTCACGCCTGCGCGGCGCCGGGGTGGAAAGCCTGGTGCTGTTCGGCATCGCCTTGGTGTTCAGTTGCAACGCGGTGGTGGCCTTGCTGCAACTGGTGGCCACTGAAGATGTGCTGCAACAACTGGTGTTCTGGACCCTGGGCAGCGTCACCCGCGCCAACTGGGACAAACTCGGCATCCTGGCGCTGGTCGTCGCGGTGGTGTTGCCGTTTTCCTTCACCGCCGCGCCGCGCCTGACCTTGCTGCGCATGGGCGAAGACCGTGCGCAAAGCTTTGGCGTGGACGTGAAGCGGCTGCGGTTTTTTTCGTTGCTGCGCATCAGCCTGTTGTCGGCTACCGCCGTGGCGTTTGTAGGCACTATCGGATTTATCGGCCTGGTGGGTCCGCATATCGCACGGATTCTGGTGGGCGAAGACCAGCGCTTCCTGCTGCCGGCCAGCGCCTTGACCGGTGCGTTGCTGCTGTCGCTGTCGTCGATTGCCAGCAAGCTGATCATGCCCGGTGTGATCGTGCCGGTGGGTATCGTCACGGCATTGGTGGGTGTGCCGATTTTTGTGGTGTTGGTGTTCAAGCGCGGGAGGCAGTTATGAGCAAGGGGTTGAGCATCCACAACGCCAATGTCAGTTATGGCCGTCGGCAGATCGTGCATGACCTGAGCCTGCCGCCCCTGCCGCCTGGCAGCTT
This sequence comes from Pseudomonas poae, assembly GCA_004000515.1. Lineage (GTDB taxonomy): Bacteria > Pseudomonadota > Gammaproteobacteria > Pseudomonadales > Pseudomonadaceae > Aquipseudomonas > Aquipseudomonas cremoris. The sequence goes on from CP034537.1 coordinate 7,171,575, forward strand.
GACCGGACTGATCGGTCCCAACGGCGCCGGCAAGTCGACCTTGCTGCGTGCCGTGGCCGGGCTGGAAAAGATGCAAGGCGTTGTGCGACTGGGTGACCTGGACTTGTCGGCCATGTCGGTGGCTGAACGTGCACGACGTGTGACGTACATGCCGCAAAACCTGCCGCCGGGGCTGAGCCTCAGTGTGATGGAAAGTGTAATCGCCGCCTTGCGCGTGGCCAATGTGGACGGCATTCCGTTGTCCGGCGACGCTTGCCTGCGTGAAGCCTTCGAGGCGTTGCAGCGCATTGGCATCGCCCATCTGGCGGACCAACTGCTGAGCACGTTGTCCGGTGGCCAGCGCCAACTGGTCAGCCTCGCCCAACTCATCGCTCGTCGCCCCCAGGTCATGCTGCTGGACGAACCCACCAGTGCCCTCGACCTCAACTACCAATTGAAAGTCATGGAATGTGTGCGCGGTCTGGTGCGTGAACACAACCTGATTGCCCTGGTGGTGCTGCACGACATCAACCTGGCCGCGCGCTTCGCCGATCGGATCGCCGTGTTGCGCCAGGGCCGCTTGTACGCCAGCGGCAAAGCGGATGACGTGCTCGACCCACTGCTGTTTGCCGAGGTCTACCGCGTGCAGGTGCGTATTGAGCGCTGTTCGCGGCAGTCGTTGCAGGTGCTGGTGGACGGGGCCGTGTGATTTGCTTCTAAGGGTATGCGCAAATGTTTCATTGAATTTTCGTACACCCAACATCACCTATACCTACAGGCATTCGCTCAATTGGAGAGCTTCATGATCGACCTGTATTACTGGACAACCCCCAACGGTCACAAAGTGTCATTGTTCCTGGAAGAAGCCGGACTGCCCTACGAGGTGCACCCGATCAATATCGGCCAGGGCGACCAGTTCAAGCCAGATTTCCTGAAGATCGCTCCCAACAACCGCATTCCGGCCATCGTCGATCACCATCCGACCGACGGTGGGGCGCCGATTTCGCTGTTTGAATCCGGCGCAATCCTGCTGTACCTCGCGGAAAAAACTGGCCAGTTCATCCCACAAGACCTACGCGGTCGTCAGGAAACCCTGCAATGGCTGTTCTGGCAAATGGGCGGTTTGGGGCCAATGGCGGGGCAAAACCATCATTTCAGTCAGTTCGCACCGGAAAAATCCCCTACGCGATCAAGCGCTATGTAGACGAAACCGCGCGCCTTTATGGCGTATTGGATCGGCGTCTGGCAGACCGTGCGTTCGTGGCGGGCGAGGCCTACACCATTGCCGATATGGCGATCTACCCGTGGATTGTTTCCCACAAGTGGCAGAGCCAGCGGTTGGAAGATTTCCCACATGTGCATCGCTGGTTCAACAGCATCAAGGAGCGGCCGGCGACCATCAGGGCCTATGAACTGGTGCAAAAGGTGAACCCGCCAAAACCCTGATCTCAAGTCGTACGTGGTCTTAATGTGGGAGCGGGCTTGCTCGCGAATGTGGTGTGTCAGTCAATGCAGATGTGACTGACCCACCGCATTCGCGAGCAAGCCCGCTCCCACACTTAAATCTCCACCCGTCTCACGTTCTCGCCCAATTGCCAAAACTCCCGCTTGCGTCGTTTCGCCGCGCTCACTAACGTAGCGCCTTTACTGACGCTACCCCCCGCAGGAGCTTTGCCATGGCCTCGCCAGCCCTCTCACATTTTCTTCCCCGGTTCGGCGTTGCCGCGGCAGTGGCCAGTGCGTTAAGCCTGGCCGGTTGCCAGCTCCAGAGCACCCAGGACACCCTGCCGCCGGTTGCCGGCGTGCAGCCGATCAAAGGCTTGGCACAAAACGTGTCGGTGCGCCGCAATGCCCAGGGCATGCCGCTGATCGAAAGTAATACCTTCCACGACGCGCTGTTTAGCCTCGGTTACGTGCACGCCAGTGATCGCATCACCCAGATGGTCACCCTGCGCCTGCTGGCCCAGGGCCGCCTGGCGGAAATGTCCGGGCCCGAGGTGCTGGATGTCGACCGTTTCATGCGTGCGGTCAACCTGAAAAAAAGCGCTGGCGAGTTGTATAACGCCTCGTCGCCGCGCCTCAAGCGCTTCTTCGAAGTGTATGCGCGTGGCGTCAACGCCTACCTGTTCCGCTACCGCGACAAGCTGCCGCCAGACCTGGCCCAGACTGGCTACAAGCCGGAATACTGGAAGCCAGAAGATTCGGCGCTGCTGTTCTGCCTGCTGAATTTCAGCGAGTCGGCCAACCTGCAGGAAGAAATTTCCTCGCTGGTGCTGGCGCAAAAAGTCGGCGTCGACAAACTCGCCTGGCTCACACCGAGCGCGCCGGATGAAGCCATCCCACTGGCCGAGGCCGAAAAACTCAAAGGCGTGAACCTGAGCCAGATCACCGGCCTTGCCGGGTTGGACACCGTCAGCCAGCAACTGAGCAGCCTCAACGCGTTGGCCGTCACCACGTCGAGCAACTGGGCGATTGGCCCGCAACGCAGCCGCAGCGGCAAAAGCCTGCTGGCCAGTGACCTCGCTGCCCAGCCGCAAGCGCCGTCGCCGTGGAGCTACGTGCAGATTCGCGCGCCGAAATACCAGGCCGTTGGTGCCTCGATTGCCGGCTTGCCGACCCTGTTGTCTGGCTTCAACGGCAAAGTCGCGTGGAGCATGAGCACCGTCAAAGGCGACACCCAGGACCTGTTCCTGGAGAAGGTCAAACGCCAAGGCAGCGCGCTGTACTACGAGAACAACGGCAAATGGCTACCCGCCGGCGTGCGTAACGAAACCTTCTTCATCAAAGGCCAGCGCTCGATCCGCGAAGTGGTGTACGAAACTCGTCACGGCGCCCTGCTTAACAGCAGCCAGGCGCTGACCAGCGGTTTCGGCCTGGCCCTGCAAACCGCCGACTTCAAGGACGACAAGAGCCTGGACGCGTTCTTCGACCTGTCCCGCGCGCAAAACGCTGGCAAGGCCTCGGACGCCACCCGCGAGATCCGCGCCATCGCCTTGAACATGATCTTCGCCGACGCCAGCAACATTGGCTGGCAAGTCACCGGCCGCTTCCCCAACCGCCGCGAAGGCGAAGGCCTGCTGCCCTCGCCAGGCTGGGATGCGCGCTTTGACTGGGACGGCTACGCCGACGCGATGCTGCACCCGTATGACCAGGACCCGCCACAAGGCTGGATCGGCACCGCCAACCAGCGCACCGCTCCGCGCGGTTATGGCATGCAGCTGTCCAATTCGTGGGATGCACCGGAGCGCAGCGAGCGCCTGGCGCAACTGGCCAATGCCGGTAAGCACGACAGCCGCAGCATGATCGCTATGCAGTACGACCAGACCACCACCTTCGCTGCCAAGCTCAAGACCATGTTCCAATCGCCGGGCATGGCCCAGCCGTTGAAACAGGCGATCGATGCGCTGCCGGCCGCCGAGCAGACCAAGGCACGCGAGGCACTGAGCCGCCTGATGGCCTTCGACGGTCGCCTGGTGTCGACGTCCGCCGACGCCGCACTCTACGAACTGTTCCTGCAGGAAAGCGCCAAGCAGATCTTCCTCGACAAGCTCGGCCCGGAAAACAGCGCCAGCTGGAAGGCGTTTGTCAGCACTGCCAGCCTGTCCTACTCGGCCACCGCCGACCACCTGCTGGGCCGCGAAGACAGCCCGTTCTGGGACGACACACGCACCCCGCAGAAAGAAGACAAACCGGCGATCCTCGCCCGCACCCTGGCGGCAGCAATCACCGCTGGCGACAGCCAACTGGGCGCCGATCGCAAGGCCTGGCAGTGGGGCAAGTTGCACAGCACCACCTGGAAAAACATCAACGGCCAAGTGATTCGCGGCCCGTTGGCCAGTGGTGGCGACCACAACACCTTGAACCCGGCGCCGTATAGCTGGGGCCAGGATTTCAACACGAGCCAAGTACCGGCGTTGCGCATGATTGTCGATTTTGGCCAACTGGAACCGATGATGGGCCAGGCGGTATCGGCCAGTCCGGCAACCCGGCCAGCCCGAACTATGCCAATGGCATCGACCCGTCGCTCAAGGCGCAATACCTGAGCTTCCCGATGCAGCCGCAGAACTTTGAGAAGGTGTACGGGAAGACCAGGCTCACCCTGACTCCCGGTAAATAACCCGATCTAAATGTGGGAGCTGGCTTTGCCTGCGATGGCGGTCTATCAGTCAACGGTGCATCAACTGACAGATCGCCATCGCAGGCAAGCCAGCTCCCACATTTGATCGTGCGTAATCCAATAGAACTTCTCCCCACCCTCTCCTCCTACCTGATAAGCCCATCGCCCCCGGCACCGCCCATGGACCTTGTCATTGCCCGCCCCGAAGGCCTCTACTGCGCCGCCGGCGACTTCTATATCGACCCCTGGCGTCCAGTGGAGCGGGCAGTCATCACCCATGCCCACGGCGACCACGCCCGTACCGGCAACCAGCACTACCTGGCCGCCGCCCCCGGCGAAGGCATCCTGCGCTCACGCCTGGGCCAGGACATCAACCTGCAAACCCTGGCCTACGGCGAACGGCTGGACCATCACGGCGTCACCCTGAGTTTCCATCCCGCCGGGCATGTGCTCGGTTCGGCCCAGGTGCGCCTGGAATATCAGGGCGAAGTCTGGGTTGCATCCGGCGACTACAAGGTGGAGCCCGATGGCACTTGTGCACCCTTTGAGCCGGTGCGTTGCCACACCTTTATCACCGAGTCGACGTTCGGCCTGCCAATCTACCGTTGGCAGCCCCAGGCGCAGGTCTTTGCCGGAATCAACGATTGGTGGCAGGCCAATATCGCCGCCGGCAAGGCCAGCGTGTTGTTCTGTTATTCCTTTGGTAAGGCTCAACGGATCCTGCATGGCATCGACGCCAGCATCGGCCCGATCCTCAGCCACGGCGCGGTAGAGCCGTTGAACCGCGTCTACCGCGAAGCCGGTATCTACATCCCGGAAACCCTCTACGCCGGGGACTTCCAGAAGACCGACCCGCTACTGCGCCAGGCCCTGATCATCGCCCCGCCCTCCGCCGGCGGCAGCAGTTGGATCAAGCGTTTCGGCGACTACAGCGATGCCTTTGCCAGCGGCTGGATGCGCCTGCGCGGCACGCGCCGGCGGCGCGGCGTTGACCGGGGCTTTGTACTGTCAGACCACGCCGACTGGCCTGGGCTGTTGTGGGCCATCGAACAAACCGGTGCCGAACGGGTGATGGTGACCCACGGTTCTGTCGGCGTACTGGTGCGCCACCTGCGGGAAAAAGGCCTGGATGCCCAAGGCTTTTCTACCGAATACGGCGATGACGAAGAAGAGGCCAGCGTATGAAAGCGTTCGCCGAGCTGTACGCCAACCTCGACGCCACCACCTCCAGCAACGCCAAGCTCGCGGCCTTGCAGGCCTACTTTCGCCAAGCCCCGCCGGAAGATGCCGCGTGGGCGGTGTACTTTCTCCGGTGGTCGGCCTCGGCAACTGGTGCCGAGCCGGCTGCTGCGGGATATGGCCACCGAAGCGGCCGCAATCGAGCCGTGGTTGTTTGAAGAAAGCTATCAATCGGTGGGCGACCTGGCCGAGACCATTTCGCTGCTGCTACCGGACTATCCCTACACCTCCCAGGATGGCCTCGCGGTGTGGCTGGAAGAAAAACTGCTGCCGCTGCGTGGCCTGCCGCCCCTGGAGTTGGCTGAACGCCTGCCCGCGTTATGGGCGCAACTGGATCAACCAAGCCTGATGGTGTGCATCAAGTTGATCACCGGTAGCTTTCGCGTCGGCGTGTCCAAATTGCTCGTCACCCGTGCCCTCGCCGCGCTTGCCGATCTGGACAGCAAGCGCGTGGCACAACGGCTGGTGGGCTACACCGATTTGTCCAATCGCCCTACGGCTGAGGGGTACCTCAAGCTGATCGCTGCCGAATCGTCCGACGAACACGCGCAACGCGGCGGTCAGCCTTATCCGTTTTTTTCTTGCCCACGGACTGGCACAACCACTGGAGCAATTCGACACCCTGCTCGGTTCCCCCGCTGACTGGCAAGTGGAGTGGAAGTGGGACGGCATCCGCGCGCAATTGGTCAAGCGCGAGGGTCGTCTGTGGGTGTGGTCACGCGGCGAAGAACTGGTCACCGAGCGATTCCCAGAACTCCACGGCCTGGTGAGCGGCCTGCCGGATGGCACGGTGATCGACGGTGAAATCGTGGTGTGGAAAGACGCAGTGCAACCCTTCGCCTTGCTGCAACAGCGCATCGGTCGCAAGACGTTGAGTAAAAAGTCCTCGAGGACGCACCCGTGGCGGTCCTGGCCTACGACCTGCTGGAACATCAGGGCGATGATTGGCGCAACCACACCCAGGCCGAACGCCGCGCCCAACTTGAGCAGGTAATAACTCAATGCAATCAGCCTGTGCTGCGCGCCTCACCATTGTTGACGGGCGCCATCTGGCAAGACCTGGCCGAACAGCGTGAGGCGTCCCGCAGCCTCGGCGTGGAAGGCATGATGCTCAAGAATCGCCAAGGCCTGTATGGCGTGGGCCGGACCAAGGACATGGGCCTGTGGTGGAAGTGGAAGGTCGACCCGTTCAGCGTCGACGCCGTGTTGATCTACGCCCAACGCGGGCATGGTCGGCGCGCCAGCCTCTACAGCGACTACACCTTCGCCGTGTGGGACGGACCGCCCGGCAGCGAGCGAACGTTGGTGCCGTTTGCCAAGGCGTATTCCGGGCTCACCGACGAAGAAATGCGCAAGGTCGACGCCATTGTGCGCAAGACCACGGTGGAGAAATTCGGCCCGGTCAGCAGCGTGACGCCCAGCATGGTGTTTGAACTGGGGTTCGAAGGGATTGCCCTGTCCAAGCGGCATAAGAGTGGGATTGCGGTGCGGTTTCCACGGATGTTGCGGTGGCGGCAAGATAAAGCGGTGGAGGAAGCGGACAGTCTCGCCACGCTGCAGGACCTCCTGACCTGACATATCCCCTGTGGGAGCGGGCTTGCTCGCGAATGCGGTGTGTCAGTTAACTGATCTGCGACTGATACACCGCATTCGCGAGCAAGCCCGCTCCCACATTTTGAACCTCGCCAGACCCAAAATAGTGCACTGAATTTTTAGTGCCCACTTTCGGGCACCTCCTACACTCAGGCCTCCCTATTCCCACCTTTTAAAACGACCATTCGGAACTATGGTGCAGAAATTGCTACTTGTGTTGCGTCTGACACCGTTCAGTAACAGTCCTAAACGCGCCACAAGCGCTTATCTTGGTTTCCAGGGATTACATAATGAAAAAAGCATTGCTGACCCTTTCTGCACTGGCTCTGTGCATGGCCGCAGGTACCGCATTGGCCAAGGAATACAAGGAACTGCGTTTTGGTGTCGATCCGTCCTACGCACCGTTTGAATCCAAAGCCGCCGACGGCAGCCTGGTGGGCTTCGATATCGACCTGGGCAATGCCATCTGTGCCGAGCTGAAGGTCAAGTGCAAGTGGGTCGAAAGCGACTTCGACGGCATGATTCCTGGGCTCAACGCCAACAAGTTCGACGGTGTGATTTCCTCGATGACCGTGACCGAAGCCCGTGAAAAGGCCATCGACTTCTCCAGCGAGCTGTTCTCCGGCCCGACGTCCCTGGTGTTCAAAAAAGGCGCGAACTACTCCACGCCTGAATCCCTCAAGGGCAAGTCCGTGGGCTACGAACAAGGCACCATCCAGGAAGCCTACGCCAAGGCGGTACTGGATAAGGCCGGTGTGACCACCAAGGCTTACGCCAACCAGGATCAGGTTTACGCTGACCTGACTTCGGGCCGTCTGGACGCTTCGGTGCAGGACATGCTGCAAGCCGAACTAGGTTTCTTGAAGTCGCCAGCCGGCGCTGACTACGAAGTCAGCAAAGCCATCGACGACCCACTGCTGCCTTCGAAAACGGCGGTCGGTATCAAAAAGGTAACAAAGACCTCAAGGCCTTGCTCGATAAAGGTATCAAAGCGTTACACGATGATGGCACCTACGCCACCATCCAGAAGAAACACTTCGGCGACTTGAACCTGTACAGCGGTAAATAACACCCTGGCGCCCACTTTTTTTGCAGTGGGCGCTTTTTTATTCGCCATCAGGTCCTGAATTCATGTTTGAAGATCTTTTGCAAACCCTGGGGCTGGGTGCTTTCAGCTTGAAGGGGTTCGGTCCACTGTTGCTGCAAGGTACGTGGATGACCATCAAGCTGTCGGTCGCTTCCTTGGCCGTCAGCGTGCTGCTGGGCCTGCTAGGTGCCAGCGCCAAATTGTCCAGCCTGCGCGTATTGCGCATCCCCGCCCAGCTCTACACCACCTTGATTCGCGGCGTGCCCGACCTGGTGCTGATGCTGCTGATTTTTTACAGCCTGCAAATCTGGCTGACCGGTTTAACCGACTTCATGGAATGGGACTACATCGAGATCGACCCATTCAGCGCCGGGGTGATCACCCTCGGCTTTATCTACGGTGCCTATTTCACCGAGACGTTTCGCGGCGCAATACTTGCCGTGCCACGTGGCCAACTGGAAGCTGCAACCGCCTACGGGCTCAAGCGCGGCCAGCGGTTTCGCTACGTGACGTTCCCGCAGATGATGCGCTTTGCCCTGCCGGGTATCGGCAATAACTGGATGGTCATGCTCAAGGCCACGGCGCTGGTGTCGATCATCGGCCTGGCAGACTTGGTCAAGGCTGCCCAGGATGCGGGCAAGAGCACGTATCAGCTGTTCTATTTCCTGGTGGTGGCTGCGTTTATCTACCTGTTGATCACCAGTGCCTCCAACTTCGTCCTGCGCAGGCTTGAACGTCGCTACTCCGCCGGGTGCCGGGAGGCCGTACGATGATCGAACTTCTTCAGCAATACTGGCGGCCCTTCCTTTATAGCGACGGCCAGCACATCACCGGGCTGGCCATGACAATGTGGCTGCTCAGTGCCTCGTTGGTCATCGGGTTCCTGGTATCGATCCCGTTGTCCATCGCGCGCGTGTCGCGCAACCGTGCGGTGCGCTGGCCGGTGCAGTTCTACACCTACCTGTTTCGGGGGACGCCGCTCTATATCCAGCTGCTGATCTGCTACACCGGGATCTACAGCATCGCGGCGGTGCGCGAGCAGCCGATGCTGGACGCGTTCTTTCGCGATGCGATGAACTGCACGATCCTGGCCTTCGCCCTCAACACCTGCGCGTACACCACGGAGATTTTCGCCGGGGCGATCCGCAGCATGGCCCACGGCGAAGTCGAAGCAGCAAAGCCTACGGCCTCAGCGGCTGGAAGCTGTATGCCTACGTGATCATGCCGTCGGCCCTTCGGCGCTCGCTGCCGTACTACAGCAACGAAGTGATCCTGATGCTGCACTCGACCACCGTGGCCTTTACCGCGACGGTGCCCGACATTCTCAAAGTGGCGCGGGATGCCAACTCGGCCACTTATATGACCTTCCAATCATTCGGCATCGCTGCGCTGATCTATCTGACCGTGACCTTTGCGTTGGTCGGCCTGTTTCGCCTGGCAGAGCGCCGCTGGCTGGCCTTTCTCGGGCCGAGCCACTAAGGAGCGTGTATGCGTCATCAGGTGCATGAACTGATCGCGCCGGTGCCAGGAACGGCGCGGCAGATCCACAGTTTCCACTTCGGCCCGGAGCGGGCCGCAGGCAAGATCTACATCCAGTCGTCGCTGCATGCCGATGAGCTGCCGGGCATGCTGGTGGCGTGGCACTTGAAGGTGCGTCTGGCGGAGCTGGCCGCGGCCGGACGCCTGCGCAGTGAGATCGTACTGGTGCCCATCGCCAACCCGGTGGGCCTGGAGCAGGTGTTGATGGACATCCCGCTGGGCCGCTATGAGTTGGAGAGCGGGCAGAACTTCAATCGCCTGTTTGTCGACCTCAGTGAAGCGGTGGGGGATCAGGTCGAGCGCTTGCTCGGCGACGATCCCCTGCATAACGTCGATCTGATCCGCGACGCACTCTCCGCCGCCCTGGCCGAACAAACCGCCAGCACCCAATTGCAATCCCAACGCCTGGTGCTGCAACGCCTGGCTTGCGATGCGGACATGGTGCTGGACCTGCATTGCGACTTCGAAGCCGTGGCACACCTGTACACCACGCCCGAGGCCTGGCCACAGGTGGAACCGCTGGCGCGCTATATCGGCTCGGAGGCGAACTTGCTCGCGACCGATTCCGGCGGGCAATCCTTCGATGAATGTTTCACCTTGGTGTGGTGGCAATTGCAGCAACGCTTCGGCGAGCGCTTCCCGATTCCCATGGGCAGCTTTTCGGTGACCGTCGAGTTGCGCGGTCAAGGCGACGTCAACCACGGCCTAGCCGCCCTCGATTGCCAGGCGATCATCGACTACCTGATTCACTTCGGCGCCATAGCCGGCGACGCCGCGCCACTGCCCGAGCTGCCCTACCCGGCCACACCGCTGGCAGGGGTTGAACCGGTTGCCACACCGGTGGGCGGCCTGCTGGTGTTCAGCGCCTTGCCCGGGGAATACCTGGAGGCCGGGCAACTGATCGCCGAAATCATCGACCCCATTTCCGACCGCGTAACGCCTGTGCACTGCCAGAAGGCCGGCCTGCTTTACGCCCGTTCGCTACGCCGCATGGCCACTGCCGGGATGGTCATCGCCCATGTCGCAGGCACCGAGGCCTACCGCAGCGGCTATCTACTTTCGCCTTGAGGATGCACGCCCCATGTACAAATTGACCGTTGAAGGCCTGCATAAAAGCTATGGCGACAATGAGGTGCTCAAAGGCGTCTCGCTCAAGGCCAAGACCGGTGATGTGATCAGCCTGATCGGCGCCAGCGGCTCGGGCAAAAGCACGTTTTGCGTTGCATCAACTTCCTGGAAACCCCCAACGACGGCGCCATGACCCTGGATGGTCAGCCGATCCGCATGGTCAGCGACCGCCACGGCATGCGCGTGGCCGATGATGCCGAGCTGCAACGCCTGCGCACGCGGCTGGCGATGGTGTTCCAGCACTTCAACCTGTGGAGCCACATGAGTGTGCTGGAGAACATCACCATGGCGCCGCGCCGGGTGCTGGGCTGCAGCAAGAAAGACGCCGAAGACCGTGCCCGTCGCTACCTGGACAAAGTGGGTCTACCTGCGCGCGTGGCCGACCAATACCCGGCGTTTCTCTCCGGCGGGCAGCAGCAACGGGTGGCCATCGCCCGCGCATTGGCGATGGAGCCGGAGGTGATGCTGTTCGACGAACCCACCTCGGCCCTCGACCCGGAGCTGGTGGGCGAAGTACTCAAGGTGATTCAGGGCCTGGCCGAGGAAGGCCGCACCATGATCATGGTGACTCACGAGATGAGCTTTGCACGCAAAGTGTCGAGCCAGGTGCTGTTCCTGCACCAGGGGCTGGTGGAAGAGCAAGGTGCGCCGGAGGAGGTGCTGGGCAACCCCAAGAGTGAGCGCCTGCAGCAGTTCCTGAGTGGCAATTTGAAGTAAACCTTTGCCCACTCTGGAAGGTCTGTGGATTAAGCCTTCCAGAGTGTCAGCCGCGTGGCAAAACCCATCGATTTCGCCAAACCCTGGTTTGCCGCTAAAGGCTGGAAGCCGTTCGCCTTTCAAAAAAGCCATCTGGGCCGCCGTAAAGAGGGCCAGTCGGGGTTACTGCATGCGAGCACCGGTGCCGGTAAAACCTACGCCCTGTGGTTTGCCGCCCTCAATCGTTTCGCCCTTACCCGCGCGCCCGCTCTCGGTAAACGCAAACCGCCTGCCGAACCGCTGACCGTGCTGTGGATTACGCCCATGCGCGCCCTCGCCGCCGACACCGCGCGCGCTCTGGAAGCGCCGCTTGCGGCCTTGCAGATTCCCTGGAGCATCGGCCTGCGCACCGGCGATACCAGCAGCAGCGAGCGTGCGCGCCAGACCCGCCGCCAGCCCACGGCACTGGTGACCACCCGGAAAGCCTGACGCTGATGCTCGCCCGCGCCGACAGCGAAGCGAGCCTGGCGCACCTGCGCATGGTGGTGGTGGATGAATGGCACGAGCTGATCGGCAACAAACGTGGCGTGCAGTTGCAACTGGCATTGGCACGGCTGCGGCGCTGGCATCCGGAACTGATGGTGTGGGGCATTTCAGCGACACTGGGCAATCAATCCCACGCCTTGGACGTCTTGGTCCCACACGGTGACGGGATCAATGTACAGGGGCAAACCGCCAAGGAACTGCGGGTCGACACCTTGCTGCCACCGGTTGCCGAGCGTTTTCCCTGGGCCGGGCATATCGGCTTGAAGATGCTGCCGCAAGTGGTGGCCGAGGTGGACGCCAGCAGCAGTTGCCTGGTGTTCACCAATACGCGGGCACAGTCGGAAATCTGGTATCAAGCGCTGCTCGACGCGCGTCCCGATTGGGCCGGCGTGATTGCCCTGCACCATGGATCGCTGTCGCGGGAAACCCGTGACTGGGTGGAGCGGGCCTTGAAAGACGGTCAACTCAAGGCCGTGGTGTGTACATCGAGCCTGGACCTGGGGGTGGATTTTTTGCCGGTGGAGCGTGTACTGCAGATCGGTTCGGCCAAAGGCGTGGCGCGCCTGATGCAACGTGCCGGGCGCTCGGGGCATGCGCCTGGGCGACCATCGCGGGTGACGCTGGTGCCGACCCATAGCCTGGAGTTGGTGGAAGCTGCGGCGGCGCAGGATGCGATCGCCCAGCGGCGCATCGAAGCGCGGGAATCGCCTCACAAGCCGCTGGACGTTCTCGTACAGCATCTGGTGAGCATGGCGCTGGGCGGCGGGTTTACACCGGATGCGCTGCTGGCGGAAGTACGCGAGGCCTGGGCGTACCACGACCTGACAGATGAAGAGTGGGCCTGGGCCCTGGGGTTTGTGCGCCATGGCGGTTTGTCCCTGACCGCTTACCCCGATTACCGGCGCGTAGAGCCAGACGAACACGGCATCTGGCGCGTGCCCGATGCGCGGTTGGCGCGTCGCCATCGGATGAGCGTGGGCACCATCGTCAGTGATGCGAGTATTCAACTGAAATTCTGGAGCAAGGGCGGCGGCGGCAAGAACCTGGGCAGTGTCGAGGAAGGGTTTATCGCGCGGCTCAAGCCGGGTGACGGTTTTCTGTTTGCCGGACGCTTGCTGGAGTTGGTGCGCGTGGAAAACATGACCGCCTACGTACGCCGCAGCACCGCTAAAAAAGCCGCCGTACCGCGCTGGAATGGCGGGCGCATGCCGCTTTCCAATGAATTGGCGCAGGCGGTCGTCGAGCGCTTTGATGCGGCGGCGCACGGGCACTTTGACGGCCCGGAGATGCGGGCGGTGCAACCGCTATTGCAGACTCAGTTGCGCTGGTCCGGCTTGCCGACAAGGTCGCACTTGCTGGCAGAAGCGTTGAAGTCCCGAGAGGGCTGGCACCTGTTCCTCTACCCATTCGCCGGGCGCCAGGTGCGCAGGGCTGGCTAGCCTGCTGGCATGGCGGGTCAGTCAGCAGCACGCCGTGACCTTTTCGATTGCGGTCAACGATTACGGTCTGGAGTTGTTGAGCGCCACCGAGTTGGATTGGCCTGCGCTGCTGGACGATGCGCTGCTCAGCCCTGAACATTTACTGCATGACGTTGCGGCCAGCTTGAATGCCGGGGAACTGGCGCTGCGTCGTTTTCGCGAGATCGCACGCATTGCCGGGCTTGTGTTTGCCGGCTACCCAGGGGCGCCAAAGAGCACTCGGCAGGTGCAGGCATCCAGCGGCTTGTTCTTCGAGGTGTTCAAACAATATGACCCGCAGAACCTCTTGCTCACCCAGGCAGGGGAAGAAGTCCTGCGAGATGAGTTGGATATTCGCCGGTTGGAAGAGACATTGCGCCATCTGTCGGCACTGACGCTGGACCTGCACCTGATCGAACGGCCTACCCCCCTGGCCTTCCCACTGCTGGTGGAGCGTATGCGCGAAAGCATGAGTTCGGAAAAACTCTCGGAGCGCATTGCGCGGATGGTCAAGGACCTGGAAAAAGTCGCGGATAACGGGAAGCGCTGATGCATTGCTCACTGCTGCTTGAGGGTGAAGAACTGTGGTTGCTGGCGGATAAGGCGGTGTACTGGCCCGCACGCCACTGCCTGCTGATTGCCGATGCGCATTTTGGCAAGGCCTCGGCTTATCGCAGCCTGGGGCAACCGGTGCCGCAGGGGACCACCACTGCCAACCTTGAGCGCCTGGACCGGCTGTTGTCGGCGCATGCATGCGAGCACGTGATATTTCTCGGGGATTTCCTGCACGGCCCCGGCTCTCACGCCAGCGGCACCTTAAGCGCCTTGCGGGCCTGGCGCGAGCGTCACGCGAGGCTACGCCTGACCCTGATTCGCGGCAATCACGATAAACGCGCAGGCGACCCACCGCTGGACCTGAAGATTGAGGTGGTTGCAGAGCCGCTGTTGATGGGCCCCTTTGCCCTGCAGCACGAACCAGCGGCTCATCCCAGCCACCATGTGCTGGCAGGGCATGTGCATCCGGTGTATCGCTTGCGCGGCAAGGGCCGCCAGAGCTTGCGCCTGCCGTGTTTCCAGATCGGCACGCGACTCAGCCTGCTGCCTGCATTTGGCGCGTTTACAGGTGGATATGCGGTGCAACAGGACAATGACCGCCGAATCTTTGTGATTGGCGATCATGAAGTCTGGCCAGTGGGCTAAGGATCAGGCGACAGGTGCGGGAGGTGGCTCGTCCGGCAACGTCGGCTCACCGGGTTCGGTAGGCTGGGGGTAATCCGGCTCGGGCTGGCCGGGAATGCCGCCCGCGTAAGCGGGATCGGCCATCAGGGACCAGGCCAGAACGCCAATCTGGTTGGGTTCAAGCCGGGCAAGTTCGGCGCTGATTCGCGGGTTGATCTTCATGAAGTACTCCTCAAGCGTGGCTCGGCGCGTTTTGCACGCGCCGAGGCAGTACACCCAATAGAGTCACTTCCCGCAGACAAATTCCCTTTACGTGTAAGACCTTTCGATCAAGCGCGTGGGAGAGTGACGCCGCGCTGGCCCTGATACTTGCCTGCACGGTCTTTGTACGACACTTCACAGGCTTCGTCGGACTGCAGGAACAGCATCTGCGCCACGCCTTCGTTGGCGTAGATCTTCGCCGGCAAGGTGGTGGTGTTGGAGAATTCCAGGGTCACGTGGCCTTCCCACTCCGGTTCCAGCGGCGTCACGTTGACGATGATGCCGCAGCGCGCGTAGGTGCTTTTACCCAGGCAGATGGTCAGCACGTCACGGGGAATACGAAAGAACTCCACGGTGCGTGCCAAGGCGAACGAGTTGGGAGGAATGATGCAGACGTCGCTCTTGACGTCGACGAAGCTCTTTTCGTCGAAATTCTTTGGGTCGACGATCGCCGAGTTGATGTTGGTGAACACCTTGAATTCATCGGCGCAGCGCACGTCGTAACCGTAGCTAGAAACACCATAAGAAATCACCGGGGCATCGCCCTGGCCACGGATCTGCCGCTCGACGAACGGTTCGATCATGCCGTGCTCTTGCGCCATGCGGCGAATCCACTTATCCGATTTGATGCTCATGGCGGGTGTCCTGAATAGCGAGGTGAAAAAATTCTGTGGGGCATCTTACCGGGGCCGGCGCTGGGGTTCAAAGGCCACGGGACTTTTGTTGATGAATGTCTCGGCAGCAGGTGCTGCTGCTTAAGCCGCAGCCAGCGGGGCCGGCGTCCGTATTGCCACGCCTGGTGACTGTAAATACCACCGCCAGTCACGAAAATGGAGAAACCTTCGGAAATACCATTGGCACGTTCCGGAAAAAGGGTTAAGGTGGCGCCACTGTGCTGCTTGTGTCACTGAGAATCTCTACACGATATGTTGAATTTCGATCCAACCATCTCCAAGAATTTTTCCTGCTCTTTGCACTCAGTCTCGGCCAGGGCTTTTCCTGAGTCGCAGTTAACTTTGTCCAAGGAGATACACCATGTCTAATCGCCAAACTGGTACCGTTAAGTGGTTCAACGATGAAAAAGGCTTCGGCTTCATCACTCCACAATCCGGTGACGACCTGTTCGTTCACTTCAAAGCTATCCAATCCGACGGCTTCAAAAGCCTGAAAGAAGGCCAACAGGTTTCTTTCATCGCTACCCGCGGTCAGAAAGGCATGCAAGCTGAAGAAGTTCAAGTTATCTAACTTGTACTGACTTAGTCGAAAAGACCCCGCCCTTAAAAGCGGGGTTTTTTATGCCTGGAATTTGGCAGCAGGCACAAAAATGTGGGAGCAAAGCTTTATGTGGGAGCTGGCTTGCCTGCGATGCTAACGCCTCGGTGTATCAGTTACACCGAGGTGATGCTATCGCAAGCAAGCCAGCTCCCACAAGCCCAGCTCCCACACTTTCTTCACAGCAAATCGTTATTGAAACAACGACTCACTCGACAAGCCATTCTTCTCCAGGATCTCACGCAGGCGCTTGAGCCCTTCTACCTGGATCTGCCGCACCCGCTCACGGGTCAGGCCGATCTCCAGGCCTACGTCCTCCAGGGTGCTACTCTCGTGGCCACGCAGGCCGAAGCGGCGAATCACCACCTCGCGCTGCTTGTCCGTGAGCTCAGACAGCCACTGGTCAATGCTTTGGGAAAGATCATCGTCCTGCAACAGCTCACAGGGATCTGTAGGGCGATCATCCGTCAGGGTGTCCAACAGGGTTTTATCCGAATCCGGACCCAGCGAGACATCGACCGAAGACACCCGCTCGTTCAGGCCAAGCATGCGCTTGACCTCCCCTACCGGCTTTTCCAGCAGGTTGGCGATTTCTTCGGGCGAAGGTTCATGATCGAGTTTTTGAGTAAGCTCACGCGCCGCCCGCAGGTAGACGTTGAGCTCCTTGACCACATGGATCGGCAAACGAATCGTACGGGTCTGATTCATGATCGCCCGTTCGATGGTCTGGCGAATCCACCAGGTGGCATAGGTTGAAAAGCGGAAGCCCCGCTCAGGGTCGAACTTCTCCACCGCCCGGATCAAGCCCAGGTTGCCCTCCTCGATCAGGTCCAGCAGCGACAGCCCACGATTGACGTAGCGTCGGGCGATTTTCACCACCAGGCGCAGGTTGCTTTCAATCATGCGCTTGCGCCCAGCCGGATCGCCCTTCTGCGACAAACGCGCAAAATGGACTTCTTCTTCGGGGAGTAAGCAGAGGGGAAAAGCCGATTTCATTGAGGGTACAGCTGGGTCGCGTCGAGCGCCCGTGTGTAGTCAATGTACTTGTGTTGCTTTAACGCGGTGGAGTTCTTGGACTTGGTGCGAACTGAAGGTACAGCAGGTCCCTCATTCGACATCGATTCCGTAGCAATGCCGGTCTCCATAAGGAGAACCTCATCGTCGATGTCAAACTCCGGCGCTTCTTTACTGAGAGCCATTGTTATAGTCCTTTGGTGAGTTCGACCTCAAGCTCTAGCGACGCCTTTATCCTTGGCAACGCTTGAGCCTGTTCCTTCTACGTGAGGGAACAGGCTGGCAACATATCAACGACGGGGTAGGAATTGCAGCGGATCTACAGGCCTCCCTTGACGGCGAATCTCAAAGTGCAGTTTCACCCGGTCTGTACCAGTTGACCCCATTTCGGCAATTGTCTGTCCGACTTTGACCTGCTGCCCCTCCCGAACCAACAGCCTACGGTTGTGGCCGTAAGCACTGACGTAGGTATCGCTGTGTTTGATGATGACCAGCTCGCCGTAGCCCCGTAAACCACTCCCGGCGTACACCACGGTCCCATCAGACGCAGCTAAAACAGGCTGTCCCAAATCTCCGGCGATATCAATGCCTTTATTCAAACTACCGTTTGAAGAGAATTTTCCAATCAGTACGCCGTTCGAAGGCCATCCCCAGCCCGTCGGAGCAGGCCCTGCAGGGCATAGGGGCCGGCGCGGGCTTGCTCGCAATCGTTGGCGAGGCAGTGCCTGCTGGCCTTGTGATGATGGTCGTTTTGCTCGAAGACGACGGTGAAGAAGCGGTGTTTGTCACCACCGTGGTAGGCGTTGAACCGGTGCGGCCGTCAAAGCGAATCGTCTGACCCGGATGTATCGTGTATGGCACAGGAATATTGTTACGGGCTGCAAGCGCCTTGTAATCCCAACCATAACGGAAGGCGATCGAGAACATCGTATCGCCCTTGCGTACCACATATTGCCCAGTGGTCACTGTCGGCTTTTGCGGCACGGCATTATTGCGATCAACCACCCGTGCGCCATTGCTTGACGTGCTGGAGCACGCGGCCAACAGGGAACTCAAGACAAGGCCAAGCACCAGTCGCTGAAAGCTTGTTTTACTCATACGCTGCGCAAGACCTGTGAGACTCACCCGCCGCTCCCTTTGTGGTGGCTGAACATGAATGCCTGTATCAGGCTTGAAATATGACGCAAGTATAACTGGGCATTGGAGTTTTACCGGCACACGACTGAAACGAAAAATTCATCGTGCTTAAACCAGCGCACTCATCATGTTGACTCTATAAACCCCGCTGTAAGACACATCCCCGCCAACAGAATTCACTGCCGACGAACAAATGATCAGGCCAGCGGGCCATTGAGCAACGGTACGAAGCGCACCGCGCCGAGTACATGCCGTGAAAAACCTTCGTCCTCACGAATAATGAGCATCAATTGTTGCACTTCGCCGGAGCCCACCGGGATGACCAACCGCCCGCCAGGCGCCAGTTGATCGAGCAACGCTTGCGGTACATCGGTGGCCACTGCGGTAACGATGATGCCGTTATAAGGTGCCAGCGCCGGCCAACCCTCCCAGCCATCGCCCCAACGGAACACCACATTGCGCAGGTTCAACTCCGCCAGGCGCTCCTTGGCTCGGTCCTGCAGAACCTTGATGCGCTCCACCGAGAACACCCGCTCCACCAGTTGCGACAACACCGCTGTCTGGTAGCCAGAGCCCGTGCCGATCTCCAGCACCTTGTCCAACGGGCCCGCCGCCAACAGCAGCTCGCTCATGCGCGCCACCATGTAAGGCTGGGAAATAGTCTGGTTGTGGCCAATGGGCAGCGCCGTATCTTCATACGCACGGTGGGCCAGGGCTTCATCGACAAACAGGTGCCTAGGGGTGCGCCGGATCACTTCCAGCACCTGGGCGTTGGACAGCCCCTCTTCGTACAAGCGCTGGATCAGACGCTCGCGGGTGCGCTGGGAGGTCATCCCGATACCCCGGCGCAGCAGGTCGTCTTGTTCACGAGCCATCAGTTCAAAGCCTCCAGCCAGCCATCGAGACTACTGAAGGCATCACTGAAGGTGCGATCAAGTTGCAGCGGGGTAATCGAAACATAACCTTGCATCACCGCATGAAAGTCCGTGCCTGGGCCGCCGTCTTCGGCATCGCCCGCTGCGGCGATCCAATAGCCTTCCTTGCCACGCGGGTCGACCACCTTCAACGGAGCCGCAGCACGAGCACGATGGCCCAAGCGGGTCAGTTGGATACCGCGAATATGGTCGAGAGGCAGGTTGGGAATATTGACGTTGAGTACCGTGCGCGGCGGCAGGTCCAGGGAGCCATGGGCCTCCACCAGATTGCGCGCGAAGTAGGCGGCAGTGGGCAGGTTGTCCAATTGGCGCGAAGCCAACGAAAAGGCGAACGAAGTACGCCCGAGGAAGCGCCCTTCGAGAGCCGCCGCGACGGTGCCGGAATACAGCACATCATCCCCAAGGTTTGCACCCAGGTTGATGCCCGAGACTACCAAGTCCGGCTCCTGATCCAACAAACTGTTGATTGCCAGGTGCACGCAGTCGGTGGGGGTACCGTTCACGCTGATAAAGCCATTGGCCAGAACCTGCGGGTGCAGGGGACGGTCGAGCGTCAGCGAACTGCTGGCGCCGCTTTTGTCCTGGTCGGGGGCAACCACCACGCACTCGGCGTAATCCTGCAGCGCGGCATAGAGCGCGGCAAGACCGGGTGCGGTGGCACCGTCATCGTTTGATATCAGAATACGCATGGGCTGTCCGTCTGCCCCACCGGCACCAGATCAACAAGCTCGCGCACCAAGACAGTGGCGAAGCATCCGGCCGGCAGGACGAATTCCAATTGCAGAATGTCAGGACCGGGATAATGCCACGTCAACCCGCCAATGGGCAGTCGCAGAATGCGACGTTCCTGGCTCATACCGGCATTCACCAGCCAATCGCGCAGGTCGGCTTCACCGGCAGCAACCGCTTGTTCCAACTCATGGGTTGCACCTGTGGCCGGCGAGTCACCCTCGCCCCACTGTGGCCCGGTCGGATGCAGGTCCAGGATCGCAAGGCGCGGGTCGCTGCACTCAGCCTCCCCCGCCGGAAAAAAACTGCGACTGTCGGTAAACGCCAGCAGGTCGCCGACCTGGGCGCGCTGCCAGGAACCATCGGCAACGCGCGCCGCCAGCACCTTGTTAAAGAGGAAGCTGCGCGCGGTGGACAGCAGCCGCGAACGCACATTGCGCTGCTCCGGCAAGGCCTTGCGCGCAGCCCACTCACGGGCATCAACGACATTGCCACCGTTGTGACCAAACCGCTGGGCACCGAAGTAATTGGGAATGCCGTGTTGTGCAATCAATTGCAACCGCGCGTCGATGGCGGCGGTATCACCGGTGAACTGAGTCAGGCGCAAGGTGAAACCGTTGGCCGAATGCGCACCGCGCTGCAGTTTGCGCTTGTGACGGGCAGTCTTGAGGATCTTGAGCGTGTCGTTTTCGGCCGCGCTCATGTCCGGGTCAGCCTTGCCTGGCAGTTGCACGCTGAACCATTGGCGGGTCAGCGCCTGGCGATCCTTGAGCCCCGCATAGCTGACGGTACGCAACGGCACACCAGCGGCCTTGGCGATACGCCGTGCGGCTTCCTCGGTGTTCAGGCCACGTTTCTCCACCCACAACCACAGGTGTTCACCCTCGCCTGTCAGCGGGATATCGAGCACTTCATCGACCTGGAAATCTTCAGCCGTGGCTTTCAGTACCGCGCTGCCCAAGGCCTCGCCGTAGGCCCGAGGGCCCAGCAATTGCAGGTCATTCATGCGCGCAGCAACAACGCAACGGAGTGCACCGCGATGCCCTCTTCACGACCGGTAAACCCGAGCTTTTCGGTGGTGGTGGCTTTCACGTTCACTTGATCCAATTCAATCTGCAGATCCGCGGCAATCAGCGCGCGCATCGATTCGATGTGGGGTGCCATTTTCGGCGCCTGGGCCACGATGGTGTTATCAACGTTGCCGACCTTCCAGCCCTTGGCATGGATCAAGCCGACCACATGGCGCAGCAATACACGGCTGTCCGCCCCCTTGAAGGTCGGATCGGTGTCTGGAAAGTGCTTGCCGATATCACCCAACGCCGCCGCGCCGAGCAAGGCATCGCTCAAGGCATGCAACACAACGTCGCCGTCGGAATGAGCCAGCAACCCATGGTGGTGCGCAATACGCACGCCGCCCAAGGTGATGAAATCGCCTTCAGCGAAACGGTGCACATCGTAGCCATGGCCAATACGCATAAAAAAACGCCCCGATTTAATTCAGGGCGTGATTCTACCTACTTTTGCCTCACATTAACCGAGCAAAGCACGCCCGTGATGACGCAAATGGTCTTCGATGAAGCTGGCGATGAAGAAGTAGCTGTGGTCATAACCGGGTTGCAGGCGCAGTTCAACGGATGACCGGCCGCCTTCGCAGCTTGTTGCAAGGCCTCAGGCTTGAGTTGCACGGCAAGGAAATCATCGCGATCGCCCTGGTCTACCAGCAATGGCAGCTTTTCCGAGGCCTCGCTGATCAGCACGCAGGCGTCCCATTCGCGCCATTTGGAGCGCTCTTCCCCCAGGTAACGGGAGAAGGCTTTCTGGCCCCATGGGCAATCCATGGGGTTGTTGATCGGCGAAAACGCCGACACCGACAGATAGCGCCCAGGGTTGCGCAAGGCACACACCAATGCGCCATGGCCGCCCATGGAATGACCACTGATGCCGCGCTTGTCCGAAGCCGGGAAATGCGCTTCAACCAACGCCGGCAATTCCTGCACCACGTAGTCATGCATCCGATAATGCTTGGCCCAGGGTTCCTGGGTGGCATTGAGGTAAAAGCCCGCGCCCAGGCCAAAATCCCAAGCGTTGTCCGGGTCGCCCGGCACACCGGGGCCGCGTGGACTGGTGTCCGGCGCGACGATAATCAGCCCCAGTTCGGCGGCCATGCGCTGGGCACCGGCCTTTGCATGAAGTTTTCGTCGGTGCACGTCAGTCCGGACAGCCAGTACAACACCGGCAACTTGCCGCCCTGCTCCGCTTGCGGCGGCAGATAGACGGCGAAGGTCATGTCGCAACCGAGCACATCGGAATGATGCTTGTAGCGTTTATGCCAGCCGCCGAAGCTCTTCTGGCACGACAGGTTTTCCAGACTCATGGCCGACCTCAGAAGTGGATGACGGTACGAATGCTCTTGCCTTCATGCATCAGGTCAAACGCTTTGTTGATGTCTTCCAGGCCCATGGTATGGGTGATGAAGGTGTCCAGCGGGATTTCGCCGGTCTGGGCCATTTCCACGTAGCTTGGCAATTCGCTGCGACCGCGCACGCCACCGAAGGCCGAACCGCGCCAGACGCGACCGGTCACCAACTGGAATGGGCGTGTGGAAATTTCCTGGCCAGCGCCAGCCACGCCGATAATCACCGACTCGCCCCAACCTTTGTGGCAGCACTCAAGGGCAGCACGCATCAGTTGTACGTTGCCGATGCATTCGAAGGAAAAGTCCACGCCGCCGTCAGTCAAATCGACAATCACATCTTGAATTGGGCGGTCGTAGTCTTTCGGGTTGATGCAGTCGGTCGCGCCCAGTTGCTTGGCGATTTCGAACTTGGCCGGGTTGATGTCGATGGCGATGATGCGACCCGCCTTGGCCTTGACCGCGCCAATCACCGCCGACAGGCCGATACCGCCCAGGCCGAAGATGGCCACGGTGTCACCTGGCTTGACCTTGGCGGTGTTGATTACCGCACCGATACCAGTGGTGACGCCACAGCCCAACAGGCAGACCTTTTCCAGCGGCGCTTCTTTGGGAATCTTGGCCACGGAAATTTCCGGCAGCACGGTGTACTCGGAGAAGGTCGAGGTGCCCATGTAGTGGAAAATCGGCTGGCCTTTGTAGGAAAAACGCGTGGTGCCATCCGGCATCAGGCCTTTGCCCTGGGTGGAACGAATGGCCTGGCACAGGTTGGTCTTGCCCGACAGGCAGAATTTGCACTTGCCACATTCCGGGGTGTACAGCGGGATCACGTGGTCGCCAACAGCTACCGATGTCACGCCCTCGCCGATGGCCTCAACCACCGCACCGCCTTCATGGCCAAGGATCGACGGGAAGATACCTTCCGGATCGGCGCCCGACAGCGTGTAGGCGTCGGTATGGCACACGCCGGATGCGACCACGCGCAACAGCACTTCGCCAGCTTTGGGCATGGCGACATCCACTCAACGATTTCGAGGGGCTTTTTGGCTTCGAAGGCTACGGCGGCGCGGGACTTGATCATCCGGGTTTCTCCAAGGGGTTAAAAACTGAGGAGGTGAGTGTAAATCACGGCTCGTTGATTAATAATTCAGACGAAAGCAAAACTTTATTGCTGTACAGGGATAATCGCCATGCTGGAAAACCGCTGGGAAGGCATCGACGAGTTCGTCGCGGTTGCCGAATGCAGCCAATTCACGGCGGCGGCGGAGCGCCTGGGCGTGTCGTCATCCCATATCAGCCGGCAAGTAGCGCGCCTGGAAGAGCGCCTGCAGACGCGGTTGCTGTACCGCAGCACGCGCAAAGTCACGCTGACCGAGGCCGGGCAAACCTTTTGCAACACTGCCAGCGTTTGCAGGACGGTCGCGAAGAAGCGTTGCGCGCAGTCGGTGATCTCACCAGCGAGCCCAAGGGCATGTTGCGCATGACCTGCGCCGTGGCCTACGGCGAGCGGTTTATCGTGCCCTTGGTGACACGCTTCATGGGGCTGTACCCGCAGCTGCGGGTGGATATCGAACTGAGCAACCGCCAACTGGACCTGGTGCACGAAGGTCTCGACCTGGCCATTCGCCTTGGACGCCTACAGGATTCGCGCATGGTCGCCAGCCGACTGGCGCCCCGGCGCATGTACCTGTGCGCCTCGCCGTCATACCTGGCGCGATATGGCCGGCCCCATAGCCTGTCAGAATTGAGCCGGCATAACTGCCTGATCGGGGGCTCTGACATTTGGCAATTGGCCCAGGACGGGCGCGAATTTTCGCAGCGGGTACAGGGAAACTGGCGCTGCAACAGTGGGCAGGCAGTGCTGGATGCAGCGTTGCAGGGGGTGGGCTTGTGCCAGTTGCCGGACTATTACGTGCTGGAGCACCTGCACAGTGGCGCGCTGGTATCGTTGCTGGAGGCGCATCAGCCGCCGAATACGGCGGTGTGGGCGCTGTATCCGCAGCAGCGACATTTGTCGCCGAAGGTGAGGAAGTTGGTGGATTTCTTGAAAGAGGGGTTGGCTGGGAGGCCGGAGTACAGCAGTTAATCATGGGATATCTGATCGGGCCTCATCGCAGGCAAGCCAGCTCCCACATTGGGAATGCATTCCTCTGTGGGAGCTGGCTTGCCTGCGATGCAGTCGACTCGGTGCAATTGACTAGCGCCGGTTAGCCCACCGCAACCGCAACCACTCCAAATCCTCCGGCCGGGTCACCTTGATATTGTCCGAACGCCCTTCGATCAAGCGCGGCGCCTGGCCAGACCACTCCATAGCCGAGGCCTCATCGGTAATCAACGCATCCGCCACCAGGCTATCGGCCAACGCGCGGTGCAACGCGCCCAGACGGAACATCTGCGGCGTATAGGCTTGCCAGATCAAACTGCGATCAACGGTTTCCACCACCCGCCCGCGCTTGTCAACGCGCTTGAGGGTGTCGCGAGCCGGCACGGCAAGCAAGCCACCTACCGGATCGTCCGCCAGCTCCATCAACAATTTGTCGAGATCGTCACGGCTCAAGTTCGGCCGCGCCGCATCGTGCACCAATACCCAGTCATCATCACCGGCGCCCAGGGCATTGAGTTGCAGCAGCGCATTGAGCACCGAGCCCGAACGCTCCGAGCCACCGTCCGCACGCTGAATACGTGGGTCGCCAGCGCAGGCCAGAGCGGACCAGTAAGGATCATCAGAAGCAAGACTGACCACCAAGCCCTTAAGGGAAGGATGGTCGAGAAAACAGCCAAGGCTGTGTTCGAGAATTGTGCGCCCGCCCAGTTGCAGGTACTGCTTGGGGCGGTCCGCAGCCATACGGGCACCGACGCCCGCGGCAGGAATCACGGCCCAGAAGGCCGGCAAATCGTGACTCATTGGGCCAACTGGTAGAGGGTTTCGCCCTCCTTGACCATGCCCAACTCATGGCGAGCCCGCTCTTCGACGGTCTCCGTACCTTTTTTCAGCTCAAGCACCTCGGCATCGAGGACGCGGTTGCGCTCCAGCAGAACTTCATTTTCGGCGTGCTGTGCAGCAATTTGCTCGGTCAGGTCTTTTACCTGCGCAAAGCTGCCATTCCCCACCATAGGCGGTACTGCAGGCCAGCCAGCAACAAGAGCAAGACGAGGAACAACCAATTGGGACTGCGCATCGAATATCAGGTATCCAGTGAAAAAGACAGCCATGCAAAACTTTTGAAGCAACTGATAGCACGAAGCCTGGAAAACCAGGCTTGTGCTTGTTAGCCATCAGATTAGCGTCGAAATTCACTCTGTCGTGAGTTTTCCGACGCAATCCGCCGACTTTTTACCATTTGCCAATCAGCCGCGAAACTCACCACGACCGTTGTACTTGGCCTTGCCCGCCAGTTGCTCTTCGATACGCAGCAATTGGTTGTACTTGGAAACGCGGTCGGAACGGCACAGGGAACCGGTCTTGATCTGGCCCGCCGACGTGCCCACAGCCAGGTCGGCAATGGTCGAATCTTCGGTTTCGCCGGAGCGGTGGGAGATCACGGCGGTATAGCCCGCAGCCTTGGCCATCTGGATAGCTTCCAGGGTTTCGGTCAGGGTGCCGATCTGGTTGAACTTGATCAGGATCGAGTTGGCGATCGACTTGTCGATGCCTTCTTTCAGGATCTTGGTGTTGGTCACGAACAGATCGTCGCCCACCAGTTGGATCTTCTCGCCGATTTTGTCGGTGAGGATTTTCCAGCCGTCCCAATCGGATTCGTCCAGGCCGTCTTCGATCGAGATGATCGGGTAGCGCTGGGTCAAACCTTTCAGGTATTCCGCGAAACCTTCGGAGTTGAACACCTGGCCTTCGCCGGACAGGTTGTATTTACCGTCCTCGTAGAACTCGCTGGCCGCGCAGTCCAGGGCCAGGGTTACGTCGGTGCCCAGCTTGTAGCCAGCGTTGGCCACAGCTTCGGAGATCACTTTCAGTGCATCTTCGTTGGATGCCAGGTTCGGTGCGAAACCACCTTCGTCACCGACAGCAGTGCTCAGGCCACGGGCCTTCAGAACAGCTTTCAGGTGATGGAAAATCTCGGTGCCCATGCGCAGGCCTTCGGAGAAGGACTTGGCGCCAACCGGCTGAACCATGAATTCCTGGATATCAACGTTGTTATCGGCATGCTCGCCACCGTTGATGATGTTCATCATCGGAACCGGCATCGAGTAAACACCCGGTGTACCGTTCAGGTTGGCGATGTGGGCGTACAGCGGCAGGTCCTGGTCCTGGGCAGCAGCCTTGGCCGCAGCCAGGGATACCGCGAGGATGGCGTTGGCGCCCAGGCTGCCTTTGTTTTCGGTGCCGTCGAGCTTGATCATCGCAAGGTCAAGGGCTTTCTGGTCAACAGGGTCTTTGCCCAGCAGCAGGTCGCGGATCGGGCCGTTGATGTTGGCTACAGCCTTGAGCACGCCTTTACCCAGGTAACGGCTCTTGTCGCCATCACGCAGTTCCAGCGCTTCGCGCGAACCGGTAGACGCACCGGACGGCGCGCAGGCGCTGCCGATGATGCCGTTATCGAGAAGCACGTCGGCTTCGACGGTGGGGTTGCCACGGGAGTCGAGAACTTCACGACCTTTGATGTCGACGATTTTTGCCATTGTTGTAAACACTCCAAAGTTGACGAAAACGACGCAGCTGAAGGAAAACTTTTGACCGACCGCAAGGGTGGAACAACGGGGCAGGCTTGCAGGCGACAAGGCTCAGGCCCGGGGGCCTGAGCATTTAGCGTGGGATACTTTACCGGAGAAACGTTGCTTACGCGGTCTCTACCGTCGGAAAACTCTTGACCAGTTCGTCCAATTGCTTGAGCTGGGCCAGGAACGGCTCCAGCTTGTCCAGGCGCAGGGCGCATGGGCCGTCGCATTTGGCGTTGTCCGGGTCCGGGTGGGCTTCCAGGAACAGGCCCGCCAGGGACTGGCTGATGCCCGCCTTGGCCAGGTCCAGCACCTGGGCACGACGCCCACCTGCGGAATCGGCGCGACCACCGGGCATTTGCAGCGCGTGGGTCACGTCGAAGAATACCGGGTATTCGAACTGCTTCATGATGCCGAAGCCGAGCATGTCCACCACGAGGTTGTTGTAGCCGAAGCTCGAACCACGCTCGCAGAGGATCAACTGGTCATTACCTGCTTCCACGCACTTGTTCAGGATGTGTTTCATCTCCTGGGGCGCGAGGAACTGGGCTTTCTTGATATTGATCACAGCGCCGGTCTTGGCCATCGCGACGACCAGGTCGGTCTGGCGCGACAGGAAGGCCGGCAACTGGATGATGTCGCACACCTCGGCGACCACGGCAGCCTGTTCAGGCTCGTGGACGTCGGTGATGATCGGCACGCCGAAGGCTTGCTTGATGTCCTGGAAGATCCGCATGCCTTCTTCAAGGCCCGGGCCGCGATAGGAGGTCACGGACGAACGGTTAGCCTTGTCGAAGCTGGCCTTGAACACGTAGGGGATACCGAGTTTCTCGGTGACCTTTACGTACTCTTCACAGACCTGCATCGCCATGTCGCGGCTTTCCAGCACGTTCATGCCGCCGAACAGCACCATGGGCTTGTCGTTGGCAATCTCGATGTCGCCGACGCGAATGATCTTCTGGGCCATCAGGGTTACGCCTTCTTCTGGTGTTGCGTCAGTGCTGCCTTGACGAAACCGCTGAACAACGGGTGAGCCGTCGCGCGGCGTCGAGGTGAACTCCGGGTGGAACTGGCAAGCGACGAACCATGGATGATCCGGGGCTTCGACCACTTCAACCAGCGCGCCATCACCGGAGCGACCGGAGATTTTCAGGCCGGCCTCTTTGATTTGCGGCAGCAGGTTGTTGTTCACTTCGTAGCGATGACGGTGACGCTCGACGATCACGTCCTTGCCGTAGCAGTCGTGAACCAGCGAGCCCGGCTCCAATAGGCAGTCTTGCGCGCCAAGGCGCATGGTGCCACCCAGGTCGGAAGCTTCGGTACGGGTCTCGACGGCGCCGGTGGCATCTTCCCACTCGGTGATCAGGCCCACGACGGGGTGGCCGCTCTTGCTGTCGAACTCGGTGGAGTTGGCGTCTTTCCAGCCCAGCACGTTACGGGCGAACTCGATAACGGCCACTTGCATGCCCAGGCAGATACCCAGGTAAGGCACCTTGTTCTCACGAGCGTACTGCACAGCAGTGATCTTGCCTTCCACGCCACGCAGGCCGAAACCGCCAGGCACGAGGATTGCGTCCACACCTTCGAGCAAGGCAGTGCCTTGGTTCTCGATGTCTTCGGAGTCGATGTAACGCAGGTTGACCTTGGTACGGTTGCTGATACCGGCGTGGCTCATCGCTTCGATCAGCGACTTGTACGCGTCCAGCAGTTCCATGTACTTGCCGACCATGGCGATGGTGACTTCATGCTCAGGGTTGAGCTTGGCGTCAACTACCGCGTCCCACTCGGACAGGTCCGCACCGCCGCACTGCAGGCCGAAACGCTCGACCACAAAATCGTCCAGGCCTTGCGAATGCAGGATGCCCGGGATCTTGTAGATGGTGTCGGCGTCTTCCAGCGCGATCACCGCACGTTCTTCAACGTTGGTGAATTGCGCGATCTTGCGACGCGAGGAAATGTCGATCGGGTGATCAGAGCGGCACACCAGCACGTCCGGCTGCAGGCCGATGGAACGCAGTTCCTTGACCGAGTGCTGGGTTGGCTTGGTTTTGGTTTCGCCGGCGGTCGCGATGTACGGCACCAAGGTCAGGTGCATCAGCATCGCGCGCTTGGCGCCGACTTCGAAGCGCAGCTGGCGGATGGCCTCAAGGAACGGTTGGGACTCGATGTCACCCACGGTGCCACCGATCTCGACCATTGCCACGTCGGCATCGCCTGCACCCTTGATGATGCGGCGCTTGATTTCGTCGGTGATGTGCGGGATCACCTGGATGGTTGCACCCAGGTAGTCACCACGGCGTTCCTTGCGCAGCACGTGCTCGTAGACACGGCCGGTGGTGAAGTTGTTGTTCTGGGTCATGGTCGTGCGGATGAACCGCTCGTAGTGGCCCAGGTCCAGGTCGGTTTCGGCGCCGTCGTGGGTGACGAACACTTCACCGTGCTGGAACGGGCTCATGGTGCCCGGGTCAACGTTGATGTACGGGTCCAGCTTGAGCATGGTGACCTTAAGTCCCCGCGCCTCCAGGATGGCCGCCAATGAAGCCGATGCGATGCCTTTCCCCAATGAAGAAACAACACCGCCCGTGACGAATATGTAGCGCGTCATGAAAAACCCTAGAAGTCTGCGTTAAAGCGGTCCGAGCCGCCGGGGAAAGCGAAGGAAGGCCGAAGCCCCCGATCACCTGCATTAATCACAGTGCACCTTTCAAAAAAACCGCCGCGTGGTGACAGACCAGCAATGAAACACCGGTACGTTGATCGCTACACATTTTTTGGAATCGCCCAGCAAAGACTGCTTGGTAATCGGCAACTGCTGCGATTCAGGAGAATCCACAGAAGTTGTATCAAGAAGGGAGCGTAGTCTACCGGAAAGGCTCTATCAGCTCAAACCTTGATCGCAGGTCTGTGGCATCCAATGTAATTGCCCATCACCTGTCGGGTTGGGCCATAGCCCTGCAAGGGTTGGGACAGCCAGCAATTGCTCGTCCCGATACAGCAGCGGCAATCTGCCACGTACGAAGCCTGGCACCCCACATTCATTAAGCAGACGCTTTAAGTCCCGCCGCCCTCGACCGGGCACTTCGATAATTTCACCGCCCTGACGATAGCGAATCTCGAAAGAACCTTCGGAGGCCTCCCCTACGAATTCGAGCCGTCCATTGCCGGGTAACTCTAGTGGTTTTTTCAGAGTGGGCCAGCTCACCGTTGCGTCAGAAAATTCCGACCAAGCAGTGGGCACCCACCAGATGCGCTCGGCGCAACGATGCAACTCCCCGTCGGCCAGGCGCCATAACGGTTGTGCGTCGCCCTTGGCATCCCGCAAGGAATACCAACTGGCCCAGTGGTCGCTGTCGGGCAGTCGAGTGAGCGGCGTCAGCCAGTGACGCAGGGCATTGCGCTGGCGAGCGTCGGAAAGTTCGCGCAGTGGTGCAAGCACCAAGGACGGCAACGGTAGCCAGGGAAACGGCGAAGGTTGATCGGCACCTTGCAGATCCATCCCTGCCAGCTCTTCGAGCAATGCCTGGGCTTCACTCAGGTGCTCGGCGGTGCGCGCCAGGCTTGTTAGGGCTTGGGGCCAGCGCTCGATGAGTGTTGGGAATACCCGATGGCGCAGGTAGTTGCGGGAGAAACGTGGGTCGGCGTTGGAGGGATCTTCGATCCACTGGAGTCGGTGCTCGTGAGCGTAGGCCTCCAACTCGATCCGCGAGACGCCCAGCAACGGCCGCACCAGATGACCACCCGCCAAGGGGCGATGGGCAGGCATTGCCGCCAGACCGCGCACCCCGGCCCCGCGAAGCAGGCGAAACAGCAGCGTTTCGGCTTGGTCGTCACGGTGCTGGCCGGTCAGCAAGACCTCCCCCTGCCCCGGTCACTTCAGCAAACGCCTGGTAACGCGCATCACGGGCGGCACGTTCAAGGCTGGCGCCTGGCTGGACGTGGACGCGCATGATGCGCAGGGGTACGCCCAGGGCATCACACACCGACTGGCAGTGCGCCGGCCATGCGTCTGCGGCAGCTTGCAAGCCATGGTGAATATGAATGGCGCTGAGGGGCGGAAGGTCTTTGGCGTTGGCCAGGAGGTGCAGCAGGACCGTGGAATCAAGACCGCCGGAGAATGCGATATGCCAAGCCGAGGCGTTGCGCCAAGGAACCAAGGCTTGCAGGAGTTTAGCGGGCAGAGTTGGCTTCATCACAGGTTACCGCTGCAAATCTGGAATACGTCGGCCCAGCATACACAAAGCAAATGTGGGAGCGGGCCTGCTCGCGAAAGCGTGGTGTCAGTCATTGAATAAGTTGACTGAAACACCGCTTTCGCGAGCAAGCCCGCTCCCACACTAGTACTGCATTGTCTGCCAGATCAGTGACTGATCAGAGACCGTAGCTCATCAGGCGCTCATAACGGCGCGCCAACAGCGCTTCGTTATCCAGCTTCTTGAGCATCGCCAGTTGCGAGCCCAGCTCAGCGCGAATGGTCGCGGCAGCAGCAGCCGGGTCACGGTGGGCGCCGCCCAGTGGCTCGGCGATCACTTTGTCCACGATACCCAGGCCTTTGAGGCGATCGGCCGTGATGCCCATGGCTTCGGCAGCGTCCGGTGCCTTTTCTGCGGTTTTCCACAGGATCGAGGCGCAACCTTCCGGCGAAATCACCGCGTAGGTCGAGTATTGCAGCATGTTCAGTTGGTCGCAGACGCCAATCGCCAGTGCGCCGCCGGAACCACCTTCACCGATTACGGTGGCGATGATCGGGGTTTTCAGGCGGGACATGACGCGCAGGTTCCAGGCAATCGCTTCGCTCTGGTTGCGTTCTTCAGCGTCGATACCTGGGTAGGCACCCGGGGTGTCGATGAAGGTCAGGATCGGCATCTTGAAGCGTTCGGCCATTTCCATCAGGCGGCAGGCCTTGCGGTAGCCTTCCGGGCGTGGCATGCCGAAGTTGCGACGGACTTTCTCGCGCACTTCACGGCCTTTCTGGTGACCGATCACCATCACTGGCTGGTCGTCCAAGCGAGCGATACCGCCCACGATAGCCGCGTCGTCGGAGAAGTGGCGGTCGCCATGCAGCTCGTCGAACTCGGTGAAAATGTGCTGGATGTAGTCCAGGGTGTACGGGCGGCGCGGGTGGCGGGCCAGGCGCGCGATCTGCCAGCTGGTCAGCTTGCCGAAGATGTCTTCGGTCAGGGTGCTGCTCTTGTCCTGCAGGCGAGCGATCTCATCGCCGATATTCAGCGAATTGTCATTGCCGACCAGGCGCAGTTCTTCAATCTTGGCTTGCAGGTCAGCGATCGGCTGTTCGAAATCAAGAAAATTCGGGTTCATAAGCGTCCGTCTTGGGTCGACGGCCAAGGAGTGCCTGGCCAGCCGGTTGTCTATTCGCGCCCTACCTTAAGGGAGAGGCGCGTTTAGGTCGAGATTAAATGTTTTGTCGATATCAGGCGATTTGCTGTCACCCGGCTTTTTACAAGTGCATCAACGGTATTGGAGGAAGACGTTGTCTCGCCCGAACTGGTCACGCAAAGCTTGAATCAAGCCATCGGCGGGATCAATTCGCCAGGTCTCGCCAAACTGCAACATGGCCTTGGCGTCGCTACCGGTGTACTCCATGGTCACTGGGCACGCGCCTCGGTGACGCTTTAGCAGGTCGCCCAACCAGCGTAGCTGATCGCCCTTGAGCGCTTCGGTTTTCACCTTCAAGCGCAGGCTTTCAGCCAAATTGGTGCGCGCATCTTCCATGCTCATCACCCGTTTGATCCGCAAGCGCAGGCCGCCGGAGAAATCATCGTTGCTGACCTCCCCTTCCACCACCACCATGGCGTCGGTCTGCAACAACGACTGCGCTGAGTGGAACGCGTCGGCAAACAGCGATGCTTCAATGCGCCCCGAACGGTCGTCGAGCGTGACAAAGCCCATCTTGTCACCCTTCTTATTTTTCATCACCCGCAGGGCGATGATCATGCCCGCCACGGTCTGGGTGTCGCGAGCCGGTTTCAGGTCAATGATGCGCTGACGGGCAAACCGGCGGATTTCGCCTTCATATTCGTCGATCGGGTGGCCGGTGAGGTACAGCCCCAAGGTGTCTTTTTCACCCTTGAGGCGTTCCTTGAGCGTGAGTTCCTTGGCCTTGCGATGGTTGCCGTACACGTCCGAGTCTTCTTCGACGAATAACCCGCCAAACAAGTCGGCGTGGCCACTGTCGTGGGTGCGAGCGGTCTGCTCGGCAGCCTTGATCGCCTCTTCCATGGCGGTGAGCAACACCGCGCGGTTACGGTCGATATTGGCCTGATAGGCTTTCGGCTCATCGTGGAAATACGGGCCGAGACGGTCGAGTGCGCCGCTGCGAATCAGGCCATCGAGGGTCCGCTTGTTGATGCGCTTAAGGTCAACCCGCGCGCAGAAGTCAAACAGGTCCTTGAACGGCCCGTCCTGACGCGCCTCGACAATAGCCTCCACGGGGCTTTCGCCGACACCTTTGATCGCGCCCAGACCATAGATGATACGGCCTTCGTCGTTCACCGTGAACTTGAACTCCGAGGCGTTCACATCCGGCGCGTCGAGGCGCAGCTTCATGGTGCGCACTTCCTCGATCAAAGTCACGACCTTGTCGGTGTTGTGCATATCCGCCGAGAGTACCGCCGCCATGAACGGCGCCGGGTAGTGGGCTTTCAGCCAGGCGGTCTGGTACGACACCAGCCCGTACGCAGCGGAGTGGGATTTGTTGAAGCCGTAACCGGCGAATTTCTCCACCAGGTCGAAAATGTTACCGGCAAGGTCCGCATCGATGTTGTTGGTGGCGCAACCTTCGATGAAACCGCCCCGCTGCTTGGCCATCTCCTCGGGTTTTTTCTTACCCATGGCGCGACGCAGCATGTCCGCGCCGCCGAGGGTGTAACCGGCCATCACCTGGGCGATCTGCATCACCTGTTCTTGATACAGGATGATGCCGTAGGTGGGCGCCAATACCGGCTTGAGGCCTTCATATTGATAGTCGGAGTGCGGATACGCCAACTCGGCGCGGCCGTGCTTACGGTTGATGAAGTCATCCACCATGCCCGATTGCAGCGGGCCCGGACGGAACAGGGCCACCAGTGCGATCAAGTCTTCCAGGCAGTCGGGCTTGAGCTTTTTGATCAGCTCCTTCATGCCGCGCGACTCTAGCTGGAACACCGCCGTGGTTTCGGCTTTTTGCAGCAACTGATAAGTCGGCTTGTCATCCAGCGGGATAAACGCGATATCCAGCGGCTCTTCGTCGACCTTGGCACGTTCACGGTTGATGGTCTTGAGTGCCCAGTCGATGATCGTCAGGGTCCGCAGGCCGAGGAAGTCGAACTTCACCAGACCGGCGGCCTCCACGTCGTCCTTGTCGAACTGGGTTACCAGGCCATCGCCTGCTTCGTCGCAATAGATTGGCGAGAAGTCGGTGAGCTTGGTCGGTGCGATAACCACACCACCGGCGTGTTTACCGACGTTACGCACCACGCCTTCAAGCTTGCGGGCCATGTCCCAGATTTCCGCGGCCTCTTCATCGATCTTGATGAAGTCGCGCAGGATTTCTTCCTGCTCGTAGGCCTTTTCCAGGGTCATGCCGACTTCGAACGGAATCATCTTCGACAGGCGATCGGCCAGGCCGTAGGACTTGCCCTGCACTCGGGCAACGTCGCGGATTACCGCCTTCGCGGCCATGGAGCCGAAGGTGATGATCTGGCTAACCGCGTTGCGGCCGTATTTTTCGGCCACGTATTCGATCACGCGGTCGCGGCCATCCATGCAGAAGTCGACGTCGAAGTCGGGCATGGAAACCCGTTCCGGGTTCAGGAACCGTTCGAACAGCAGGTCATATTCCAGCGGATCGAGGTCGGTAATCTTCTGTACGTAGGCCACGAGTGAGCCAGCACCCGACCCCCGGCCAGGACCCACCGGCACACCGTTGCTTTTGGCCCACTGGATAAAAGTCCATTACGATCAGGAAGTAACCGGGAAACCCCATCTGAATGATGATATCCAGCTCGAAATTCAGCCGATCGACGTACACCTGACGCTTGGCATCGTAGTCTTCAGTGGTGTCCTTGGGCAGCAGAACGGTGAGGCGCTCTTCCAGGCCGTCGAACGACACCTTGCGGAAATACTCGTCGATGGTCATGCCATCGGGAATTGGGAAGTTGGGCAGGAAGTGTTTGCCCAATTTCACTTCGATATTGCAGCGCTTGGCGATTTCGACGGAGTTTTCCAGGGCCTCAGGCAGGTCGCTGAACAGCTCGGCCATCTCATCGGCGCTTTTGAGGTATTGCTCTTCGCTGTAGTTCTTCGAACGACGCGGGTCATCCAGGGCCCGGCCTTCGCCGATGCACACGCGGGTCTCGTGCGCCTCGAAATCTTCTTTCTTGATGAAGCGCACATCGTTGGTCGCCACCAACGGCGCGCCCAGCTTGTCGGCCAGGGCGACGGCGGCGTGCAGGTGCTCTTCATCGTTGGGGCGGTTGGTGCGCTGGACTTCCAGGTAGAAACGGTCGGGGAAGACCTGCATCCACTCGCTGGCGAGCACTTCCGCTTCATGGGGGTTACCGCCCAGCAGCGCAATGCCGATCTCGCCTTCTTTGGCGGCCGACAGCATGATCAGACCTTCACTCGCCTCGGCAACCCATTCACGCTCGATGATGATCGAGCCATTGCGTTGGCCGTCGATAAAGCCGCGGGAAATCAGTTCGGTCAGGTTGCGATAGCCGACGCCGTTCATCGCCAACAGGCTGATGCGGCTCAGGGGGCTGTCGGGGTCTTTGTTGGACAGCCACAAGTCGGCGCCACAGATCGGCTTGATGCCGGCCCCCATGGCGTTCTTGTAGAACTTGACCAAGGAACACATGTTGTTCTGATCGGTTACCGCTACCGCAGGCATGTTCATGCCCACCAGGGTTTTGACCAGCGGTTTGATCCGTACCAGGCCATCGACCAGGGAGTATTCAGTGTGCAGGCGTAGATGGACGAATGAAGCCGGCATAGTGATCTCTTATACGTGGAAAACAACAAGGCCCGGATTGTACCGGGCCTTGAGTAAAACATCAGCCTCGCGACTATACCGCCTCGAGACTCTCCCGCGCTTCGTAAGCCAGGCGAACCGGGGCGAATGAGCGGCGGTGGATCGGCGTGGGGCCCAGCCGAGCCAAGGCTTCCAGATGAACGGGCGTCGGGTAGCCCTTGTGGCCACCAATGCCGTAGCCGGGGTAGATCAATTCGAACGCAGCCATTTCACGATCACGGCTGACTTTGGCCAGAATCGATGCGGCGGCAATCGCCGGCACCTTGCTATCACCCTTGACCACGGCTTCAGACGGCATTGTCAGTTTCGGGCAACGGTTGCCATCGATCATCGCCATTTTTGGCGTGATGTGCAGGCCTTCTACCGCACGCTGCATAGCGAGCATGGTTGCGTGAAGGATGTTCAGTTCGTCGATCTCTTCGACCTCGGCCCGAGCGATATGCCAGCTCAGCGCTTTTTCGCAGATCTCGTCGAAGAGCTTTTCGCGGCGGGCTTCGGTGATTTTTTTCGAGTCGTTGAGGCCGAGGATCGGGCGGTTCGGGTCAAGAATCACCGCCGCTGTGACAACAGCGCCGCACAGCGGGCCGCGCCCTACCTCATCAACACCGGCCACCAGTTCGTGGGCTTGTGCGACCAGGCTGAAATCCAGGCCCATTTGCGTCGTCATAGGGAATCCTGTTTTTGGCCGATCAAGGTCAACACGGCATCCGCCGCCTGGTTGGACGCATCCCGACGCAAAATGCGATGGATAGCGTCAAAACCACGGGTCTGCTCTTCGCCACCATCGATCAGGGGGAAGTACGGTTTGCGCCAAGGCCTCAGGCGTTGCGTCGTCCTGTAACAACTCCGGCACCAACAGGCGTTGAGCCAGCAAATTGGGCAAGGAGATGTAGGGGCTCTTGACCATGCGTTTGAGAATCCAGAAGGTCAGCGGTGCCAAGCGGTAGGCCACGACCATCGGGCGCTTGTACAACAAGGCCTCCAGGGTCGCGGTGCCCGAGGCAATCAGCACCGCATCACAGGCGGCTAAGGCCAGGTGCGATTGGCCATCCAACAGGGTCAACGGCAGGCTGCGGCCTTCCAGCAACGTTTCGATCTGCGCGCGACGTTGCGGGCTGGCACACGGCAGTACGAAGCGCACACCGGGCTTCAGGGCCATCAAGCGTTCAGCCGCATCAAAAAACAACGCGCCCAGACGACCGACTTCGCCGCCCCGACTGCCCGGCATCAGCGCAACCAGCGGCCCCTCAGCCAAGCCCAATTCGGCACGGGCAGTTGCTAGATCAGCCTGCAGGGGGATCGTATCGGCCAAGGTATGCCCGACAAACCGCACCGGCACGCCCTTCTCTTCGTAGAACTTCGCCTCAAACGGCAACAAGGTCAGCATCAAATCGCAGCCTTCACGAATCTTCAACACGCGCTTCTGCCGCCACGCCCACACGGACGGGCTGACGTAGTGCACGGTCTTGATACCGGCCTGACGCAATTTGAGTTCGATATTGAGGGTGAAGTCCGGCGCGTCGATTCCGATGAAGACGTCAGGCTTTTCTTCGATCAGGGTCTGGATCAGCAGCTTGCGGCGAGCCAGCAGCTCACGAAGGCGACCCAGCACTTCCACCAACCCCATGACCGACAAGCGCTCCATGGGGAAGTAGGACGTGAGCCCTTCGGCCTGCATCAACGGACCGCCGACGCCAATGAACTCCACCGCCGGATGCTGGGCCTTGAGGGCCCGCATGAGACCTGCGCCCAGAATATCGCCGGAAGCTTCTCCGGCCACCAGCGCGATACGCAGATTGGCCATGATTAGCGGGTGATGCCGCGAGTCGACGCCTGGATAGAGTCACGGAACACCGCGACTTCCGGGAACAACGCTGCCGGCTCGGCCAGTTGGGTCAACGCCTGCTCCACCGTCAGCCCCTGGCGGTAAACCACCTTGTAGGCACGACGCAGGGCATGGATCGCCTCTTCGCTGAACCCACGACGGCGCATGCCCTCGAAGTTCATGCTGCGGGCTTCGGCCGGGTTGCCGAACACGGTGACATACGCAGGAACATCCTTGCCGATGGCGGTACCCATGCCGGAAAAGCTGTGGGCGCCGATATGGCAATACTGATGCACCAGGGTGAAACCGGACAGGATCGCCCAGTCATCAACGTGCACATGGCCAGCCAGCGCAGTGTTGTTGACCAAGATGCAGTGGTTGCCGATTACGCTGTCATGGCCGATGTGGGCATAGGCCATCACTAGGTTGTGGTCACCCAGGGTGGTTTCTGCACGGTCTTGCACAGTTCCACGGTGAATGGTCACGCCTTCTCGAATGATGTTGTGATCACCGATTACCAGGCGTGTTTCTTCACCCTTGTACTTCATGTCCGGGGTGTCTTCGCCTACCGAGGAGAACTGGTAGATACGATTGTGTTTGCCAATGCGGGTCGGACCTTTGAGGATCACATGCGGCCCGATGACAGTCCCCTCGCCGATTTCAACACCTGCGCCGATGATCGACCAAGGGCCGACCTCAACGTCGGCGGCCAGAACGGCCGACGGATCGATGATTGCGCGAGGGTCAATCAAACTCATAGTTTGCGTTCCGCACAGATGATCTCGGCAGAGCACACCGGCTTGCCGTCCACCGAAGCCTGGCACTCAAACTTCCAGATCTGGCGTTTGCAGCTGATGAACTTGGCTTCCAGGATCAACTGGTCACCCGGGGTGACCGGGTTGCGGAAACGCAACTTGTCGGAGCCCACGAAATAGTAAAGCGTGCCGTCGGCAGGCTTGAGGTCGAGCATTTTGAAACCAAGGATACCGGCAGCCTGGGCCATCGCTTCGATGATCAACACGCCCGGCATGATTGGATGCGCGGGAAAGTGACCGTTGAAGAACGGTTCGTTGATGCTGACATTCTTGTAGGCACGAATGCGCTTTTCCTCAACATTGAGGTCCACTACACGATCCACGAGCAGGAACGGGTAACGGTGAGGCAGGTATTCGCGAATCTCGTTGATGTCCATCATTTCGGGGGGAAGCCTGTAATAAAGATTGGGGGCGGGCGAACTAAACGCACGCCCCGCTAGCAAATCAAGGAGGCAGTCTAGCGGCTGTGCACACTTGATATGGAAATGGTATCAGCCTTCTGATGAAGCATTACCGCCAGGGGTCACGTCCCCAACACGCTTTTCCAGCTGTTTGAGACGTCGAGCCATGTCGTCGAGCTGCCTCAAACGTGCTGCACTCTTGCGCCACTCAGCCGCAGGCTGCATGGCGGTACCGGACGAATAGGCCCCTGGCTCGGTAATCGAGTGGGTCACCATGGTCATGCCGGTGATGAAGACGTTGTCGCAAATGTCGATATGCCCCACCAGCCCAACACCACCAGCGAGCATGCAATGCTTGCCGATCTTGGTGCTGCCGGAGATGCCCACACAGGCGGCCATGGCGGTGTGATCGCCAATCTGCACGTTGTGGGCAATCTGGATCTGGTTGTCGAGCTTCACGCCATTACCGATCACGGTATCGGCCAGGGCCCCACGATCGACCGCGGTGTTCACGCCAATTTCCACGTCGTCGCCGATCAATACGCCGCCGACCTGGGCAATCTTGTTCCAGATACCCTTGGAATTGGCAAAGCCGAAGCCTTCACCGCCGATGACCGCACCGGACTGAATTACCACACGCTCACCGATACGCACATCGTGGTACAGGGTCACGCGGGGTGCCAGCCAGCCGCCAGCGCCGATTTCGCAGCGCGCGCCGATAAAACAATGGGCGCCAACCGTCACGCCAGCCGCGACACGTGCGCCACTTTCGATCACCGCGAAGGCGCCAATGCTAGCCGCAGGGTCGACCTGAGCATCATCGGCGATCACCGCCGACGGATGAATACCGACGGCTGCCTTGGGTTTTGGATCGAACAGGTGCGACACCTGCGCATACGCCAGGTACGGATCGGCCACCACCAGCGCATCCCCGGTAAACCCTTCGGCATCAGCAGCTTTCAGCAACACGGCGGCGGCTTGACTGTCGACGAGGTATTTACGGTATTGGGGGTTTGCGAGGAAGCTCAACTGAGCTGGGCCAGCCTCCTGCAAGGTGGCTAGCCCAGTGATTTCTTTCTCCTGGGAGCCACGCAAGGTGGCTCCCAGGAACTCGGCCAACTCGCCGAGTTTGATAGTCGCGGTCATGGCTTACTTCAGCTGGTTCATGCGCTCGATCACCTGACGGGTGATGTCGTATTGAGGCTTGACGTCGATCACAGCGCCACGCTCGAACACCAGGTCAAAGGCACCTTTCTTGATGACTTCTTCCACTGCGCTGTCGAGTTTTGGCTTCAGCTGTTTCAGCATTTCGCGGTCAGCAACAGCCTTGGCTTCGTTCAGCTCCTTGGACTGGAACTGGTAGTCACGGGCCTTTTGCTTGAATTCAAGCTCCAGGCGCTCGCGCTCGCCTTGCTGCATCTTGTCACCGCCGGCAACCAGACGATCCTGGATCCCCTTAGCGCTGCTTTCCAGGGTTTTCAGCTTGGTCAGTTGAGGACCGAATTTTTCTCGGCATCCACGGCGTACTTCTTGGCCGCATCGGATTCCAACAGCGCCATCTGATAGTTCAGGACGGCGATTTTCATTTCGGCGAAGGCCGGGCTTGCTACCAACACGGTTGCCAGCAGTACCAATTGAGTCAACTTACGCACGATGCACTCCTACAGAATCCGTTGTCGTTATCTTGGGTCAGACGCTTAGAACGTCTGGCCGAGGGAGAATTGGAAAATCTGGGTTTCAGCGTTATCAGGCTTCTTGATCGGCATGGCCAGAGCAAAGCTCAATGGGCCAAGCGCAGTCACCCATGTCACACCCACACCCACGGAGCTTGCCAGGTTGCTCAGGCTCACGTCGTTGCACTGGGTTTCAGACTTCACGCCACTCGGGTTTCTGATCTGCTCGCACTTGGAGTCGAACACGTTACCCACGTCCCAGAATACCGACGTACGCAGCGAACGCTGGTCCTTGACGAATGGCAGCGGGAACAGAATCTCCGCACCACCCTGGATCAGTACGTTACCACCGAACGGCAGCGGGTCATTGTCCGAGTCAGCCACGGTGCCCTGGTTACCGGTTACACCAACACCACGGCTTGGGGTACCACGTGGGCCCAAGGTGCTGTCTTTGAAACCACGTACGGAGTTGAAGCCACCCGCATAGTAGTTCTCGTAGAACGGTAGACCATTGGTGGAACCATAACCATCGCCGTAGCCCAGCTCAGTGTGCAGGCGCATGGTGTAGTTGTCGCTCAACGGCTGGAACAGCTGGCCACGGTAATCAAGCTTGAAGAACGACAGGTCGCTGCCCGGCGTGGTGGCTTCCAGGGTCAAGCTCTGGGAGTGACCACGGGTTGCCAGTACACCTTTGTTCAGGGTCGACTCGGACCAGCCGGCCGACGCCTTGAAGTTCAGGAATTTGTCGCCTTCGGTACGCACGAAGTTGAAGATTTCGTCCACGGTGTACACACCGGTCTTGATCTCATCCTGTTGCGCGGTCAGGCCGAAGGTCAGACGCGAAGTCTCACTGATCGGGTAGCCAATGTTCACGCCAGCACCCAGGCTGTCGATCGCATAGCTTGCAACGTCAACGTCGAGGTCTTTGTAGTCGGTGGTGCGGTAGAAGGCGTTGTAGCCCAAGCTCACACCGTCAGCAGTCCAGTAGGGGTCGACATAACCGAAGTTATACCGGCTCTGGTATTCGCTTCGGGTCAGGCCGATGGACACCTTGTTACCGGTACCCAGGAAGTTGTTCTGGGTGATGGAACCACCGAGGATCAGACCGGCACTCTGTGCGAAGCCGACGCTGGCGGTGATGGAACCCGACGCTTGCTCTTCCACGGCGTAGTTCACGTCAACCTGGTCATCCACGCCGGGTACGGCTGGAGTTTCAACGTTGACTTCCTTAAAGAAGCCCAGGCGTTCAAGACGGGTCTTGGACTGGTCGATCAGGTAGGTCGACGCCCAGCCACCTTCCATCTGACGCATTTCACGACGCAGCACTTCGTCCGCAGACTTGGTGTTGCCACGGAAATTGATACGGTTCACATAGGCACGCTTGCCTGGATCGACGACGAAGGTGATGTCCACAGTGTGGTCATCATCATGCGGGGTCGGCACACCGTTGACGTTGGCGAAGGTATAGCCTTCGTTACCCAGGCGACGGGTGATCAGTTCGGAAGTGGTGGTCATCAGCTTGCGCGAGAACACCTGGTCTTTCTGCACCAGCAGCAGGGCCTTGACCTGGTCTTCAGGTACTTTCAGGTCGCCGCTCAGCTTGACGTCACGAACCTTGTACTTCTCGCCTTCGTTGACGTTGACGGTGATGTAGACGTGCTTCTTGTCCGGGGTGATGGACACCTGGGTCGAAGCGATATCCATGTTGATATAGCCACGGTCGAGGTAGTAGGAACGCAGACGCTCCAGGTCACCAGACAGTTTTTCGCGGGCGTACTTGTCATCGTTCTTAAAGAACGACAACCAGTTGGTGGTCTTGAGTTCGAACAGGTCGATCAGGTCGTCATCAGCGAACTTGGTGTTACCCACCACGTTGATGTGCTGGATCGCCGCCACGGTGCC
This sequence comes from Pseudomonas poae, assembly GCA_004000515.1. Taxonomy (GTDB): domain Bacteria; phylum Pseudomonadota; class Gammaproteobacteria; order Pseudomonadales; family Pseudomonadaceae; genus Aquipseudomonas; species Aquipseudomonas cremoris. The sequence goes on from CP034537.1 coordinate 7,214,214, forward strand.
TTCGTTGATGTTGACCTTCAGGCCAACACGGTTACGAGGTTGTGGAACCACTTCCGTTTCCACGGTCGCGGAATAGCGACCCTGGGCGACGTACTGGCGTTGCAGCTCGTTACGCACACCCTCAAGGGTGGCGCGCTGGAAGATCTCGCCCTCGGCCAGGCCGGATTGCTTCAGACCTTTCATCAAGTCTTCAGTAGAGATCGCCTTGTTGCCTTCGATCTCGATACTCGCGACGGAAGGTCGCTCGACGACGGTGATGACCAGGACGTTACCTTCGCGACCCAGTTGGATGTCTTGAAAGAAACCGGTTTTGAACAGCGCACGAGTGGATTCCACCAGGCGACGGTCATCAGCCTGTTCACCGACGTTCAACGGTAATGCACCAAAGACGCTACCCGCGGAAACCCGCTGGAGGCCGTTGACGCGAATATCGGAGATGGTGAAGGACTCGGCGTGAACTTCGGCGATCATCAATACGGTGAGAACCGCAGTTAGCAGCAGACGTTTCATGAAGTCCTTTCTTATTCCAACTGGCAATAAACAAACTGCCGCAAAATGCGGCAGATTCGCAATTCAGCGAAGCGTTACAGTCTTCCCAGATCGTTGACCAAGGCTAACAACATCACCCCGACCACCAAACTGATACCGATCTGTATCCCCCAACCCTGCACCCGATCCGACAAGGGACGACCACGCGCCCACTCGACCAGATAAAACAACAGATGCCCCCATCCAATACAGGAATGGGCAGTAAATTCAGAACGCCCAGGCTAATACTCAGATAAGCCAGGAAATTCAGGAAATCCGCGACACCCGACTGGGCAGAAGCGCCCGCCACTTTAGCAATGGTTATCGGTCCACTCAAGTTTTTTTACCGAGAGCTCGCCGAACAACATTTTCTTGAGGGATTCGAGGGTCAGCACACTCATGGTCCAGGTACGTTTTGCACCCTCGCCAATCGCTGCCAACGGCCCGTAACTCACCTCGCGAACCATCGACGGCGGCCAATCGACACCTTTGACCCCCGCACCCAGGTAACCCCCGGCTGCCTTGGCTTCCCCACGTACCGACAAGGTCACAGGGACGTCGATTTGAGCACCATCGCGCTCAACTTTCAGCACAATCTTGGTATCAGGACGTACACGCACCAAGTCGACCACTTGCTGCCAGTCGCCCAGCGGCTGACCATCCAATGCGAGCAAACGGTCGCCGGTTTTCAGACCCGCGGCCTGGGCCGGTCCTTTCGGATCCAGCTCGGCGAGCACCGGCGGCAGCGCAGGACGCCACGGACGGATCCCCAGGGACTTGATCGGATCAGGCTCATCAGCACCTTTGAGCCAGTGATCCAACGCCAGCTCACGCGAGAGCTCGGCACTGGAATCTTGTTCACGCACCACTACGTTGACGGTGCCGCTCTCGCCCAAACGACGAACCAACTGCAAATTGACCGCGCCCCATCCGGTGGTAGGCTCGCCATCAATGGAAACAATCTCCTGCCCTGCAACCAGGCCGGCCTTGGCCGCCATGCTGTCCGCCTCGACCGCGCCGATGACCGGACGCACCTGCTGGCTCCCCAGCATCGCAAGGACCCAGAAAAACACAATCGCCAACAAAAAGTTGGCGATTGGGCCGGCAGCAACGATAGCGATACGCTGACGAACGGTCTTGCGATTGAAGGATTGGTCCAACTGGTCAGCCGGCACTTCGCCTTCACGCTCATCGAGCATCTTGACGTAGCCGCCCAGCGGGATGGCCGCGATCACGAATTCAGTGCCACGGCGGTCGTGCCAGCGCAACAACGGCATGCCGAAACCGACTGAAAAGCGCAGTACCTTGACGCCGCAACGACGCGCCACCCAAAAGTGACCGAATTCGTGGAAGGTAACCAGCACACCCAGAGCAACCAGGGTGCCGACAATCATGTAAAGCGCACTCATCTAATTTCTCCGCATTCCAATCCAGTGCCTGCCAGGCTCAAACGCGCCAACAGTTTAACGCGCGTTGCGGTTCAACCACTGTTCGGCCAGGACCCGAGCCTTGCTGTCGGCCTCGAACACCGCCGCAAGATCATCCACCGCCACAACGGGCTCAAGCTGTAGAACATCCTCGATGATACTCGCGATCTGCGGAAAACGGATGCGTCCGTCGAGAAACGCCGCCACAGCCACTTCATTGGCCGCATTGAGCACCGCAGGCGCGCTGTTACCCGCTTGCGCCACTTGTCGCGCCAGGCGCAGGCAAGGAAAGCGCTGCTCATCCGGCGCCTCGAAGTCCAGGCGGGCGATGGCAAACAGGTCCAATGGCGCCACACCGGAATCAATACGCTCAGGCCAAGCCAGGGCGTTGGCGATGGGCGTGCGCATATCAGGATTGCCCAACTGCGCCAACACCGAACCATCTACATAGTCGACCAGGGAATGAATCACACTTTGTGGGTGGATCACCACCTCGACCTGATCGGGCCGCGCGTCGAACAACCAGCAGGCCTCGATCAGCTCCAGGCCTTTGTTCATCATGCTCGCCGAGTCTACGGAGATCTTTCGCCCCATGGACCAATTCGGGTGCGCGCATGCCTGGTCGGGCGAGACGTGCTCCAGATCAGCCAGCGGCGTTTGCCGGAACGGACCACCGGAGGCCGTCAGCAGGATGCGGCGCACACCCACCTGGCTCAAGCCTCGCGAGTAGTCGCCGGGCATGCACTGGAAGATTGCGTTGTGCTCACTGTCGAGGGGCAGCAGCACAGCACCACTCTTGCGCACAGCCTGCATGAACAGCGCACCGGACATGACCAGGGCTTCTTTATTGGCCAGCAGGATCTTCTTGCCGGCATCCACGGCAGCCAGCGTCGGACGCAGCCCCGCAGCGCCGACAATCGCGGCGACCACGGTGTCCACTTCCACATCAGCCGAGACCTGGCACAAGCCCTCCTCCCCACCAGCACCTGAGTCGAGAGCCCGGCAGCCCGCAAGTCATCCTGCAAACCACGCGCCGCGGCCGCTTCAGGCACTACGGCAAAACGCGGCGCGTGGCGCACACACAACGCCAGCAGCTCGCTCAGGCGGGTAAACCCGGTCAAGGCAAAAACCTGGTAGCGATCCGGGTGGCGAGCAATTACATCCAGGGTGCTCAACCCTACCGAACCGGTTGCACCCAGCACGGTTACCTGTTGCAAGCGGCTCACGAAGCAGTCATCCACAACAGCACGGCGAAGACCGGGATGGCAGCCGTGAGGCTGTCGATACGGTCAAGCACCCCACCGTGACCTGGCAGCAGGTTGCTGCTGTCCTTGATCCCGGCCTGACGCTTGAACATGCTTTCGGTGAGGTCACCGACCACCGAGATAAATACAACGATGGCAGTACCCAGCAAGGCCAGGAAGATTTCCTTCACTGACCAGTCGCGCACAACGCCGACCACCAAGGTGATCAGCAGCGTCAATGCCAGGCCGCCGTAGACGCCCTCCCAACTCTTGCCTGGACTAACAGCCGGCGCCAGCTTGCGCTTGCCGAACGCCCGACCAGAGAAGTAGGCACCGATATCAGCCCCCACACCAACACCATCACAGCCATGATCAGCCAGTTGCCCATCGGCGAATTCTTGATCTCCACCAGCCCTTGCCAGGCAGGCAGCAGGATCAACAAGCCAATCACCAACTTGCTGGCAACGCTGGACCAATGGCCACTGGTGCGCGGAAAGGTCAGCACCAGGAAGGTCGCCAACGCCCACCACAACACCGCCGCGCCCAATACCCACGGCACCACAATGCTCGACAGGGTATGCATCAGGAACAGCAACAGGGCGACCACTGCGGCATACGCTACACGCGGCAATTGCTCGTTAAAGCCCGCCAGGCGAGCCCACTCCCAAGCCCCCAACGTAACGACCAAGCCAATAAACAGCGCAAAGCCGGAACCATCGAGCAGGAAAAACCCACACAGGGCGATTGGCAACAGGATCAGTGCAGTGATGATTCGTTGTTTAAGCATTTAAACCCGGGCTCCAGCTTCGATCTGCTCGCTCGTTTTACCGAAGCGACGCTGACGGGAAGCGAAATCGGCCAGCGCATTGCGCATGGCATCGTGTTTGAAGTCCGGCCAGAACAGGTCGGAGAAGTACAGCTCGGTGTAGGCCAGCTGCCACAGGAGGAAGTTGCTGATACGGTGCTCGCCACCGGTACGGATGCACAGGTCCGGCAACGGCAAGTCGCCGGTCACCAGGCACGTCTGCAACAGTTCGGGGGTGATGTCGTCCGGACGCAGATGACCGGCCTGCACTTCGCGGGCCAGTCGCTGCGCAGCCTGGGCGATATCCCACTGGCCACCGTAATTGGCTGCGATCTGCAGCACAAAACGGTTGGTCCCTGCGGTGATGGCCTCAGCCTCGCGCATGGCTGCCTGCAATTCCGGGTGGAAGCGCGAGCGATCACCGATGATGCGCAGGCTGATGTTGTTCTCATTAAGGCGCTTGGCCTCACGGCGCAGCGCCTTGAAGAACAGGTCCATCAAGGCACTGACTTCTTCGGCAGGCCGTTGCCAGTTCTCACTGGAGAAGGCGAACAAGGTCAACACTTCAACCTTGGCCTCGGCGCACACCTCAATCACCGCCCGCACCGCATCGACACCCGCTTTATGCCCGGCAACACCCGGCATAAAGCGTTTCTTCGCCCAGCGATTATTCCCATCCATGATGATCGCGACATGGCGCGGCACCACGGAGGGTACAGTCTGCTTGGTCTTTTCCATGAAGGCGTCCTGACCCCTTATACGGCCATCAGGTCCTTTTCTTTTTCTTCCGTGACCTTGGTGATCTGGGCCTCGGCATCTTTGGTCAGCTTGTCGATATCGGCGGTGGCACGACGCTCTTCGTCTTCGCTGATTTCCTTGTCCTTGACCAGTTTTTTCAGGTCACCCAAGGCATCGCGACGAATGTTGCGCACGGCAACACGGGCGTCTTCGGCTGCACTACGCGCTTGCTTGGTGAAGCCCTTACGGGTTTCTTCAGTCAGGGCAGGCATGGAGATCAGCAGCAACTCACCCAGGTTGGTCGGGTTGAGGTTCAGACCGGCGCTCTGGATTGCCTTGTCGACAGCGCCCAGCATGTTGCGCTCAAACGCTACGACTTGCAGGGTGCGCGAGTCTTTAACGGTAATGTTGGCGACGCTGCTGATCGGTGTATCGGAGCCGTAATAAGGCACCATCACGCTGCCCAGGATGCTCGGGTGCGCCTTGCCGGTACGAATCTGGCCGAATGCGTGGCTCAGAGACTCCAGGGATTTCTGCATACGCGCTTGGGCGTCTTTCTTGATTTCGTTGATCATTGTTGGCCTTCCTCGATCAGAGTCCCTTCCGCGCCGCCGTGTACGATGTTCAGCAGGGCGCCGGGCTTGTTCATGTTAAATACGCGCAGCGGCATCTTGTGGTCGCGGCACAGGCAAATAGCCGTCAGGTCCATCACGCCCAGCTTGCGATCCAGTACTTCATCGTAGGTCAGATGATCGAACTTCTCGGCATGCGGGTCTTTGAATGGGTCTGCGGTGTACACGCCATCGACCTTCGTGGCCTTCAACACGACGTCAGCATCGATCTCGATAGCGCGCAGGCACGCAGCCGAATCGGTAGTGAAGAACGGGTTGCCGGTACCAGCAGCGAAGATCACCACTTCTTTGGCGTTCAGGTGACGCATGGCTTTGCGGCGATCATAGTGATCGGTCACGCCAACCATGGAAATAGCCGACATCACGATAGCCGAGATATTGGCACGCTCCAGGGCGTCACGCATGGCCAAGGCATTCATCACAGTGGCCAGCATGCCCATGTGGTCGCCGGTAACCCGATCCATGCCGGCAGCACTCAGCGCTGCACCACGGAACAGGTTGCCGCCGCCGATCACCAGGCCGACCTGTACGCCGATACCAACCAGTTGGCCGACTTCCAGCGCCATACGGTCGAGCACCTTGGGATCGATCCCGAACTCTTCCGAGCCCATCAGGGCCTCGCCGCTGAGCTTGAGTAGAATGCGTTTATAGCGAGCCTGATAACCACTGCCCTGCTGAGCCATTGCGAATCTCTCCTGCGGCGTATTTTTTAAAAATTCTTGGCGAGCCGTTTACGGCTTGCGTTCACTCTAGCTGGACGCTATCACAGCGCCATCGGAACACGGCTTTGTAAGCCAGTTCCGAGGGTAAGCCAAATAAAATCGGCCTGCCCATTTGAAAAGAGGCTGCGCGCGTGAGCGGCAGCCTCTTTCGGGCGACAGTTGAAAACTGTCTTATTGCTTGGCGGCAGCCAGCTGGGCAGCAACTTCTTCAGCGAAGTTGTCGACCGGCTTCTCGATGCCTTCGCCTACTTTGAAGTAAGTGAAGGAAACGATTTCAGCACCGGCTTTCTTAGCCAGTTCGCCAACCTTGATTTCAGGGTTCTTGACGAACGCCTGCTCAACCAGGCTTGCTTCGGCCAGGAACTTGCTGATACGGCCTTTGACCATGTTCTCAACAATGTTTTCTGGCTTGCCTTTGATTTTCTCTTCGTTCAGCTGCAGGAACACAGCTTTTTCACGCTCGATCGCTTCGGCAGAAACTTCCGAAGGCAGCAGGAACTCAGGGTTGCTTGCCGCTACGTGCATAGCGATGTCTTTGGCCAGCTCGACGTTACCGCCTTTCAGGACAACTGCAACACCAATCTTGTTGCCGTGCAGGTAGCCACCAACAACATCACCTTCAACGCGAACCAGGCGACGGATGTTGACGTTTTCGCCAACCTTGCCGACCAGTACCAGGCGAGCAGCTTCTTGAGCTTCGATCAGCGGAGCGACGTCAGTCAGCTTGTCGGCGAACGCTTTTTCAACGCTGGCAGCAACGAAGGCCTTGAAGTCGTCTTGCAGGGCCAGGAAGTCGGTCTGCGAGTTCACTTCCAGCAGAACAGCGGATTTGCCGTCTTCTTTCAGAGCGATCGCGCCTTCAGCAGCTACGTTGCCTGCTTTCTTGGCAGCCTTGATGGCGCCGGAAGCACGCATGTCATCAATGGCTTTTTCGATGTCGCCGTCAGCCTTTTCCAGGGCTTTCTTGCAATCCATCATGCCTTCGCCGGTACGCTCACGCAGTTCTTTAACCAACGCTGCAGTAATTGCTGCCATTTTCAAATTCCTCTTGGATAGGTTTTCAACCATTCCACCCGATCGAACGGGGGATCAATTCTTCCCGAATCACCCTTGTAGGCTGCTGCACGTTACAGTCGCTAGGTTGCGCTGCCACAAGTGGGCGCCGACAAATGGTTTCGAGGTGGCAAAAGGGGGCCCCTTTTTGCTTACTGAGTCAACGCCAGGGCGTCAATTACTCAGCGGCAGCTACCGGAGCTTCTTCAACGAACTGCTCGGTACCACCAGCAACGTGGTTGCGACCACGGATTACAGCGTCAGCCATCGAACCCATGTACAGCTGGATAGCGCGGATTGCGTCATCGTTGCCTGGGATGATGTAGTCAACGCCTTCCGGGCTGCTGTTGGTATCGACTACGCCGATAACAGGGATGCCCAGCTTGTTGGCTTCGGTGATCGCGATGCGCTCGTGATCAACGTCGATAACGAACAGTGCGTCAGGCAGACCGCCCATGTCCTTGATACCACCCAGGGAACGATCGAGCTTTTCCAGGTCACGGGAGCGCATCAGCGCTTCTTTCTTGGTCAGCTTGGCGAAAGTACCGTCTTCGGCTTGCACTTCAAGGTCACGCAGACGCTTGATGGAAGCACGGATGGTTTTGAAGTTGGTCAGCATGCCGCCCAACCAGCGGTGATCGACGTACGGCGAACCGCAACGTGCTGCTTCTTCAGCAACGATCTTGCCAGCGGAACGCTTGGTGCCGACGAACAGGATCTTGTTTTTGCCCTGGGCCAGACGCTCTACGAAAGTCAGAGCTTCGTTGAACATTGGCAGGGTTTTTTCAAGGTTGATAATGTGGATCTTGTTACGCGCGCCGAAAATGTATTTACCCATTTTCGGGTTCCAGTAACGGGTCTGGTGACCGAAGTGCACACCGGCCTTCAGCATATCGCGCATGTTGACTTGGGACATGATAGTTCCTTAATAAGTCGGGTTTGGCCTCCACGTATCCCAATGACCAACCAGCGGCATCAAGGCCTCCGGCACCCAGGTCATCGTGTCGACACGTGTGTGGATTTAAGCTCTGCGGGGTATCCCCGGAAAGCGGCGCATTTTATACCACAGCATCGACAAAAACGAAACCCGCAATCACATTTGCCGTCGACCGCTTTCACGCAAGCCCTTGAATAGAGCCAACAACCCCCTACCTTATAGAGAGAAGCGATCATCACAGGCTCATGATTTGAGGCCATCGTCTGTTAGAATCGCGTTTTCTGTGGCTTGTGCGAATTCTGTAACCTTTTGTCGCGCGCCCGTAAACCGTATTGATTTCAGCGCGTCGCGCTAGAGAGAGCCTGTATGACCGTTAGTTTGAAAACCGCCGAAGACATTGCTGGCATGCGCATCGCCGGCAAACTGGCTGCCGACGTGCTGGAAATGATTGCCGAACACGTCAAGCCCGGCGTCACCACCGAGACCCTGAACCAGATCTGCCACGACTATATAGTCAACGTGCAAGGTGCCATCCCTGCGCCACTGAACTACAAGGGTTTCCCCAAGTCCATCTGCACCTCGGTCAACCACGTGGTTTGCCACGGGATTCCGGGCGACAAACCGCTGAAGGACGGCGACACCCTGAACATCGACGTCACCGTGATCAAGGACCGTTATTTCGGCGACACCAGCCGCATGTTCCACGTCGGCACCGTGCCGGTCTGGGCCGAGCGCTTGTCCCAGGTGACCCAGGAATGCATGTACAAGGCCATCGAGATCGTAAAACCCTGGCTGCCGCCTGGGCGACATCGGTGAAGTGATCCAGAAGCACGCCGAAAAGAACGGCTTCTCGGTCGTGCGCGAATTCTGCGGCCATGGCATCGGCACCGTGTTCCACGAGGAACCACAAATCCTGCACTACGGCCGTGCCGGCACCGGCATGGAACTGAAAGCCGGCATGACCTTCACCATCGAGCCGATGATCAACCAGGGCAAGGCCGATACCAAAGTGCTGGGCGACGGTTGGACCGCCATCACCAAGGACCGCAAGCTCTCCGCCCAGTGGGAACACACCCTGCTGGTGACCGAGACCGGCTACGAGATCTTTACTCTGCGCGCCGACGACACGATCCCACGCGTTTCGGCCTAAAGGTTGTTTCAGGTTTTCCCACGCTGTGTAGTGACTGACTGAATAGATAGAAAGGAAAACCGATCGATGCCCCAGGTGGATCCCGAACTCTTCGACCGTGGCCAGTTCCAGGCCGAACTGGCCCTGAAGGCGAGCCCTATCGCCGCTTTCAAGAAGGCGATCCGCCAGGCCCGCGAGGTGCTCGACGAGCGCTTTCGCAGTGGCCGCGACATCCGCCGGCTGATCGAGGATCGCGCCTGGTTCGTCGATAACATCCTGCAAAAGGCCTGGGAGCAGTTCAGCTGGAGCGAAGACGCCGATATCGCCCTGGTGGCGGTTGGCGGCTACGGTCGTGGTGAGTTGCACCCCTACTCCGACATCGACCTGCTGATCCTGCTGGACAGCGCCGATCACGAGATCTTTCGCGATTCCATCGAGCGTTTTCTCACGCTGCTGTGGGACATTGGCCTGGAAGTCGGTCAGAGCGTGCGCTCGGTGGACGAATGCGCCGAAGAAGCCCGCGCCGACCTCACCGTCATCACCAACCTGATGGAAAGCCGCACCATCGCTGGCCCCGAGCGTTTGCGCCAGCGCATGCTCGAAGTCACCAGCACCGCGCACATGTGGCCGAGCAAGGATTTCTTCCTGGCCAAGCGTGCCGAGCAGAAAGCCCGGCACCACAAATACAACGACACCGAATACAACCTGGAACCCAACGTCAAAGGCTCGCCTGGCGGGTTGCGGGATATCCAGACGATCCTGTGGGTAGCCCGCCGCCAGTACGGCACTCTGAACCTGCGCGCCCTGGCGGGCGAAGGGTTCCTGGTTGAGAGCGAAAACGCCCTGCTCGCCTCATCCCAGGAGTTCTTGTGGAAAGTCCGCTACGCCCTGCACATGCTGGCCGGCCGCTCCGAGGACCGCCTGCTGTTTGACCACCAGCGCTCCATCGCCACCCTGCTGGGGTTTGAGGGTGAAGACGCAAAGACCAGCATCGAAAGCTTCATGCAGCAGTATTACCGGGTGGTCATGAGCATTGCCCAGCTCAGTGACCTGATCATCCAGCACTTCGAAGAAGTCATCCTGGCCCCCGAAGACGAAGCGCCACCGCAGCCGATCAACTCGCGCTTCCAGTTGCACGACGGTTACATCGAGGCGCGCAACGACAACGTGTTCCGCCGCACGCCGTTCGCGATGCTGGAGATCTTCGTGCTGATGGCCCAGCAGCCGGAAATCAAAGGCGTGCGCGCCGACACCATCCGCCTGCTGCGCGAAAACCGTCACTTGATCGATGACGACTTCCGCAACGATATCCGCAACACCAGCCTGTTCATCGAGCTGTTCAAATGCAAGATCGGCATCCATCGCAACCTGCGGCGCATGAACCGTTACGGCATCCTTGGGCGCTACCTGCCAGAGTTCGGCTTTATCGTCGGGCAGATGCAGCACGACCTGTTCCACATCTATACCGTGGACGCCCACACCCTGAACCTGATCAAGCACCTGCGTAAGTTGCAGTACACCCAGGTGTCAGAGAAATTCCCGCTGGCCAGTAAACTCATGGCCAAGCTGCCCAAGCCCGAACTGATCTACCTGGCCGGGCTGTACCACGACATCGGCAAGGGCCGGCATGGCGATCACTCTGAGGTCGGTGCCGTTGACGCCGAAGCGTTCTGCCAGCGCCATCAGTTGCCCGTGTGGGACAGCCGCCTGATCGTCTGGCTGGTGCAAAACCACTTGGTGATGTCGACCACCGCCCAGCGCAAGGACTTGTCCGACCCGCAGGTGATCCACGACTTCGCCGGGATCGTCGGCGACGAGACCCGCCTCGACTACCTGTACGTGCTGACCGTTTCCGATATCAACGCCACCAACCCGACGCTGTGGAACTCGTGGCGCGCCAGCCTGCTGCGCCAGCTGTACACCGAGACCAAGCGCGCCCTGCGCCGCGGCCTGGAAAACCCGGTAGACCGCGAAGAACAGATCCGCCGTACCCAAAGCGCGGCCCTGGACATTCTGGTACGCGGCGGCAACGACCCGGACGACGTCGAGCAGTTGTGGTCGCAACTGGGTGACGATTACTTCCTGCGCCACACGGCTGGCGATGTCGCGTGGCACAGTGACGCGATCCTGCAGCAACCGGCCGATGGCGGCCCACTAGTGTTGATCAAGGAAACCACCCAGCGCGAATTCGAAGGCGGCACGCAGATCTTCATCTATGCGCCGGACCAGCACGACTTCTTCGCTGTGACCGTGGCGGCCATGGACCAACTCAACCTGAACATTCATGATGCACGCGTGATCACCTCCAGCAGCCAGTTCACCCTCGACACCTATATCGTGCTCGACACCGAAGGCGAGTCGATTGGCGATAACCCCGCACGTGTGAAAAAGATCCGCGAAGGCCTTACCGAGGCCCTGCGCAACCCTGACGACTACCCGACCATCATCCAGCGCCGGGTACCGCGCCAGCTCAAGCACTTTGCGTTTGCGCCACAGGTGACCATTTCCAACGACGCCCAGCGCCCGGTGACAGTGCTGGAACTCAGCGCGCCGGATCGCCCTGGCCTGCTGGCGCGTATCGGCGGGATATTCCTGGAGTTCGACCTGTCGTTGCAGAACGCCAAGATTGCGACCCTCGGCGAACGCGTGGAAGACGTGTTCTTCATCACCGACGCCGACAACCAGCCGCTGTCCGACCCTGAGCTGTGCCGGCGCTTGCAGGAAGCCATCGTGCAGCAGTTGAGCGTGACCCAGGAGCCTGGGGTCGAGCTCACCCGGCTGACTATTTGATTATTGATTTTGTTAACCCGATTCATGTGAGAGCTGGCTTGCCTGCGATAGGGTCGCCACGGTGTAGCTGGCACACCGAGGCGATGCCATCGCAGGCAAGCCAGCTCCACAGGTCCGCGCTTATCTAAGAGACTTTTATGAACAACGCCCTGAACCAGCTCCAGCCCTACCCGTTCGAAAACTGCGCGCCCTGCTCGGCAGCGTTACGCCAAACCCGGACAAGCGCCCGATCGCGCTGTCCATCGGCGAACCCAAGCACAAGTCCCCGGAGTTCGTTGCCAAAGCGCTGGCCGACAACCTCGACCAGATGGCGGTTTACCCGACCACCCTAGGCATCCCGGCCCTGCGCGAGGCCATTGGAGCCTGGTGTGAACGCCGCTTCAACGTGCCCAAGGGCTGGCTCGACCCGGCGCGCAATATCCTGCCGGTCAACGGCACCCGTGAAGCGCTGTTCGCCTTCACCCAAACCGTGGTCAATCGCGGTGACGATGCGCTGGTGGTGAGCCCGAACCCGTTCTACCAGATCTACGAAGGCGCCGCGTTCCTGGCCGGGGCCAAGCCGCATTACCTGCCGTGCCTCGATGCCAATGGCTTCAACCCGGACTTCGATGCCGTGACGCCGGATATCTGGAAACGCTGCCAGATCCTGTTCCTGTGCTCCCCGGGTAACCCGACCGGCGCATTGATCCCGGTCGACACCCTGAAAAAGCTCATCGCCCTGGCCGACGAATACGACTTCGTGATCGCCGCCGACGAGTGCTACAGCGAGCTGTACTTCGACGAGCAAACCCCGCCGCCAGGCCTGCTGAGCGCCTGCGTCGAACTGGGGCGCCAGGACTTCAAGCGTTGCGTGGTGTTCCATAGCCTGTCCAAGCGCTCCAACCTGCCGGGCCTGCGTTCCGGTTTCGTGGCGGGCGACGCTGACATCCTCAAGGCTTTCCTGCTGTACCGCACCTACCACGGCTGCGCGATGCCTGTACAAACCCAACTGGCCAGCATCGCGGCCTGGCAGGACGAAGCCCACGTACAGGCCAACCGTGACCTGTACCGGGAAAAATTCGACGCTGTGCTGGCCATCCTCAAGCCGGTGCTGGACGTGCAAAGCCCTGACGGTGGGTTTTACCTGTGGCCGAATGTGAATGGCGATGATGCGGCGTTCTGCCGGGACTTGTTCGTAGAAGAACACGTGACCGTGGTGCCGGGTTCGTACCTGTCGCGGGAAGTGGACGGTTTCAACCCGGGCGCCGGGCGTGTGCGCATGGCATTGGTTGCGCCGTTGGTGGAGTGTGTCGAAGCGGCGGAGCGGATCCGGGATTTTATCCAGCGTCACCGCTAAGTGTTACCTGGGTCATTTCACCGGCCCCAGATTCGCCTCACTCATATCCAAATCAGCCAACACCTCCCTCAAAACGTCATCACCGATCTGGTGATGACGGCTCAAGCTATACAATTCCAAACGCTGTGCCCGCAGGGCCTTGAGCCTTAATTTGCGCTCAAGCAGGTCCATCTGCTGCGCCAGCGCCTGGGCTTCAGCCGAGTCGTTGAACACTTCCAACTGGTGGCGATATTCAGACATCAGACGAGCCTTGAGCTCAGTCGCGAGCGCCGCCTGGGCAGCGTCCTGAGTTTCGGGGTCAGCGGGCTCTTCGGCTTCCAGGGCGTGGATCGCGGCAACGGCGGTCTTCTTCCAAGCCTCGCGTACCTCGTTATGGCGCTTTTCATCCGGACTCTTCTCGATACCGCGCAATAGCAGCGGCAACGCAATACACGCCGCAATCAGTGACAGCAGGATCACCCCGGCCGCAATGAAGATCAGCAAATCGCGCTCAGGAAAGTCCTGGCCCGGCGCCAGCAGCAATGGCACTGACATTACACCGGCCAGGGTCACCGCACCGCGCACGCCACCGACAGTCAGCAGCCAGCAAGACCGGGCGGTGGGCACCAGCGTCAGTTCGCTTTTCCCACGCACCCTGCGCAACAACCCCGACAGACGCCAGATGCTCTGAACCCAGACAAACCGCAGTACTACCAGCACCAGGAAAATCCCGATCACGTCGAGGCAGCGATAGAACAACGCTGGCCATAACGTGGGCTCATGGCTGACCACGGCTTTGATGATGTCCGGCAGTTGCAGGCCCAACAGCAAGAAGATCAGGCCGTTGAAGGCAAACTCCAGCAACGACCACACACTGCGGTTGAGCAACCGTGTACTGGTCTGGCGTGGCAACAGGTCGAGCCAGCTTTGCATCATGCCCGCCGCGACTGCCGACAAGATGCCCGATGCACCCAGGCGTTCGGCCAATACATAGGCGGCAAACGGCAGCAACAACATAAACACCACGTGAGTCGCCGGATCATCCCAACCACGGGCGATCATCCATGCGCGCAGGCGGCCGACCAGCCAGCTCAGCGCCACGCCAACGGCCAGGCCACCCACCGCCACCAGCACAAACGTCAGACTGGCATCCGCCAGGGAGAACACCCCGGTCAACGCCGCCGCCAGCGCGAACTTGAACGTCACCAGGCCCGACGCATCATTCATCAAGGCCTCGCCCTGCAGCATGTGCATCAACGGCGTAGGCAGGCGATTCTGAGAAATGGCCGACACCGCCACCGCGTCCGTCGGCGATAAAACTGCTGCCAAGGCGAAAGCCACTGGTAGCGGGATCGTAGGCAAAATCCAATGTATGAAGTAGCCGGCACCGACTACGGTAAACAGCACGAGCCCCACCGCCAGCGTCAGGATCGGGCCGCGCAGCCGCCAAAACTCACGTTTGGGCATGCGCCAGCCGTCCGAAAACAATAGCGGCGGCAGGAACAGAAACAGGAACAACTCCGGGTCCAGCGCCACATGCAGTCCCAGCGTGGGCCAAGCCAGCAGGGCGCCGGCAGCAATCTGCACCAAGGGCAACGGCAGAGGAATGACACGCCCGACCAGACGCGAAACGCTGACCAGCATCAGCAGGATAAGAACGGTGTAGGCGGTTTGCATAACGCGGGTTTCCCAGACTATCGACTTGCAACGACACACATCAGGCAACAACTGGCAGTTGAAGTGCCATATTACCCAGCTATGTTACCCGCCTATGCCGCCAGTCGGCATTTGCACATAAGTCGCACGCCAGCATGACGAGGGGCACCACTGGCCGCTGGTCGTGGCATAATCCGGGTCCTTTGGTTTTCAGCATCTTAAAGGGGGCGATTCCTTGACCGCTTCAAGCAAAACGTTGCACCTTTTTGGCATCAAAGCCTGCGACACCATGAAAAAGGCGCGCACCTGGCTCGATGAGCACGCTGTGAGCTATGAGTTCCACGACTACAAAACGGCCGGTATCGACCGCGAACACTTGACCCAATGGTGCAACGAGCACGGTTGGCAGGTGGTTTTGAACCGTGCGGGCACCACCTTTCGCAAACTCGAAGACGAACGCAAAGCCGATCTCGATCAGTCGAAAGCCATTGAATTGATGCTCGCACAACCCTCGATGATCAAGCGCCCGGTGCTTGATCTCGGTGACAGAACCCTGATTGGCTTCAAGCCAGATAGTTATTCGGCGGCCCTCAAGTAGGCCAGCCTTTCCCATTTTTGTAGAGGTAACAGCATGTCCAATTCCCTGTTCAGCCTGGGCTTCGGCGTCGGCACTCAGAACCGCCAAGGTGCTTGGCTGGAAGTGTTTTACGCACAACCGCTGCTCAACCCATCGGCTGAAATCGTCGCCGCTATCGCCCCGATCCTGGGTTACACCGAAGGCAACCAGGCGATCACGTTCACCATCAGCCAAGCGCTGCAACTGGCTGATGCCCTCAAGAACGTCGACGCGACCCAAGCGGCGCTGCTCAATCGCCTGGCTGAAAGCCACACTCCGCTGGTCGCCACCCTGCTAGCCGAAGACGCGGCACTGACCTCCACGCCTGAGGCCTACCTCAAGCTGCACCTGCTGTCCCATCGCCTGGTCAAGCCGCACGGCCTGAGCCTGGCCGGTGTGTTCCCGCAACTGCCGAACGTAGCCTGGACCAGCCAGGGCGCAATCGACATCAATGAGCTGGCCGAACGTCAGCTGGAAGCGCGCCTGCGTGGCGAGTTGCTGGAAGTGTTCTCGGTGGACAAGTTCCCGAAAATGACCGACTACGTCGTGCCGGCTGGCGTGCGTATCGCTGACGCCGCACGTATCCGCCTGGGCGCGTACGTGGGCGAAGGCACCACCGTGATGCACGAAGGTTTCGTCAACTTCAACGCCGGCACCGAAGGCCCGGGCATGATCGAAGGCCGTGTATCGGCGGGCGTGTTCGTCGGCAAGGGCTCGGACCTGGGTGGCGGTTGCTCCACCATGGGCACCTTGTCGGGCGGCGGCAACATCGTGATCAAGGTTGGCGAAGGCTGCCTGATCGGTGCCAACGCCGGTATCGGTATCCCGTTGGGCGACCGCAATACCGTAGAGTCGGGCCTGTACGTCACCGCCGGCACCAAGGTTGCGCTGCTGGACGAGCAGAACCAACTGGTAAAAGTGGTCAAGGCGCGTGAACTGGCCGGCCAGCCGGACCTGCTGTTCCGCCGCAACTCCGAGACCGGTGCCGTGGAGTGCAAAACCCACAAATCGGCCATCGAACTGAACGAAGCGCTGCACGCTCACAACTAAGCAGCCACTCGATGCCACTAGCGGGCCCCGATCCTGGGGCTCGTTTATACGAGTCTTGAACACCATGCTTGTGCCCTCCCCCCTGGCGCGCCGATTTCCCGGCCATCGCCACCCTGCAACGGCAAGACCAGACCTATCTGGACAACGCCGCTACCACACAAAAACCCCAGGCCCTGTTGGATGCCATCAGCCATTACTACGCCAATGGCGCAGCCAATGTGCACCGTGCCCAGCATTTGCCAGGCGCCCATGCGACCCAGGCTTTCGAAGACAGCCGCAGCAAGGTCGCGCAGTGGTTGAACGCAGGGGAAAGCGGGCAAATCGTGTTTACCCACGGCGCAACCTCTGCGCTGAACCTCTTGGCCTATGGCCTTGAGCATCTATTCAATGCGGGCGATGAGATTGTTATCAGCGCCCTCGAACACCACGCCAACCTGCTGCCGTGGCAGCAATTGGCCAAGCGTCGCTCCTTGGAACTGGTGGTGCTACCCCTGGGTGATGACGGCGTGATCGACCTCACCGCCGCCGCCGAGCTGATCGGCCCACGCACACGCCTGCTGGCCGTGAGCCAGTTATCTAACGTGTTGGGCGCCTGGCAACCGCTGGAAGCCCTGCTCGCACTGGCCCGCCCCTACGGCGCTTTGACCGTGGTCGACGGCGCCCAGGGCATCGTCCATGGCCGTCATGACGTGCAGGCACTGGGTTGCGACTTCTACGTATTCTCCAGCCACAAGCTCTACGGTCCGGATGGCGTTGGCGTGCTGTTTGGCCGCAATGAAGCCCTGCATCACCTGCGTCACTGGCAGTTTGGTGGTGAGATGGTGCAGCAGGCCGACTACCACAGCGCCAGTTTCCGCCCGGCGCCGCTGGGGTTCGAAGCCGGTACTCCGCCGATTGCCAGCGTGATCGGCCTGGGTGCCAGCCTGGACTACCTGAGTTCGCTGGACCAGCCAGCCGTAATGGCCCATGAAGCAGCCTTGCATGACTACCTGTTGCGCGGGCTCAAAGCACGCAATGGCGTGCAGGTACTGGGATCACCCCAGGTGGCATTGGTCAGCTTCGTGGTCGAAGGCGTACACAACGCCGACCTTGCCCACCTGCTGACCGAACAAGGCATTGCCGTGCGCGCTGGCCATCATTGTGCGATGCCGCTGCTCAAGGCGATGCACTTGTCGGGGGCGATCCGTGTGTCGCTTGCGCTGTACAACGACTCCGATGACCTGGAGCGCTTCTTTGAAGCGCTGGACCAAGCGCTGGATATGTTGCGATGAGCTTGCCCGTTGATGCGACGAACGCGCTTGAAGCGTTCCAAGCCGTCGGTAGCTGGGAACAGCGCGCCCGCATGCTGATGCAATGGGGCGAACGCATGCCCGCCCTGGCCACTGAAGACAAGGTCGACGCCAACCTGGTGCAGGGTTGCGAAAGCCTGGTCTGGTTGGTGGGGCGTTTGCAGGATGGGCATTGGCAGTTTGCTGCGAGCAGCGATGCGCGGTTGATTCGCGGGCTGGTGGCGTTGCTGCTGGCGCGAGTGAATGGGCTTTCTGCCGTCGAGCTGCAGGCGGTGGACTTGCCCGACTGGTTCAATCAATTGGGCCTTTCCCGCCAACTGTCACCGTCCCGCAGCAATGGCTTGAATGCAGTGTTGCAGCGCATGCGAGAACTAAGCCGTACATAAAGCTAAATGTGGGAGCTGGCTTGCCTGCGATAGCAACACCGGTGTGTGACTGATACACCGAGGTGTATGCATCGCAGGCCAGCCAGCTCCCACATTTTGAGTCAGTGCAGGGCAGTGAGATCTAGGTGGGCTTGACCCGCTCCGAAGGCCTGCGCACCCCGGCCACAATTTTGTCCACCGCTTTCGTCGCCGCGACCATGCCGAACGTGGCCGTGACCATCATCACCGCGCCAAACCCTCCGGCGCAGTCCAGCTTCACCCCGTCACCCACGAAACTCTTCTGCAGGCAAATGCTGCCGTCCGGCTTGGGATAGCGCAGTTGCTCGGTGGAAAACACACACGGCACGCTGTAATGACGTGTAACGGTGCGCGAGAAGCCGTAATCGCGGCGCAGCGTGGAGCGCACTTTCGACGCCAACGGGTCATTGAAGGTGCGGTTCAGGTCGCACACCTGGATCAGCGTCGGGTCGATCTGCCCGCCCGCACCGCCGGTGGTGATGATCTGGATCTTACGGCGCTTGCACCAGGCGATCAGCGCAGCCTTGGCGTTGACGGCGTCGATGCAGTCGATCACGCAATCAATATTGGGTGTGATGTATTCGGCCATGGTGTCGCGGGTGACGAAATCCGCAACCGCATGCACGGTGCAATCCGGGTTGATACTACGCAGGCGTTCGGCCATCACCTCGACCTTGGGTTTGCCCACGGTGCTGTCCAGCGCGTGCAACTGGCGGTTGCTGTTGCTCACGCAGACGTCGTCCAGGTCAAACAGCGAAATCTCGCCCACACCGCACCGGGCCATGGCTTCTGCCGCCCAGGAGCCAACGCCGCCGACGCCGACGATCGCCACATGGGCCGCTTTCAAGCGTTCCAGGCCTTCAATGCCATACAAGCGGGCGACGCCTGCAAACCGCGGATCTTCTGTACTCATGACCATTACCCCAAAAACCGGCGCGCATTATGGACTACAGAGCGACAAGTTCGAAGCGACAAGCTACAAGTAAAGAACTTAGATGGCCTTTCGCTGACTAATGTCCGGCTTTTCTCTGTCTGCTATACGCTCAGGGAAGCGTCGGTGTAGGATGCGCGCCGTTCGGCGCTGGCCGACACCTCTTTTCGTTCCACACCCTTTGGAACCCGAAATAACCATGGCATCGCGTAAATTTGGACTCAACTTGGTGGTCGTGTTGGCAATCGCCGCACTGTTTACCGGCTTCTGGGCGCTGATCAACCGCCCCGTCACTGCTCCCAACTGGCCTGAGCAGATCTCCGGTTTTTCCTACTCGCCGTTCCAACAAGGCCAGTTCCCACAGAAAGACCAATACCCCACCGACGATCAGATGCGCCGTGACCTTGAGATCATGAGCAAGCTGACGGACAACATCCGTACCTACTCGGTCGACGGCACGCTGGGAGACATCCCCAAGCTGGCGGAAGAGTTCGGCCTGCGGGTAACCCTGGGTATCTGGATCAGCCCGGACCTGGAACGCAACGAGCGTGAAATCCAGCGCGCCATCGAGATCGCCAACAGCTCGCGCAGCGTAGTGCGGGTGGTGGTCGGCAACGAAGCCTTGTTCCGTGAGGAAATCACCCCAGAAGCACTGATCGTGCTGCTGGACCGCGTACGCGCCGCAGTGAAAGTGCCGGTGACAACGTCCGAGCAATGGCACATCTGGGAAAAGAACCCGCAACTGGCCAAGCACGTCGACCTGATCGCCGCGCACATCCTGCCGTTCTGGGAATACATTCCGATGGACAAGGCCGGCCAGTACGTACTCGACCGCGCGAAAGACCTGAAGAAACTGTTCCCGAAAAAGCCACTGTTGCTGTCGGAAGTTGGCTGGCCGAGCAACGGCCGCATGCGTGGTGGCAATGAAACGTCCCCGGCCGACCAGGCGATTTACCTGCGTACGCTGGTGAACAAGCTGAACCGCCAGGGCTACAACTATTTCGTGATCGAGGCCTTCGATCAGCCGTGGAAAGTCAGCGACGAAGGCTCCGCCGGCGCTTACTGGGGTGTGTACAACGCGGCGCGCCAGCAGAAATTCAACTTTGAAGGGCCGGTGGTCGCGATTCCGCAATGGCGCGTACTGGCCATCGGTTCGGTGGTGCTCGCGCTGCTGTCCCTGACCCTGCTGATGATCGACGGCTCGGCCCTGCGCCAGCGTGGCCGCACGTTCCTGACGTTTATCGCGTTCCTGTGCGGGTCGGTGCTGGTGTGGATTGGCTACGACTACAGCCAGCAATACAGCACGTGGTTCAGTGTCACCGTGGGCATTCTTCTGGCCCTCGGCGCACTCGGCGTGTTTATCGTGCTGCTGACCGAGGCCCATGAACTGGCAGAAGCGGTATGGACCCACAAGCGTCGGCGTGAATTCCTGCCAGTCGAAGGTGATTCGGACTACCGCCCGAAAGTGTCGATCCACGTGCCGTGCTACAACGAGCCGCCGGAGATGGTCAAACAGACCCTCGACGCCCTGGCAGCGCTGGACTACCCGGACTACGAAGTCCTGATCATCGACAACAACACCAAGGACCCTGCTGTATGGGAACCGGTGCGCGACTACTGCGAGACCCTGGGCCCGCGCTTCAAGTTCTTCCACGTCGCGCCCCTGGCCGGCTTCAAGGGCGGCGCCCTGAACTACCTGATCCCGCACACCGCCACGGACGCCGAAGTGATCGCGGTAATCGACTCGGATTACTGCGTGTCGCCGAACTGGCTCAAGCACATGGTGCCGCACTTCGCCGACCCGAAAATCGCCGTGGTGCAGTCGCCGCAGGACTACCGCGACCAGAACGAAAGCACCTTCAAGAAGCTCTGCTATGCGGAATACAAGGGTTTCTTCCATATCGGCATGGTCACCCGCAACGACCGTGACGCGATCATCCAGCACGGCACCATGACCATGACCCGTCGCTCGGTGCTCGAAGAGCTGGGCTGGGCCGATTGGTGTATCTGTGAAGACGCCGAGTTGGGCCTACGGGTATTTGAGAAAGGTCTGTCGGCGGCGTATTACCACGACAGCTACGGCAAGGGCTTGATGCCGGATACCTTTATCGACTTCAAGAAACAGCGTTTCCGTTGGGCGTACGGTGCGATCCAGATCATCAAGCGTCACACCGCAAGCCTTTTGCGCGGCAAGGACACCGAGCTGACCCGTGGCCAGCGCTATCACTTCCTCGCGGGCTGGTTGCCGTGGGTGGCGGACGGCATGAACATCTTCTTCACCGTGGGCGCCCTGTTGTGGTCGGCGGCGATGATCATCGTGCCAACACGGGTTGACCCGCCGCTGCTGATTTTCGCGATCCCGCCATTGGCGCTGTTCGTGTTCAAGGTGGGCAAGATCATCTTCCTGTACCGTCGCGCGGTTGGCGTGAATCTAAAAGATGCGTTCTGCGCGGCCTTGGCCGGTTTGGCGTTGTCTCACACCATCGCCAAAGCAGTGCTGTATGGCTTCTTCACCACCAGTATTCCGTTCTTTCGTACACCGAAAAACGCGGATAACCACGGCTTCTGGGTAGCCATCTCCGAAGCCCGCGAAGAAATGTTCATCATGCTGCTGTTGTGGGGCGCTGCGCTGGGGATCTACCTCGTGCAGGGCCTGCCGAGCAATGACATCCGCTTCTGGGTGGTGATGCTGCTGGTGCAGTCGCTGCCGTATGTGGCGGCGTTGATCATGGCGTTCCTGTCGTCGCTGCCAAAACCTGCGGCTGAGCCAGAGCCCGCACCCGCTGCGTAAAAACTTGCGCAATGCACTAAACGGCGGCCTCTGGTCGCCGTTTTGCTATAAGATAACGGCCGTTTTGTGCGCCTTGCCTGCTCATCTTATAAAGCTGTGGAGTTTCCCCATGACGGCCCATGCCGACCTTTCGCCGACCCTTCAACTTGCCATCGACCTGATCCGTCGCCCCTCCGTGACGCCG
This sequence comes from Pseudomonas poae, assembly GCA_004000515.1. GTDB lineage: Bacteria > Pseudomonadota > Gammaproteobacteria > Pseudomonadales > Pseudomonadaceae > Aquipseudomonas > Aquipseudomonas cremoris. Next base: position 7,236,455 of record CP034537.1, read on the forward strand.
ATCGACGCCGATTGCCAGAAGCTGATGATGCAGCGCCTGGGCGACGCCGGTTTTGCGCTTGAGCCGATGCGCATTGAAGACGTGGATAACTTCTGGGCCACCCACGGCAAGCACGACGGCCCGGTGCTGTGCTTTGCCGGCCACACCGATGTGGTACCGACTGGCCCGGTGCAGGCCTGGCAGAACGACCCGTTCGACGCGCTGATCGACGAAAACGGCATGCTCTGTGGGCGTGGCGCGGCCGACATGAAAGGCAGCCTGGCCGCGATGCTGGTGGCTTCTGAGCGTTTCGTCGCCGACTACCCGGACCACAAAGGCTCGGTGGCCTTCCTGATCACCAGCGATGAAGAAGGCCCGGCGCACCACGGCACCAAAGCCGTGATCGAACGCCTGGCCGCCCGCAAGGAGCGCCTGGACTGGTGCATTGTCGGCGAACCATCGAGCACTACATTGGTAGGCGATGTGGTCAAGAATGGTCGTCGTGGCTCCCTCGGCGCCACCTTGACCGTACGCGGTGTGCAGGGCCACGTGGCCTACCCGCACTTGGCGAAGAACCCGATCCACCTGGCCGCACCGGCCCTGGCGGAACTGGCTGCCGAGCATTGGGATGATGGCAACGCCTTCTTCCCGCCCACCAGCTTCCAGATCTCCAACCTGAACTCCGGCACCGGCGCCACCAACGTGATCCCCGGTGACCTGACGGCCGTGTTCAACTTTCGCTTCTCCACCGAGTCCACCGTCGAAGGCCTGCAGCAACGTGTAGCGGCAATCCTCGACAAGCACGGCCTGGACTGGCACGTGGAGTGGGCACTATCGGGCCTGCCGTTCCTCACCGAACCGGGCGCGTTGCTGGATGCGGTATCCGCGAGCATCAAGGCAATCACCGGGCGTGAAACCAAGGCGTCCACCAGCGGCGGTACGTCGGATGGGCGTTTCATCGCCACCCTCGGTACCCAGGTGGTCGAATTGGGCCCGGTCAACGCGACGATTCACCAAGTGAATGAGCGCATCCTGGCCAGTGACCTCGATGTGCTGACCGAAATCTACTACCAAACCCTGATCAAGTTGCTCGCCTGATGCTCGCTTGCCCCATTTGCAGCGCCCCGCTCAACGCGGTGGACAATGGCGTGGCGTGCCCGGCCGGGCACCGTTTCGACCGCGCGCGCCAGGGTTACCTGAACCTGTTGCCGGTGCAGCACAAGAATAGCCGCGACCCCGGCGACAACCTCGCCATGGTCGAGGCTCGCCGCGACTTCCTCAACGCCGGGCATTACGCGCCGGTGGCCAAGCGCCTGGCCGAATTGGCCGCTGAACGCGCTCCACAGCGCTGGGTGGACATCGGTTGTGGCGAGGGCTACTACACCGCGCAAATCGCCGATGCCTTGCCCCACGCCGATGGCTACGCACTGGATATTTCCAAGGAAGCGGTCAAGCGCGCGTGCAAGCGCAACCCCATCTGACTTGGTTGATCGCCAGCATGGCCCGCGTGCCGTTGGCCGACGCCAGTTGCCAGTTCCTGGCCAGTGTCTTCAGCCCTCTGGACTGGGAAGAGGCCAAACGCCTGCTCAGCCCTGGCGGCGGTTTGATGAAGGTCGGTCCCACCAGCGGCCACCTGATGGAATTGCGCGAGCGCCTGTACGACGAAGTGCGTGAGTACACTGACGACAAGCACCTGGCCCTGGTGCCAGAGGGCATGAGCCTTGCGCACAGCGAAACCCTGGAGTTCACGCTGAGCCTGGCCGAGCCCCAGGACCGCGCCAACCTGCTGGCCATGACGCCCCACGGCTGGCGTGCCAGCGCCGAGCGTCGCACCCAAGTGATCGAGGCGGCCGAGCCGCTGCTGGTCACCGTGTCGATGCGCTACGACTATTTCGTGCTTCAATAACCGACTTTTCCGCGAATGGATTTTTAAAATCCCGCAACGAGGAACATCCATGCGCCAACCCGATATCGAGATTTACCTGAAGGACGCCGACGTCGACCACCGAGCCATCGCCGCCTGGCTGGGCGCCGCCCTGGGCCCGTGTACCGACTGGGTCCAGAAGGGCCAAACCTACAAGTGCAAGGCCGGCAACGTGCCCGTGACCTGGCTGCCGAAAGCCGTAGGCAAATGGAACAGCCTATACCTGGAAAGCGACCAGACCCCGTGGGACGACGACATCGCCTGCGCCCGCGCTGCGTTTGCCGCACTGAACGTCGAAGTGCGTTGCGCGCCGGGCACGTGGGTTGAAGAGGAAGGTGAAGAAAGCGCCGACACCTGGATTCGGATCAGCGAAGACGGTGAAGAACAGATCACCTGGAAAACTGCCTGATTTAAAGCTGCAAATACAATCAATGTGGGAGCTGGCTTGCCTGCGATGCAAACACCTCGGTCTATCAGCAAGACCACAGTGATGCTATCGCAGGCAAGCCAGCTCCCACAGTTGATTGGGTTACCAGAACAGCATTGGGTCAGCCTTACAATCCCACCACATCCTCCGCCTGCAACCCCTTCTCGCCGGTCACCACGGCGTATTCCACCTGCTGGCCCTCGGCCAGGGAGCGGTGGCCTTCACCACGAATGGCGCGGTAGTGCACAAACACATCCTTGCCGTCTTCGCGCTGAATGAACCCATAACCCTTTGCATCGTTGAACCACTTCACGTTGCCTGTTTCGCGCGTTGCCATTTGTCTTACTCCCACTTGCATTTTTATTGTTGAGTGCCGCATTGAACTGCCGAGTATAAGACAGGCTCAAAAACGATCAACTCAAGTTTACATCGCTGCTTTTTTGCCGATTTTCGGCGAATACGGCACACTACCGGCCCGAGCACCTGCTCGGTTTTAACCACTTGAAGCAGCACGCCTATGACCCGCTCCCCGTTCCGCCGTCTGGTGTTTGGCACCTTGCGCCGACTGTTGTACCTCTGGGTTCGCTCGGAGACGATCAACCAGTCGTCCCTTACCCTTAACCTGGACCGCAGCCGGCCGGTGTTCTACGTCCTGCAATCGCCCTCCCTTACCGAATTGGCCGTGGTCGATGCCGAGTGCACCAAAGCCGGCCTGCCACGCCCGGTGCTACCGGTATCGGTGGGCCCGCTGATGGAACCGGCGGCGTTCTTCTACCTCACGCCGGAGCCGGACTGGCTTGGCCGTCAGGACAAGCGCGGCGCGCCGCCCACCTTGACGCGCCTGGTCAATACCCTGACCGAACACGCCGAAGAGAATGCACAAATCATTCCGGTCAGCGTGTTCTGGGGGCAATCGCCCGAGAGCGAGTCCAGCCCGTGGAAACTGCTGTTTGCCGACAGCTGGGCCGTTACCGGCCGTCTGCGCCGACTGCTGAGTATCCTGATCCTCGGTCGCAAGACCCGTGTGCAATTCTCTGCGCCCATCAACCTGCGTGAATTGATCGAGCACAATAAAGGTCACGAACGCACGGTGCGCATGGCCCAACGCATCCTGCGGGTGCATTTCCGCAACCTGAAAACCGCCGTGATCGGCCCCGACCTGTCTCACCGCCGCAACCTGGTGAAGGGCTTGGTCAACATGCCACTGGTGCGCCAGGCCATTGCCGATGAGGCCGAACGGGAAAAAATCAGCCCGGCAAAGGCCAAGGCCCAGGCCCTGCGCTATGGCAACGAGATCGCCTCGGACTACACCTACACCGCGATCCGCTTCCTCGAAGTGGTATTGAGCTGGTTCTGGAACAAGATCTACGACGGCATCAAGGTCAATAACATCGAAGGCGTTCAGAAGGTTGCCCAGGGCTACGAGGTGATCTACGTCCCCTGCCACCGCAGCCACATCGACTACCTGTTGCTGTCCTATCTGCTGTTCAAGAACGGCCTGACCCCGCCGCACATCGCCGCCGGCATCAACCTGAACATGCCGGTGATCGGCAGCCTGTTGCGCCGTGGCGGTGCGTTTTTCATGCGCCGTACCTTCAAGGGCAACCCGCTGTACACCTCAGTGTTCAACGAATACCTGCACACCCTATTCACCAAGGGTTTCCCGGTGGAGTACTTCGTCGAGGGCGGGCGCTCGCGCACCGGGCGCATGCTGCAACCCAAGACCGGGATGCTGGCGATCACCCTGCGCAGCTTTTTGCGCTCATCGCGCATGCCCATCGTGTTTGTGCCGGTGTACATCGGCTATGAGCGTGTGCTCGAAGGCCGCACCTACCTCGGCGAGTTGCGTGGCGCGAGCAAGAAGAAAGAGTCGATCTTCGATATTTTCAAAGTGGTCGGCGCGCTCAAGCAGCGTTTTGGCCAGGTCGCGGTCAACTTCGGCGAGCCGATCAAGCTGGCGGAGTTCCTCGACAACGAACAACCCGACTGGCGCTCCCAGGAACTGGCCCCGAACTACAAACCGGCGTGGCTCAACGAAACCACTAACCGTCTCGGCGAGCAGGTAGCCCGCCACTTGAACGAAGCCGCTGCCGTGAACCCGGTGAACCTGGTGGCCCTGGCACTGCTGTCCACCACGCGCCTGGCCCTGGATGAACAGGCCATGGCACGCCAGTTGGACCTGTACCTGGCGCTGCTGCGCCGCGTGCCTTACTCGCCCCACACCACCTTGCCCGAAGGCGATGGCATGGCGCTGATCAAGCATGTCAAAGACATGGACCTGCTGTCGGAACAGAGCGACGCCCTCGGTAAGATTCTGTACCTGGACGAGCAGAACGCCGTCCTGATGACCTACTACCGCAACAACGTGCTGCACATCTTCGCGTTGCCTGCGTTGCTGGCGAGCTTCTTCCAGAGCAGCTCGCGGATGAGCCGCGAACAGATCCTGCGCTACACCCACGCCCTCTACCCGTATCTGCAATCGGAACTGTTTATTCGCTGGTCACTGGAGGAGTTGGATACGGTCGTCGACCAATGGCTCGAAGCGTTTGTTGAACAGGGCCTGCTGCGCTTCGAAAATGACGTGTTCCTGCGCCCGGCGCCGAGTTCACGGCATTTTGTGCTGCTGACCCTGCTGTCCAAGAGCATTGCCCAGACCCTGCAACGCTTCTACATGGCGATCTCGCTGCTGCTCAACAGCGGCCAGAACAGCATCAGCGCCGAAGAATTGGAGGATTTGTGCACGATCATGGCCCAGCGCCTGTCGATCCTGCATGGCCTCAATGCCCCGGAGTTTTTCGACAAGAGTCTTTTCCGACATTTCATCCAGACCCTGCTGGAGCAAGATGTGCTGCGCCGCGATGAAGCCGGCAAATTGAGTTACCACGACATGCTCGGTGAACTGGCCGAAGGCGCCGCCAAACGCGTGTTGCCGGCGGAGATTCGTTTGTCGATCCGCCAGGTGGCGTTGCACCGCGTGGATGACACCCCGGTCGAATCTGAAGCAGTCAAACCTGAATAAAGCCGCTAGATTGAATAAGGCGCCGGGCGGTTTCCGGCGCCGTTTACAAGGAGCTAGACCATGAAAAGATCATCCTCCTGGGCCTCACCGCCCTGCTCGGAGCCTGCCAATCCATGACGCCCGCACCCAAGGCCAGCCTCGACGGCGAAGTGTTTTACCTGCAACGCATCGCCTTGCCGCCGACCGCCACCTTGAGCGTCAGCCTGCAAGATGTCTCCCTGGCCGACGCACCGGCGGTGACCCTGGCTGAACAGAAAGGCCCGGTAAAAGGCCAGGTGCCGCTGCCCTTCCACTTGAGCTACGACCCGGCACAGGTCAAGCCCGGCCACAGCTACTCGGTGAGCGCTCGCATCGAACTGGATGGCAAGCTACTGTTTATTACCACCGAACGGCACTCTGTGCAGCTCAACGGCCAGGACCCACAGCCGCTGCGCCTGCGCGTAGATGCTGTGCCTCACTGATAGCCTCCAGAACATAAGCCCTATCAAAAGGAAGCGCCAATGCTCCGTAACTCCCTTCGCCTTACCGCCCTGTGTGCCGGCCTGCTGTTCGGTGCCAACGCCATGGCCCTGGACCTCGGCAGCTTGTCCCAGGGCGACGCCAGTGGCGGCCTCAAGGACGCACTGACCCAAGGCGCTCAGATCGCCGTGAAACAACTGGGCGTACCCGGCGGTTTCAGCAACAACCCCGAAGTGAAGATCGGCCTGCCCGGCAAGCTGGGCAAAGTCGCCGACAAGCTGAAAATGTTCGGCATGGGCGACCAGGTCACGCAGCTGGAAACCAGCATGAACAAGGCCGCTGAAACCGCCGTGACCCAGGCCCAGCCGATCCTGGTGAACGCCGTGAAAAACATGAGTGTGACCGACGCCAAGGGCATCCTCACCGGCGGCCAGGATTCAGCCACCCAGTACCTGAACAAAAGCAGCCGCGAAGAAATCCGCGCCAAGTTCTTGCCTATCGTCAAAGCCGCCACCGACAAAGTCGGCGTGGCCCAGCAATACAACGCCTTGGCCGGCAAGGCTGCGGCCTTTGGCGCGGTGGACGCCAAAAGCGCCAACGTCGAGAACTACGTGACCGAACAAGCGCTGGACGGCCTGTTCAAGATGATCGCGCAGCAAGAAGAAACCATTCGCAAGAACCCGGCGGCTGCGGCTACCAGTTTGGCGAAGAAGGTGTTTGGGGCGTTGTAAGCCTTGGACGGATCGCTCCCTGCAATAGGGAGCGATCTCATGCCGTACCCTCCCTCGAGAGCGAACGCACCCCTCCCCTATCCTTGGGCAGTGTCCAGACTGATAGTGCGTATCGTGATCGTACTGAACTCAATCCTCTTGGCTTGTTGGCGCGATTCCTCTGAACAGGGCTTCGCTGGGCAGGTAGGCTTCGGCGGTTTTTCTGGGCTAGGGGGCAGTCTGGTTCTTGTGGTTTTGGCACAACATTGACCATCTTGCTTATTAAGGAAACAAGGCACATAGGGAAACCCTTCTATCAAAAAAAGATGAGTCCAATGACCGATGCCAACAATGATCGGCAGCGAAAACTGATACCTGTAAACAGGTAGTCCCTGAGTGGAAGGTACCCGGAAAGCGTTCCCGGAACCTGTCATCTATTTCGATAATCGGTGCAACAGGGAGCGATCCTAGTGCAGTACCGACTCCGCCAACCGCCCCACCATCAGCGTGGCAAAGCAGCCAATCGCAATCGAGGTCGCACGGTTGATTTTCAATGGCGTGAGCCATGCCTTTTGAATCCCTTCAAAGCGACTGCCCAGCACAATCCACGCCGCCCCTACTGGAATCACCACCAGCGCCAGCGTGACCATGAACCCGGCATAGCCTGGTAGCGTGGCAAAGGTGCCAACCGGTGCAATGAACGACACGATCAGCAGTCCCTTGGGATTCATCACCGTCAGCCAGAAGAAGTACAGCCCGGAGAAACGGTCGGAACCGGGGTTGATGACGCTGTTCTTACGCTGCCAAAGCTTGTAGGAGACATACAGCAAGTAGCAGGCCGCCGCCAACTGCGTGGCCTTCAGCGCCCACGGCGAATACGCCGCCAGGTACAACAACGCCACCCCCATAGCGAGACTTGCAGTAGATAAGCCAGGCACTCGGTCAACGCCAGCGTCCAGGAGGCCCGAAAACCAAACAACACCCCCGCGCGAAACAGCAGGGTGTTGGTCGGACCTGGGGCAAGCAACAACAACATCAAGGCTGAAACAGTAGCCAACATGATTACGCGACGTCCTTCCTCACTCGGAACCACGCAGCATACAGGGCCGGCAGGAATAATAGGGTCAACGCCGTCGCCACAATCAACCCGCCCATGATCGCCACGGCCATCGGCCCGAAGAACACGCTGCGTGACAGCGGGATCATCGCCAATACGGCCGCCAGCGCGGTCAGCACAATCGGACGGAAGCGTCGGACGGTGGCTTCGATGATTGCTTGCCATGGCGCGAGGCCTGCCTTGATGTCCTGCTCGATCTGGTCCACCAGGATCACCGAGTTACGCATGATCATCCCCGACAGGGCGATGGTGCCGAGCATGGCCACAAAGCCGAAGGGCTGGCGGAACACCAGGAGGAACAGCGTGACACCGATCAGCCCCAGCGGCGCCGTCAGAAACACCATGGCGGTGCGTGAGAAGCTGCGCAGTTGCAGCATCAGCAACGTCAGCACCACCACGATAAACAGCGGCACGCCGGCTTTTACCGAGTTCTGGCCACGGGCGGAGTCTTCTACCGTACCGCCGACTTCCAGCAGATAACCGTCGGGCAATTCTGCACGTACACCTGCAAGCGTCGGCAGGATTTGCTGGACCAGGGTTGCCGGTTGCTCCTTGCCATAGATATCGGCGCGCACGGTGACCGTTGGCAGGCGGTTGCGGTGCCAGATAATGCCTTCTTCGAAGCCGTATTCAAGGGTGGCGATCTGTGACAGCGCGACGCTTTTGCCGTTATCGGTCGGCACCGCCAGGCTTGGCAACAACGACAGTTCGGTGCGCTCATGCACGGTGCCGCGCAGGAGGATTTCGATCAACTCGTTGTCCTCGCGGAATTGGCTGACGCTGGAACCGGTCAACGAACTCTGCAGGAATTTCGACAGGTTGGCGGTGCTCACGCCGAGGGCGCGAGCACGGTCCTGGTCGATGTTGAGGTAGACGATCTTGCTCGGCTCTTCCCAGTCCAGGTGCACGTTGACGACGTGGGTGTTTTCGCGAACCTTGGCTGCCACTTTCCGCGCCAGGGCGCGGACTTCTTCGATGTGCTCGCCGGTCACCCGGAACTGCACCGGATAACCCACGGGCGGGCCGTTTTCCAGGCGCGTGACCCGCGAGCGCAGGTCCGGGAATTGTTCGTTGAGGGTTTCGATCAACCAGGTGCGCAGGCTTTCGCGCTCTTCAATGGTTTTGGCCAACACCACAAACTGGGCGAAGCTGGCGGCCGGCAATTGCTGGTCCAATGGCAGGTAGAAACGCGGCGAGCCGGTGCCCACATAAGCCACGTAGTTGTCGATGCCGGCGTGTTCCTTGAGCAAACTTTCCAGGCGTTTGACCTGGTCGGCGGTGTTGCTCAGGGAGGCGCCTTCGGCCAGTTTCAGGTCGACCATCAGTTCCAGGCGGCCGGAAGCCGGGAAGAACTGCTGCGGTACAAAGCGGAACAAGGCGACCGAGCCGATAAACAGCAGCAGGGTCAGCACGATCACGGTTTTGCGGCGATTCACGCACCACTCCACCAGACGTCTTACACGCTGGTAGAACGGCGTACCGTAGGGATCAGGCCCGTCAGTGCCGTGCTTGGCCGCGTGAATCTTCGCCAGGTCCGGCAGGAGTTTTTCCCCTAGGTACGGCACAAACACCACGGCGGCGACCCACGAGGCCAGCAGCGCGATGGTGACCACCTGGAAGATCGAACGGGTGTATTCGCCGGTACTCGATTGCGCGGTGGCAATCGGCAGGAAACCGGCGGCGGTGATCAGCGTACCGGTGAGCATCGGGAAAGCGGTGCTGGTCCAGGCGAAGCTGGCTGCCTTGAGCCGGTCGTAGCCCTGCTCCATTTTGATCGCCATCATTTCCACGGCGATGATCGCGTCATCCACCAGCAGGCCAAGCGCCAGGACCAAGGCCCCGAGGGAAATCTTGTGCAGGCCGATGCCCAGGTAATACATGGTGGCAAACGTCATCGCCAGCACCAGTGGAATCGCCAGGGCAACCACCATGCCGGTGCGCACACCAAGGGAGAAAAAACTCACCAGCAACACGATGGCCAATGCCTCGGCCAATACCTGGACGAATTCGCCGACGCTGGTTTTTACTGCCGCCGGCTGGTCCGACACCTTGCGCAGTTCCATGCCTGCCGGAAGGTTCTTTTGCAGGCGTGCGAACTCGCCTTCCAGGGCTTTACCCAGTACCAGAATGTCACCGCCGTCACGCATGGCCACGGCCAGGCCGATAGCGTCCGCGCCCATGTAGCGCATGCGTGGCGCGGGTGGGTCGTTGAAGCCACGATGAATCTCGGCCACGTCGCCGATACGGAAGGTGCGATCGCCCACGCGAATCGGGAAGTTGCGGATCTCCTCCACTGTCTTGAAGTTGCCCGACACCCGCAGTTGCACGCGCTCGGTCGGGGTTTCGAAGAAGCCCGCCGTGGACACCGCGTTCTGCTCCTGCAACGCCTGTTGCACGGCGGCCAGCGGCAGGCCGAGGGTCGCCAGCTTGAGGTTGGACAGTTCGATCCAGATCTTCTCGTCTTGTAGGCCAAGTAGCTCAACCTTGCCCACATCTGCGACACGTTGCAGTTGAATCTGGATGCGATCGGCGTAGTCCTTGAGCACCGCGTAATCGAAACCGTCGCCGGTCAGGGCATAAATGTTGCCGAAGGTGGTGCCGAACTCATCGTTGAAAAACGGCCCCTGGATATCCGGCGGCAAGGTCTGGCGGATGTCGCTGATTTTCTTGCGCACCTGGTACCACAGCTCGGGAATTTGCGCCGAGTGCATGGAGTCGCGGGCCATGAAAGTGACTTGGGATTCACCGGGGCGCGAGAACGACACAATGCGCTCGTACTCGCCGGTCTCCATGAGTTTTTTCTCGATGCGCTCGGTGACTTGGCGCGAGACTTCCTGGGCCGTGGCGCCTGGCCAATTGGTCTTGATTACCATGGCTTTGAAGGTGAATGGCGGGTCTTCGCTCTGTCCCAATTTGGTGTAGGACAAGGTGCCGACCACGGCCAGCAGGATCATCAGGAACAGTACGATCTGGCGATTGCGCAACGCCCATTCGGAAAGATTGAAACCCATCGGGGACTACTCCTTGTTGGCCGCCAGATTCACAACTCGGTTGGAGCGGTCCACCGGACGCACTTGCTGGCCCTCATGGAGTACATGCACGCCTGCGGCAATGACCCAGTCAGTGGGACTAAGGCCTTCCAGCACCGGGACGGTTTTTTCACCGAAGGCGCCAATCCGCACCGGCGTGCGCTTGAGCGTGTCGTCCGGCTGTACCAACCAGACGTAGGACGCACCGTTCTCCGCACTGAGGGCAGACAGCGGCACCGACAGCGCAATTACGCCGTCTGCTTGTATGAAAACCCGGGCGCTCTGGCCCAGCTCGGCGGGGACTTTGCCGCCAGTGAACGCGACACGGGCAGCAAAAGTGCGCGACTTCGGATCCGCCGCCGGAGACAGCTCACGAATACGCCCGGTAAAGCGCTGGTCCGGCTGGCTCCACAGCTCCACCGTCACCGGCTGGCCGATTTTGAAACGACCAAAACCTTGTTCCGGCAAGCTGATCAGCACTTCGCGCTCGCCATCGGTGGCCAGGGTGAATACGGTTTGGCCGGCGGACACCACTTGGCCTACTTCCACTGCACGCTTGGCCACCACGCCGTCCTGGGGCGCACGTAGCACTGCATAGCCAGCCTGGTTGCTGGCCACGTCGAATTCAGCCTTGATTTGCTTAAGGCGAGCTTCACCGGATCGGTAGAGGTTTTCGGAATTGTCGTACTGGGAGCGGCTGACCATCTGACGGTCCAGCAAGGTTTTGTAGCGGTCACGCTCAGCGCGCACCAGGCTCAGGTTGGCCTCGGCGGCAGCCACCTGGGCACGGGTGGCCTCCAATTGCAGGCGCACATCCTGGGGGTCGAGTTCGGCGAGTGGCTGGTTGGCCTTGACCCGCTCGCCCTCCTCTACCAGACGCTTGCTGACTTTGCCGCCAATGCGAAAGGCCAGGTCCGGCTCATAACGGGCGCGAACTTCGCCGGGATAACTGTCGCTCGATTGTGCCGAAGGTTGCGGCTGTACCACCATGGCCGGGCGGACGGTGGTCTGGGCTGCTTCTTCATGGCCACAGGCGGCCAGGGAGGAACACCAGGCTGACAGGCAACGCAAAGGGCAGGAAAGTGCTGCGCATGCTGAAGGACCTTTCGCAAATGGAGCTAGGAATAATTATACTGGCCAGTATGTTATTAATACCAAACTCACCAGTCCAGTATTAAAGTGAAAATGTCCGACAATCCTGTAAACACCAATAGCCCTGGGCGCCCCAAGGACATGGCAAAACGCCAGGCAATCCTCGAAGCAGCGAAAATCCTGTTTTTGAGTAATGGCTACGCCAGCACCAGCATGGACGCGGTTGCACTGGAAGCTGGCGTGTCGAAACTGACCGTCTACAGCCACTTCACCGACAAAGAAACCTTGTTCACGGCTGCCGTGGTGGCGACGTGCGAGGAACAATTGCCGGTGATGTATTTCGAGCTGCCGGCCGGCATGCCCGTGGAGACGGTACTGCTGAATATTGCCCGGGGTTCCATCGGCTGATCAACAGCGAGGAGTCGGTGAACCTGCATCGCCTGATGATGACCACCGGCAATCAGGACGTGAAACTCTCACAAATCTTCTTCGAAGCCGGCCCGATGCGCATGCTGCAAGGCATGGAGCGCTTGCTCAGCAAGATCGACCAGAGCGGCGCCTTGAGCATCGACAAACCCTTTACGGCGGCCGAGCACTTCTTTGCCTGCTCAAGGGCACGGCGAATTTCTGCTTGTTGTATGGGTGCGGCGGGCAGTTGAGCGAAGAAGCTGCCGAGGCACATGTGCAGGATGTGGTGGGGTTGTTTATGCGGGCTTATCGGGCCTGAAGGCTTATGTTGCCTGGGCGGGCACTATCGCAGGCAAGCCAGCTCCCACATTTGAAGGTATTCACACCTCAAAATGTGGGAGCCGGGCTTGCCCGCGATGAGGCCCGCAAGGCCAACGAAGATTTAAGGCTTGAGCGCCTTCTTGGGATAGATGTCATACCGACTGGATTTGCCATCCAACGCATGACTCGGCTTGGGCCCTTCAATACACGGCGCCTTGCGCGGCCGCTTCACCACCACGCGGTGACTGGCCAGGGCCAATGCCGCCGCCAGCAGCGCCGGCGCGTCCGGATCATCCCCCACCAGCGGCCTGAACAGGCGCATTTCCTTCTTCACCAGGGCGGTTTTCTCACGGTGCGGGAACATCGGGTCGAGGTAGATCACCTGAGGCGGCTCGCCTTCCCAGTTGCGCATCACGTCAATGGAGTTGCCCTTGAGCAACTTCATGCGCGCCACAATCGGTGCCACTTCAAAGTCGTCCGCGCCACGCGCCAGGCCGTCTTCGAGCAAGGCGCCGATCAGCGGCTGGCGTTCGATCAGGCTCATCTCGCACCCCAGGCTGGCCAGCACGAAGGCGTCCTTGCCCAAGCCTGCCGTAGCGTCCAGCACTCGTGGGCGTACGCCTTGGGCGATACCGACGGCCTTGGCGATCATCTGTCCGCTGCCACCGCCATACAAACGCCGATGCGCCGCGCCACCCTCGACAAAGTCCACTCGCACCGGCCCCGTTGCGTCAGGCCCGAGCTGTTGCAGCTGTAGGCCCTGCTCACCGACTTGCAGGGAAAAGTCCGCATCGGCCAGCATTAACGGCAAGCCGAGCCGCGACGCCCATTGCTCGGCAAGGGCCTGGAAACCTTCGGCCAAGGCCTCGACCTGGATGCGGCTGGCCGCTGGTTGTTCGCTCATCAATCGCTACGCTCAAAAATATTAAGGATCGGCAAACATCGGCCGATAAAAACAACAGTCAGGTATTTTGCCAGAGCTGAGCGTCGACCGAGAAAAATGTCAGACATTCTTCCCCTAACCATCGGTGTACTGCCGACCCACAACCACTACGGCCTGCGCAATACTCAAGCGCTGGCCGGGGTGAGTCATGTGTGGCAGGACTTCTTCGCCCGAGCGTTGGCCGAACAGCTCGGCGATACACCGCAAGCGCTCAGCGCGCCAGCACCAGCTGACCCAGCGGTAGAACCGAGTGCCGGTGCGGATTTACTGTCGCAAATTCTCACCCAGCGTGAGTGCGACGTGAAAGACACCGAGATCGCCCCACCTGAGCCGCTGTTCCTGCCGATTGCCGAGTTCGAAACCGAATTGCTGCCACCGGCTGCCACGCCGTTCCCGGACGAAGAAATCATCGCCCAACAGCGCCAGCAAAATTTCGAAAGCGGTTGGGTCCGTCCCATCGTGCTGACCGCCGGCGAGCCACTGCCAGAGCCGGGCCCTGCGCCGCAGCCTCGCCCCTTGCACTTGCCGATCGCCGAGTTCGAACTGGACCTGCTGCCACCGCCCGCCACGCCGTACCCTACCGAGGAACTGGTGGCGCAACAAAAGGCCCTGGACTTCGACTACTACTGGGCGCGCCCGCTGGTCACCCAGAACCTGCGCCTGGCCGCCTGATTCAATCCTTGAAGAACGCGTTCGCCTGGCTGAACGGCATCTTGCGCTCGGTGAAGGTAAAGGTGCCCAACTCATACACCTCCTGCGCCGCCCGATAGAACTCGCCATACGCCGCCAGTGCCATGGCCGAGCCGACGCTGATACGCCGCACGCCCATCTCGCTCAGTTGCGCCACGCTGAGGTTCAAGCCGCCGGACATCAACACATTCACCGGTTTAGGCGCGACCGCCTTGACCACCGCCAGCACTTCCTCGGCACTGCGCAAGGCCGGTGCATACAGCACGTCGGCACCGGCCTCGGCGTAGGCTTGCAGGCGGCGGATAGTGTCAGGCAAATCCAGGCGACCATGCAGGAGATTTTCCGCGCGGGCTGTCAGGGTGAAGGGAAAAGGCAGGCTGCGCGCGGCAGCAACCGCCGCTTCCACGCGCTCAACGGACAAATCAAAAGGGTAGATAGGGTCGGCAGCGATGCCCGTGGCATCTTCGATGGAGCCGCCGACGATGCCCGTAGCCGCAGCGCGCAGAATGGTCTGGGCACAACCTTCGGCGGTGTCGCTGAAGCCGTTTTCCAGGTCCGCTGCCACCGGCAACGAGGTCGCCCGAGCGATGGCACTGGCATTGGCCAGCGTGTCTTCCAGGGACAGCGCCCCTTCCGCATCAGGCCGTCCGAGGCTGAACGCATAACCCGCGCTGGTGGTGGCCAAGGCTTCAAAACCGAGGCTGGCCAGCATGATGGCAGAACCTGCATCCCACGGGTTGGGCATCACGAATGCGCGGTCACGCTCATGCAGGGCCTTGAAGGTTTCGGCGCGAAGGGTTTGGGCATCCATGGCAGGCTCCTGGCAAAAGAGGAGCCTTAGAGTAACCCCAGTTGCTCCGCTGCGGGTTGCCGATTCAGGGTCGGTAGCGGCGCAAGGCCCGGCAGGCGCGCCATCAACTTGTCGTGAAAACGCAGGGCCAGTTGAGCGGCCAGGCGGTTATCCGAGGTGTGCAGGAATACGAAGGGCGTACGACCTTCTTCGATCCAGCCGGCGACTTTTTCCACCCACGGGATCAGGAAGGGGTCGTTGGGTTCCAGTTCCGGGTGACCAATAAAGCGCACTTGGGGAAACAGCGTCAGTGCCGCAGGACGTGGGGGCACCTTGGGTTTCTTCGATTGGGCATGCAGCACCGCCGCCGATGTGGACGCGCAACTGAACAGCGAACGCGAATCCAGGCAGATCCGCTCAACGCCCCGGTCACGCAGCAAACGGTTGAGTGTGCGCTCGGCGTCGCCCTTGGCGAAGAACTCCGGGTGACGCACTTCCACTGCCATCGGGCGCTCCAGGCCATCGATAAAACCCGCCAGTTCGCTCAGACGCTGCGGCGAAAAACTCGCCGACAGTTGCAGCCACAACGGCGAAACACGCTCACCCAACGGGCTCATCAGGCCAACAAAACTCTCTGCCGCCGGCAGCTGGTCGCGCAGGTCGCCACCATGGCTGATGTCGCCGGGAAACTTGGCGGTGAAGCGAAAATCCTCAGGCATGATCTCGGCCCAGCGCTGCACCGTGGCGGCCGAGGGTCGGGCATAGAACGTGGTGTTGCCTTCAACGGCGTTGAAAACCTGGGAATAGAGGGCGAGGTAGTCGCTGGAACACGCGTCGACAGGGTAGAGATAGTCGCGCCAGGCGTTTTCACTCCAGGACGGGCAACCGATGAAGTAAGGCAGGCGCATCAGATGTGAATGTCGAGGCCCAGCACTTCCATATCCCATTCGACAAAGCCGGCAGTGGTCAGGTAGCTGGCCAAGGCGGTGGCGACGCTTTTGCTCATGGAGCGCGGGAAGACCATGTCTTGCTGACGGGCGGGAAGACCGCTGATGCGTGCTTGAGCATTGGCCTGCGCATCGGACTGGACTTCGATGAAGTCTGGCGAATCCTCGACAGAGTCGTCCACCGTGGCGTTTGCCTTACGCGGCTTACGCTTGATCGGGTACGACTGTGAGGAAAAGCCATCAATACGCATGGGCGCGAACTCGCTATCAGTAATGGCATTTTGGCAGCATCATCCGTGGTGCGCAAATGCTCTGGTGATAACTAGAACACATAATTTGAAAAAGGTTTAAAACCGCGGGCAAATTCTGACGATTGGTGAATTTCGCCTCACTTTGCCCGCATTTTTGACGTCAAATAATCCCGCGTTCGGCCTTGGTCTGGGCGACTTTATCGCGCAAGTAAACAGGGGCGGCCTGGTCAGCCGGGATCGCCTCGCCACGCGCAAACGCGAAGCGTGCCAGGGTTAGCAAGTCTTCGGCATGGGGCAGCATTGCGGCGTCCTGGCCAACCAATTGCACATTGATTCGCTCGCCATAACCCCAGCCGGTGCCAGCACCGAACCAGTCACCGCTGGCGTCATCGGGCAGCGCAGAAGACTCCGGAGGCTGGACCGCTTCAACACCCACCAAACGCATTTCGCCAGCGGTTTCGCGGTAGCAGCCCCAATAGACTTCATCCATGCGCGCATCGATAGCCGCTGCGACTTGCTGGGCGCCGTGTTCGCGCAAGGCGCGCTGGGCCAGCACCGCCAGGTTGGACACCGGCAATACCGGACGCTCCAACGCAAACGCCAGGCCTTGCACCACGCCGATGGCAATGCGCACACCGGTAAAGGCACCTGGCCCACGGCCGAAGGCGATGGCGTCCACCGCCGCCAGGGTGGTGCCGGCGTCTTCGAGCAGTTGCTTGATCATCGGCAACAGCTTCTGCGCATGCAGGCGCGGGATCACCTCGTAGTGGCTCGTAACCTTGCCATCGTGTAGCAAGGCAACGGAGCAAGCTTCAGTCGCGGTGTCCAGGGCCAGCAGGGTGCTCATCGGTGTGGGTGTCCAAGTCGAAAAAAGTGCGCCAGTATAAACAACAACGGCCCGCAAGCGGGCCGTTATACGTGTAGCCAGTCGAAGGATCAGCTCAGTGCTTGCAGCACCTTGGCAGTGATCGCTTCTACCGAGCCAACGCCCGGAATGTGGCTGTATTTAGGCTTGCCTTCGGCAGCGGACAGCTTCTGGTAGAAATCCACCAAAGGCTTGGTCTGCGAATGGTAGACCGACAGGCGGTGACGCACGGTTTCTTCGGTGTCGTCTTTACGCTGTACCAGGTCTTCGCCGGTAACATCGTCCTTGCCTTCGACTTTTGGCGGGTTGTAGATGGTGTGGTACACGCGGCCCGAGGCTTCGTGAACGCGACGACCGGCAATACGCTGCACGATCTCTTCATCTTCAACCGCGATTTCAACCACTGCGTCCAGCTCGACGCCGGCCTTCACCAGGGCTTCAGCCTGGGGAATGGTGCGTGGGAAGCCGTCGAACAGGAAACCGTTCTTGCAGTCTTCCTGGCTGATGCGTTCTTTGACCAGGTTGATGATCAGGTCATCGGAAACCAGACCACCGCTGTCCATCACGCTTTTGGCGATCAGGCCCAGCTCGGTGCCGGCCTTGACTGCTGCACGCAGCATGTCGCCGGTGGAGATTTGTGGAATGCCGAATTTTTCAGTGATGAACTTTGCCTGAGTACCTTTACCGGCCCCGGGAGCTCCCAGCAGAATGACGCGCATTGATGTGCTCCTCAATTTTTTATAGAGATGACGCTCGGATCCGCCGCGAGGGGCAAATCTCGTAGAAATATGGCTTGTAAAATTCTGGGTCCAGGCCGCCCAAACGGCCAAAGGCTGATCAAGATACACAGCAGGCCCTATCCATACAAGCCGCCAAAAGTCGCAGGAACCGCGCTGTATATGCTTCATAGGTAGGGTATGCCCGAGTGCAACCCGCCCGTGTGGACGCCGACCGCCCTGTTCGGGGCGACCGTCGTGGTTTACCTGCAAGCCTTTGAGAACACGCGAAAAACCTCAACCCGTGTTGCGCAAACCCGCCGCAATACCGGCCACGGACACCAGCAGCGCCTGTTCCAGAGGGCTGTCTTGCGCGGCCTCCTGCTGGCGCGAACGTGCCAGCAACTCAGCCTGCAACAAGTGCAGAGGGTCGAGGTAGGTGTTGCGCAGGCGGATAAACTCCAGGGTGTCCGGGCTATGGGCCAACAGCTGCGACTGGCCGGTCAGGCCAAGCACCACACTGCAGGCCTGCGACAATAGGTCGCGCAAATGCACACCAATGGCAACAGGTCCGGTTGCACCAGGCGCTCGTCATACAGGCGGGCGATATCGGCATCCGCCTTGGCCAGCACCATTTCCAACATGTCGATACGCGTGCGGAAGAACGGCCACTGCTCGCGCATCTGCCCCAGCAGCTCACCTTCGCCGCGCTCCAGCGCCTTGCTCAGCGCCGCTTCCCAACCCAGCCAGGCCGGTAGCATCAGGCGGGTCTGGGTCCAGCCGAAGATCCACGGGATAGCGCGCAGGCTTTCGATCCCACCCGCACGGCGCTTGGCTGGGCGACTGCCCAAGGGCAACCGGCCCAACTCCTGTTCTGGGGTGGATTGACGGAAGTATTCGACGAACTGCGGATTTTCCCGCACCACTGCGCGGTAGGCGCTGACACCATCTGCGGCCAATTCATCCATCAAATGACGCCAGGCCGGCTCCGGCGGTGGCGGTGGCAACAAGGTGGCTTCCAGCACTGCAGCCAGGTAGAGGTTGAGGTTCTGCTCGGCAATATCCGGCAAGCCGAACTTGAAGCGGATCATTTCGCCCTGTTCGGTGGTGCGGAAACGCCCGCCACCGAGCCCGGCGGCTGCGACAGGATCGCCGCGTGGGCCGGGCCGCCGCCACGGCCGACGGTGCCGCCGCGACCATGAAACAACAACAGTTCCACCTGCTGCTCGCGGCAGATATCCACCAAGCGCTCCTGCGCCCGGTATTGCGCCCAGGCGGCGGCAGTCGTGCCGGCGTCCTTGGCGGAGTCTGAATAGCCGATCATCACTTCCTGCGGGCCCTGTAAGCGCGCTCGATAGCCCGGCAGTTGCAGCAGGCGCTCCATCACCGGCCCGGCGTTGTCCAGGTCGGCCAGGGTTTCAAACAACGGCACCACGCGCATCGGCCGTTGCACGCCCGACTCTTTCAGCAGTAATTGCACCGCCAGCACGTCGGAGGCCGCGCCCGCCATGGAGATGACATACGAGCCCAGTGAAGCCGCCGGCGCAGCAGCGATTTCCTTGCAGGTGTTCAACACCTCGGCTGTGTCCGCCGAGGGTTTGAAATACCCCGGCAGCAACGGCCGACGATTCGCCAGCTCTTTGGTCAGAAAACTGATGCGCGCGTCTTCGTCCCAGTCCTCATAGCGACCGAGGCCAAGGTAGTCGGTGATTTCCGTCATGGCCGCCGAATGCCGACTGGAGTCCTGGCGCACATCCAGGCGCACAAGGAACAGGCCAAAGGTCACGGCACGGCGCAGGCAGTCGAGCAGCGGGCCATCGGCGATCACGCCCATGCCGCACTCATGCAGCGACTGATAACACAGCTCCAGCGGGTCCAGCAGGTCGCGGTTGTTCTGCAGCACTTCGGCAGGCGCCGGGGTGCTGCTGCTCAACGCGGTGTGCGCCCATTGGCGTGTGGCGCGCAGGCGTTCGCGCAGTTGCTTGAGCAAGGCGCGGTAGGGTTCGACGCTGTCGCCGACCTTCGCCTGCAATGCCGGGCTGGCCTGTCGCATCGACAGTTCGGAGGCCAAGTGGTCGATGTCGCGCAAGTACAGGTCAGCCGCCATCCAGCGTGCCAGCAACAGCACTTCGCGGGTGACCGGCGCAGTGACATTCGGGTTGCCGTCACGGTCGCCGCCCATCCACGAGGCGAAGCGAATCGGTGCAGCCTCCAAGGGCAGACGCAGGCCGGTGGCGGCATGCAAGGCCCGGTCGGCCTTGCGCAGGTAATTGGGAATGGCGTGCCACAGCGAATGTTCGATCACCGCGAAGCCCCATTTGGCCTCGTCCACCGGAGTGGGCCGGACACGGCGGATTTCTTCGGTGTGCCAGGCTTCGGCGATCAAGCGTTGCAAGCGCTCACGGATTTGATCGCGCTCGGCGGTCGTGAGGTCGCGGTGGTCTTGCAGCGCCAATTGGGCGGCGATGGCGTCGTATTTCTGGATCAGGGTACGGCGCGCCACTTCGGTGGGGTGAGCGGTAAGGACCAGCTCAATCTCCAGGCGCCCCAACTGGCGTGCCAGGGACTCATTGCTGTGACCTTCGCTTTGCAAGCGGGCGAGCAACTCGGGTAACACGCGGGACTCGAACGGTGCCGGTTGCGACTCATCACGTCGATGAATCAGTTGGTACTGCTCGGCAATGTTGGCCAGGTTAAGGAACTGGTTGAAGGCACGAGCCACCGGCAGCAGTTCGTTTTCCTGCAACTGGTTGAGACGGGTGCTCAGTTCATCGCCAGCGCCATGGCGGTCGGCCTTGGCGCCTTTGCGGATCTGCTCGATCTTGTCGAGAAAATCGTCGCCATACTGCTCTCGAATGGTATTGCCCAACAGCTCACCCAGCAGGTGAACATCCTCACGCAAGCGTGCATCGATATCACTCATCAGCCAATCTCCAGCCAGAAATCCGGGACGCGCAGGTGTTCCAGAGTGCCGCCAGTGCTCGTTTCTGACAAGACTTTAAACCTTGTGGCTTGCAGCTAGTCTCAAAGGTAAGTCGCCGCGTTTATCCACGCGGACGGCGGGTCACTCATCACCGCCTGCTATCGCGGGCTTTATTGAGGTTGCCATGAAAATTCGAGAATTGGCCCAGCATTGGGAAGAGAACGCCAAGGGTCGCTTGACCAAGACCGAGTACGCCATCCATCTGGATGTCGAGTCCGCCGCAAGGCTGGCCGCCATCGCCGAGATGTACCCCAAACGCAACACCGAAGAGCTGCTCGGCGAACTGATCGGCGCCGCCTTGGAAGAGCTGGAAACCAGCTTCCCCTACATCAGGGGCCAGCAGGTCGTTGCCACCGATGAGGAAGGTGACCCGCTGTATGAAGAAAGCGAGCACGCAATAGGAAAAAGTAAACCTCCTGAAAGCCGCGTAGCACATGGCCTTCCGATCATTTCAGCGAACCATGAGCCGTAATGACACTCACAGTCTAGGAACACATTTGGCCAATCAGGAGATACCTTATGGACGCCTTCAAAACGATGCTCAGCAACTGGGAAAACAAAGCTCACGAAACCTCGGAGCTTGCTGAAATCACCCTGACCATTCGCAAACAAGACTTAGTGAAAATCAAGGCGTTTGCGGAAGCCTACGGACTAGATGAAAGCATCATCACGGAAGGTCTGATTCACACTGCTATAAAAGAAGCGGAAACAGCCATGCCCTACCTCAAAGGGTCTGAGGTGATCCGAGTGGAGGAAGGTGAAGAGATTTTTGCCGACGCTGGTAAGACACCGGCCTACGTCGAAGCTGAACAAGCAATTTCAAAGACCCTACGGGGATAGGGTCTGGGAGCCTGAATCTAGCCTCGTATGGGGCTATTCAGGTTGATTCTGTTCAAGACGCAACTCTTCCTCTACCTGAGCGTAAAGTTTTTCGTAACCTTTAAACTTACTCATCCGAACCCGATTCAACGGTGTCAGTTCTGAAAGCTTCAGCAACGCACCATAAGTTTTCATAAAAATATTTCTAAAATCATCCGTAATATCCTTCTCAACCGAACGAACCTCACCACACTTCAGTAAAGCTCTAGCATGCCGCGTGAAATCCTTATCATCCAAACTAGCAAAATACTCATAAAATTCATTATCCCCTTTTGGGCTATCCCTCTTCTAAGATCCCCATCTGGGAAGCCCGACCCCTTACGACTGCGAGAACGAGATCAGACAAGTCCCCCTTCACTGCTAAGCTAGCAAAATATTCATCAAGCCTCATCGCCAGATAAGAATTACGCGGCCAAGGATAAACTTCATCTTTTCCCGAACCCCAGATGCAGGTAGGGTATAAGAACAATAATCATCAATCACTGAGTTAATCAGTTCTTCTCGACCCAAATCATAATAAATAGATGCAACCGAATCCAAATCATTTAACGTAAAATATTGCAAGGCTTTAGAGATCGCCTGTTCAAATGCACTAAACACTTCCTCTTCATTATTACCGAAAGACGAATGAAACAAATCCCACGCCTGCCCAAGAAGAGCAATATCCGCATCATGCTTTATCTTTTTTTCTAAAGCATCGACAAGGAGCCCTAATGCATCCTCGTCTGCATAACCTTTCTTTATGAGATGAATTATTGCAACATCAAACTCATCACACCTTCCAAAGCCGTACTCATCAAGATAACTACTTTTCTCCTTCTCAATTCGCTTGCTTTCTAACTCATCTGCTGATGCATTAGGATCATCTGGCATATAAGAAAACAAACTGCCTTGATAAGTCAAAATAAAATTAACATCAACCTTACTCTTATCCCCTCCATACACAGCAAGCACTGCAAGAGGCAATGTATTATGTGCCTGCTGAATTACTCTAGAATGAGCATTTTTCAACGTACCATCAAGCACGCCTGCAAATAGGGCAATTTTTTCAACAACCGTATATTATTTATATTTAATTTTATAGCATTCTCAGCTATCCCCTTACGATCCTCCCCTGCAGAGTCGAAAACAAGTTTAACCGACTCCTGCACGGAAGGACTAAATGTCACTTCGTAATCAAAACTTTTCGCTGAATATGAAGAATTCATCGTTTTTCTCTAGCGACCCCTCATTGAGGACTAGAATAACTGAGCAGTCTTTAGACTCGATCAGATTTGAAACCAAACCTAAAACATCTCTCGCTGATAGAGAATTGCCTCGACGCTCAAAATCGTCGATACAGATAATAGTATCAGTCACCAAAGAATACTGAATTGAATCAATCACGCCGCCAAAGCTTCCCACAAATGGAATCTTTGCTTCCTTCCCATAGCTAAAAAATTTTCTCAGCCCGCCAACTGCATCGCTAAAATCTAGCTTCTTTAAATTCTCGATTACAGAATCTTTACTGGTGACATCATTAGCCTTAGCAGATGGCACTGTATTTTCAAAAATCGAACGTTTCAAGTCGGCTAGTGAATTAACACCAAATAATGATACATATGAGTAATTAACGCGACCAAAATTTGACCTATGCTTCTTGATTATGGAGTTCCAGAGATAAGTCTTACCAGTCCCCCACTCCCCTTTCAAGACAATTGCAGAACCGATTTTTTTAACAGCGAAATCCCGCAATGCTTTTTCGACTTGAACAACAGACATCAGCTTACTCCTTTAGCTTTATCATCATCCTTTATGAAATCAGGATATTCTTGTGGGTGCTGAATGATTATGTATTTGACGATTTTCTGTTTCAGGGCAACATCCAAGGCATTTTGAAAATCAGAAATAGACTTGAGCGGCGTTTCATCGACGAGCAGAGAACGCCAATGAACGTTATTCTCAGCATCTGATAACTCAAGCTTTAGCAGGTTTCAATGGCTCTGTGAGCCATGTTCCCCACACCAGATCGAACGGTAAAGCTCTGATGAATTAACTCATCATCAACGTCTGTCTTTTCATCAAGCTCACACGTGTTCAAGATGGAAAGCGTTTGGGCTGAAAAAACCGTGTTCTTCTCACCATTGAAATCTTGAAGATAAATCTCTTCGATTCTGGTTTTCCACGTCTCAGTATCACCATCGCTCTCATGCATTTCATCTTTTCGAATTTGAGATGCAGACCAACGCCATCACCAAGCTGATAATTTACATCACCAGTCAAAAGGCTCATAAGGCTATTGGTCAGAGCAGAAAGTAAATCGACGCGATAATTCTTGTTGAATCGTTTGAAAAGAGAAATATCGAACAGCATCCAAAGACCGTGATATTTCCACGCAAACAAGACTGGTAGCCCAAGCATTTCACCATACTTGAGCAATTTCCCCTATCCTTCGCTCTGAGCGTAAGGCATTTATCTTGCTTAGTTTTAACCTCAATGAGAACCCTGTACTGGTTATTTTCCGTGCTGAAAACCGCCAGCAAATCGGGAACCTGATAGGTTTCTCGGGAAGATTTTGGGATTTGATGTTGATCCAGCTTATGGACAAGTGAACATTTTCCAAGCCAGCTACAAATGACCGCGAATTCATCCTCAGCCGGTAGCCCTAAGTCGAGACGTTTCACACGCTGAATGACTTCTTCGGGATTCTCCCACCCACACTGCTCGAGTGCTTCATGAAGAACGCGGCTGCGATCCATTAGCATAAGCTCATCCATGTTTAACATCCTCATCATCGCAGAGCATTGGCATTTCATCAGGTGCGATGGAGATTACAGAATCGCTAGAATGGTTGGCCCTTCCTACACACCACAAAGATTGCCAGTCAGCTTTTCTAATGCTTGAAAAGAAAACAATGTCGAAACAAGATACTTTTTTAGACATTCTAGGTAGCGACACAGCATTACCAAAGAAATCTATTGTTGGTGATGTGGCGATGGTGACTTCAGGCTCGTTTTCGGAGCAAAACGTTTTGATAGCCTTACTTTCTTTAGCATCAACACGAGCAGTGAAAATATTCTCCCCATAGTCGAGTTTGCGAATCACATCGCCCTTGAAAAGCTGGGCGTAGAGTTCGATGTATCGTTCATCCTGCAATGTCAAATCCAAGGTCTTTAACCTTAGCTGATTTGAAATTTTCGAGGCAATAGCTTTGGAGCACTCAGCAACCTCTACAATCTTTTTCAATCGAGCGAACAGTTCAGTAAAGTCACTATATACCCCATCCCATAGACGCATAGGATTTCCATTCAGCACTATCTCAATAGAGACTTTAGACTTTGGATACCTCATAACAAAATCATAGGCTTTTTTAATCCTATGATAGTGTCTGAGATTGTTGATTGGCTGCCCCAGCCAACCAGCCACATCAAATGTGTAGGTTGCGTTTACCTTGTAGCGGTCATGAATCAAGTAACGATAGGTAAAAAATCCGTCTAATGCAGAACCTTCAATATCGAATTTTTTGACCCCTTTCCCATGAATGAATCAGTGGTAGCCAGCTCAAATTCTGCTTCATCACTTACAAAATATATACATGTTTCAAGTCGTCGTTTACTGGGAGTGAGCGTCAGCGTTCCCCCAACAATCATTTCATTGAGATGTTCAAATAGTTTAGATCCTACGAATTTGAAATCATTTGTAGGTATGTGAATCGGCTCCCCACTTCAGTCATTTTTTGCCATGCCTGATCAGCAGAAGCATTGCCTTCATCATCATTAAAAACTATCTGAATTTCTGGTGCAGGGTCAGTGATCGGAATCAGCTCATGCACGACAGAACCGCTTGTAGCAGTGACTACAACCTTAAAGTTTGGATCAATGCTATTTATTGATTGTTCATAGCCTTCAACGACCGCCGAGACGTCGAAACTTCCCGGACTACCTGCCTTCGTAATCAGGGATATGGTTGCTTCGATAATCCCCGCACGAATTTTGTTTTCAGCCTCAAATGGTGCCATCGGAATCACACCAACCAGCGAAGAAACGTAGGATTGATGAACGGCCTTCATCTCTTTCAAATGAGCGACAGTGTGAAACGTCTCTTCGTTGTCGATCAGCTTGGAGCACGAATAGCACATCCAAATACCGTTATCGAAATGTCGTCTTTGGGCTTTTGTCTGAGTTGGGTCATACCGTTTGGCACCCGGCCCGCTCGCAGCAGCACAAATATGTGCAGCGACACCGATACTATTTTTCCTGTCACCCGCATCCGTTGAGCCAATCGTGAAGACACGACAACGGGAACAGAGGTTCGCGGCCCTCACAAGCAACTCAATCTTTGTCGTTTCAGAAAAGTCGTCACGGGTGCTCACGCCGGCCCCTTCTTCAACAACCTTTGGTGCTTTGTTCTTCCGTGGTGCCATCGTGCGTAACTCGCCATCGTGTGAGCGGAATCCTGTACAGGCGTTTTAACATCGAACGCTTGGGCACACCAAGAAATGGTGCTGGGATCGACACCCGGAAACGACCATAACCCAAGACAGTATTGGGCTACGCTGAGCTGTGCTGGCTTACCTCGACCGCAAAATTTTCCTTCGTAGTCCCGCTTTCCGAAGACGTCGGCCCCACCCCTCGTTTCCTGACCTTGTCGCGTCGTTATCTGCATGATTTGTCGGCGAGTGCCGACGAACAAAAACACTGACACTTCCCCGTTACCCCTTGTATTCCGGGCCTTCCACAGGCCCGGCGTACCGCTGCGCAACGCAGAAGTTCCAACTTTTTACGCTGACCAATCAGTCAGATATTTTTTTAGGCAAATCGCCATCTTCTCTGAACTATTCAAAAAAGCCTCCGGTCACACCGAGTAAGCCATCACGTGGAACAGCCGTTTGAATAGGTGCCATGCGCTTAAACGCCAGGCCCGCCGCCGCTGCCATCCTGAGGTGGATTTTGAAGTATTTCAGGAGTTATCCAATGGAGTTGAAGACGATGAAGACCAGCACTGCCAAATCCTCGTTTAACCACCTGCGCGGGCTCAAATTGGCCGCGCTGGCAATCGGTACCAGCTTCGTTCTGGCCGGTTGCGCCGGCAACCCTCCGACCGAGCAGTACGCGGTCACCCAATCTGCGGTGAACAGCGCTGTCAGCGCCGGCGGTACCGAGTACGCAGCCGTAGAAATGAAGTCGGCCCAGGACAAGCTCAAACAAGCCGAAATCGCCATGCACGACAAGAACTACGACGAGGCCCGTCGCCTGGCCGAACAAGCTGAATGGGATGCTCGCGTTGCAGAGCGCAAATCCCAGGCAGCCAAGGCTGAACAGGCTGTGAAGGACTCCCAGAAAGCTGTTCAGGAGCTGCGTCAGGAAGGCATGCGCCCCGCTGTTATCAAACAGCCGTAAAACGCCGCCACTGATTGCATTGCACCCGATATCGAATTGAAAGGACGACACGACTATGCGTAAACAATTGATGATCCCTGCCCTGCTGGCGATGAGCGTTGCCCTGGCGGCCTGCTCCACCCCGCCAAACGCGAACCTGGAAAACGCACGGACCAACTACTCGGCCCTGCAAGCCAACCCGCAAGCCACCAAGGTTGCAGCCCTGGAAACCAAAGACGCCAGCGAGTGGCTGGACAAGGCAGACAAGGCCTACCGCGACCGCGAAGACCAGAAGAAGGTCGACCAACTGGCCTACCTGACCAACCAGCGCGTTGAAGTGGCCAAAGACACCATCGTGCTGCGCGAATCCGAAGCCAAGCTGAAAAACGCTGGTGACGAACGTGCCCGCGCACTGCTCGAAGCCCGCGATGCGCAAATCAAACAGCTGCAAGACAGCCTGAATGCCAAGCAGACTGATCGCGGTACGCTGGTGACCTTTGGTGACGTGCTGTTTGCCACCAACAAGTCCGACCTCAAATCCAGCGGCCTGGTGAACATCACCAAGCTGGCGCAGTTCCTGCGCGACAACCCAGACCGTAAAGTGATTGTCGAAGGCTACACCGACAGCACCGGTTCCGACGCGTACAACCAGAGCCTGTCCGAGCGCCGTGCAGCATCCGTACAACGCGCATTGGCTCAACAGGGTGTGGATATTTCGCGCATCGTGACCCAGGGTTACGGCAAGGAATACCCGGTTGCCGACAATGGCAGCGTATCGGGCCGTGCCATGAACCGTCGTGTTGAAGTGACCATTTCCAACGATAACCAGCCGGTCAAACCACGCTCGTCCGTGGCTAACTGATCGACTGTTGTACTAAAGAAACCCCGCCATATGGCGGGGTTTTTTATGCGGCGCTTATCAGAAACCGACAGACATCTTGGATTGCTCCACGATTGCCTGGACCTGGCCGCCACCGCCCTGCCCACCAGCGGAGTCACCTCCACCGCTGGCCCCCTGGCCACCCATTAACTTCTGCAATTGCTCTTGCAGCATCTTCAGCAATTGCTGCAATGGATCTTCTTCGCCACCGCCACCTTGTGCGCCGCCCGAACCTTGTTGCCCTTTGGCGGCGATCTGGTCTTCCAGGCCTTTGATCTGCTTCTTAAGGGCCTCAATCTCTTTCTGGTTGCCACCAGACTCACCGGCGCCGCCGACACTTCCCTGGGAAAACTGGGGGTTAATACTCATATTCATGCTTGTTGACTCCAAATTGGAAAACACCGTGGTCCGATCAGCGCTGCTGATCAGTCCGAAATCTGTGGCGTTCAACCCAAGATGGTTCCGGTGCGACGCTCCCCTGACATGACTTGAACCAGAATTCGACAAAGGATCAGCGCATTACGGCAAGGACAAAGCATGTTTTCGTACGCCAAATCGCTACTGCTCAAGCTGCGGTGTTTCCTGCCCCATGCAGCGCACCGCCTGTTTCTTGTTGTTGACCAATACACCGCTGAGGCCTTTCTGCTCGGTATCGAACATGACCAACACACCGTCGACACACTGCGCCACTTGCGCGGCCGGGCTCAGGGAGATCTTGTAATCCTCCCCTGGCACCGTCTTGAGCATGGTGAAGTCACTGAGCAGCAACGCATCTTCAGGCTTGGCAAAGTGAAGGTAGCCGTAGAACCACAAGCAGCCGACGGTGCCGATGATGGTGCCGATGCCGGTGAGGATCAGCGGGATCATGTTGCGTTCTTCGCTCATTGCGGGCTCTCTGATGAATCAACTGTAGGAAGGGGGTAGTTCGGAATTTCGCCCAGGCGGCGCAGGCCATTGAAGTGCTGCGGGTCGTCCAGGTAGCGCAGCATCACGGTCTGCCAGGTCTTGTCGGCAAAGGTCTGCACATGGCCACCCCGGGTCAACTGCAACACGCGCGGCGGCGGTGCGGCCTGGTACAGGCGGATGGCGTTGGCCACAGGCACAATCGGGTCATCCAGGCTGTGGAACAGCAGTTTCGGTACGCCAGTTAATTCAGGCATGGCGTGGATCGCACTGTCGGCGTCCGGCACCAGCCACGACAGAGGCACCTGGAGCGGCCATGTTAACCAAGAGGTGCTCAGGGCGAATTGTCCTACGTCACGATAACTGGCGGGCACGCCGTCCAGCACCAGGGCCTTGAGCTGGGCTTGGCGCTCCGGGTGTGCCGCCAGGTAATGCACTGCCAGCGCGCCGCCCAGACTTTGACCGAGGACGATCAGCGGTTGGTGCTGGGTTTCGGGGGCCTTGTCGATCCAGCTGAACGCCGCATCGATGTCCTGATAGACCTCGGGCAAGGATGGCTTGCCTTCGGACAGGCCATAACCGCGATAGTCCAGCAGCAGCACTTGATAGCCTTGCTCCGGCAACCACCAACTCCCGCCCAAGTGCCAGGCCAGGTTGCCGCCATTGCCATGCAGGTGCAGCACGGTGCCTTTGAGCGGCACGCCGGGCTTGGCCGGCAGCCACCAGGCGTGGAGCTTCACGCCATCGGCGGTAGTGAGGGTGACATCGCGGTAGGCCAGGTGGGCCTTTTGCGGCGTGAACGGCAGGCCAGGCTCGGGGTAAAACAGCAGGGAGCTGCAACCGTTCAAAGTGAGTAGCAGGCACAGAATGCCGAGGATTCTCATCCGTTGAAGCCTCGCTATTGAAAACAAAGAGATCAAATGTGGGAGCTGGCTTGCCTGCGATAGCGGTGTATCAGTCGCAACTGCTTTAACTGAAAGACCGCTATCGCAGGCAAGCCCGCTCCCACATTTTGATCCGGTTTCGTCAAAGGATATTCGAGTAATCCGCCTCGATCCGATCCAGGCTCAAGTGGTTGAGGAAGTTGGAGAAACACATCCACGCCGCCAGCGCGTTCATGTCGCGAAACTGGTCTGGCAAGTACTTGGGCGGCACCACCAGGCCCTCGTCCACCAGTTGGCGCAGGGTGCGCATGTCCTCCAGGGTGGTCTTGCCGCAGAACAGCAGCGGCACTTGTTCCAGTTTGCCTTTGCGCACGGCCAGCTGGATGTAGTTGTAGACCATGATAAAGCCCTTGAGGTAGGACAGGTCCTTGGTAAACGGCAGGCCGGTCGGCACCGAGCCACGGAATACGCGGCTGGCGTTGCCGTAGCTTTCGGCCATTTCAAAACCTTGCTCGCGGAAGAACTCGAACACCTGCAGGAAGTCCGCGCCCTCTTCCACCATGTGGATGGCGCGGGTGCGGTTGGTCAGTTTGCGCAGGCGACTCGGGTAGGAGGCAAACGTGATGATCTCCATCAGGATCGCCAAACCTTCCTGGGTCACGGTGGACGACGGCGGGCCCTTGGACAGGAAGGTGCAGATCGGCTGGTTCTGGCCGTTGAGCGTGGTGCCGACGTGCACCAGGCCTTCATGCACTTCCAGGGCACGTACATCGCGGTCGTTGAACATCGCGTCGGCGCGGATCTTGATGTAGTCGGCACCCGCCGCCGCGTCGGCGACGATACCGTCGGACTCGAACACGCGGATGGTTTCTTCGGCTTCGCCAAACACCTTGTTCAGGCGGGTTTGCAGCAGGGCGACGGCGTCCTTGGCGGTGAGGGTCTTGGCCTCATCTCTCAAGTCGCCACGGCCGTCGATGTTATTCAGGTAGTCGGAAAGCATCAGGCCCAGGTCAGCCAGAGTCGGGTCGCCCGCGTGGAACGCGTCCGAGGCGGCGCCGTACAGCTCTTGGGAAATCAGGCCGAAGTCCTCGGTGCCGCGTGCTTCGAGCATGCGCACCACCATGCGGTATTCCCGGCACATGCGGCGCATGATCTGCCCCACCGGGCTGAACTGGCCAAGACGACGGGTGATGTCGCGCTCAATGTTCTGGAACTCCAGCTTCACTGCGCTGGAGTCGAACGACAGTGGCCGGTTGAGGTAATAGTCGCGGCTCACGGCGGGCATTTCCTTACCCTTGGCCTTGAGGAACCCCTGGCGAATGTTCTCGTCCCACTTCACGGCGTCGAGGACACGAATCGGTGTTTGCGCCAGCACAATGCGATCAGACAAGGTGCGTATCGTCTGCTGGTAATCGTCCACCTGGTGCTTCCTCTTTAAACGTTATTTGCCCGTGCGCTGGTAGCGCACGGCTTCAACGAACACATCGGCATTGGCCGGGTCATCCAGGTAGGCAAATACCTGGTCCATGGGGCTGTCGACCACCACACCCGCGCCTTCGACGGTCTCCACGTTGCTGCCGCTTAACACCTTTTGGCCGATGGCCTGGTGAATCTGATCCAGGTCCAGGGTGTAGACCACCAATTCGTGTTTTTCGTCGAACTCGAAGCCCGCCAGGATGTAATGCCCGCCCAGCTTGGCCGGCAGTGGCGCCGACAGGTACCAACGACTGCCATGGCGCGACACGCTAAACAGGTACTCATCACGCTGACCGGGCTTGGCTGTAGGGTAGCTCACGGCTTTGTAACGGTGGTTACCTGCGGCGCTGATGTGCAGGTTGAGCGGCTCGCCCCAGGCGTTTTTACTCGACCACTGGCCCAGCAAAGCCTGCGGCGCGGCGTCATGGGCAGGCAGCGGGTCCTTGAAGGTCACCAGGCAACCGCTCAGTAGCAGGAACGACAAGGCGATGACTGCAACACGCCAGGCTTTCATTCGACACTCCCCGGTGTCAGACCGAGGCCAACACCAAATGCATGTAACGCTTGAGAATCTCAAGCATCTCTTCACCGGTCAGAGGCTCTGCGCCGCCCAGCAGGCCCTGATATTCCATCCGACCGATTATCGCCGTCAACACTTTGGCATCCTGTTGCGGCTCGCGAGAGCCCAATACCTGGAAAAACTGCCCGGTGCCCTGCAACAGGATCTGTTGGTGCGAGCGCACCAGCGCTGCCAGGCGCGGGTTCAACAGGGCCTCCTGGCGGAAGGCCTGTTCAGCCATCAGGTGTTCGCGGCGGTTGGTCAGTTGACGCAAGACGTAATCGGCGGTCAGCCGCGCAATGTCATCGGCCAGTTGGGAACGCGACTGCGGGCTGCCATCGCCATAGGCGACCATCTCGCGCAGCAGGCCTTCGTTGCGCACCCACAACTTGCCCATGAACGCAGCGCTGCGCTCCACGTATTGGGCAAAGGTATCGGTCAGCAGGTCATCGATGTCCTTGAAGTAGTAGGTGGTGGCTGACAACGGCACCCCGGCTTCGGCGGCCACCGCCCGGTGGCGCACGGCGCGAACCCCTTCGCGTACCACGATGCGCATGGCCGCATCGAGAATGTCTTGCCTGCGCTGCTCGCTGCCCCTACGACTGGCCTTACGGCCCTGGTACTGGACGCTTTCAGCCACGGCAGCGGCAATGCCGGCGGCGCCTTCCTGAGCGATTACGCGGTTCACGACACACATCCTTGAATAGATCAAAACCTGGCGCTGTTAGCTTGACGCTTAAAGACGCCGCATAAAAAAAGCCGCCTTATAAAAGGCGGCTTCGGATTTCGCTGGATTTACGCTTGCGGCCGCATGTGCGGGAACAAGATCACGTCGCGAATCGACGGTGAGTTGGTCAGCAGCATCACCAGACGGTCGATACCAATACCTTCACCGGCGGTTGGCGGCATGCCGTATTCCAGGGCACGGACGAAGTCAGCGTCGTAGTGCATTGCTTCGTCGTCGCCGGCGTCCTTGTCGGCCACCTGGGCCATGAAGCGCTCGGCCTGGTCTTCCGCATCGTTCAACTCGGAGTAGGCGTTGGCGATTTCGCGGCCGCCAATGAACAGCTCGAAACGGTCGGTGACGTTCGGGTTGTCATCGTTGCGACGGGCCAGCGGCGACACTTCGAACGGGTACTGGGTAATGAAGTGCGGCTGTTCCAGCTTGTGCTCCACCAGTTCTTCGAAAATCATCACCTGCAATTTGCCCAGGCCTTCGAAGCCCAGCACCTTGGCGCCGGCTTTCTTGGCGATGGCGCGGGCCTTGTCGATGTCGTTCAGGTCGTCAGCGGTCAGCTCAGGGTTGTACTTGAGGATCGAATCGAACACCGACAGACGCACGAACGGCTCGCCGAAGTGGAACACCTTGTCGCCGTACGGCACGTCGGTGCTGCCCAGGACCAACTGCGCCAGCTCGCGGAACAGTTCTTCGGTCAGGTCCATGTTGTCTTCATAGTCGGCGTAAGCCTGGTAGAACTCCAACATGGTGAATTCTGGGTTGTGACGCGTCGAAACGCCTTCGTTACGGAAGTTGCGGTTGATCTCGAACACTTTTTCGAAACCACCCACTACCAGGCGCTTGAGGTACAGCTCCGGCGCGATACGCAGGAACATTTCCATGTCCAGCGCGTTGTGGTGGGTTTCGAACGGCTTGGCTGCGGCACCACCGGGGATGGTTTGCAGCATCGGGGTTTCCACTTCGAGGAAGTCACGCTGCATCAGGAAGCTACGAATGTGGGCGATGACTTGCGAGCGCACACGGAAGGTATGGCGCACGTCTTCGTTGACGATCAGGTCAACGTAGCGCTGGCGGTAGCGCTGCTCGGTGTCGGTCAGGCCGTGGTGCTTGTCCGGCAGCGGGCGCAGGGATTTGGTCAGCAGGCGTACGTTTGTCATTTCAACGTACAGGTCGCCCTTGCCGGAACGGGCAAGGGTGCCTTCGGCGGCAATGATGTCGCCCATGTCCCAGGTTTTTACCGCGGCCAGGGTTTCTTCCGACAAGGTCTTGCGGTTGACGTAGACCTGGATGCGACCGGTCATGTCCTGGATCACCATGAACGAGCCACGGTTGAGCATGATGCGACCTGCCACCTTGACCGGGATCGCAGCCTCTGCCAGTTCTTCCTTGGTCTTGTCCGCGTATTGCTTCTGCAAGGCATCGCAGTAGTTTTCGCGACGGAAGTCGTTGGGGAAGGCATTGCCCTTGGCGCGCTCGGCAGCAAGCTTTTCCTTGCGCAGGGCGATCAGGGAGTTTTCTTCCTGTTGCAGGGCTTGCGGGTCGAGTTGTTGGTCGCTCATGTCTTAAAATCTTCCATCACAGGTCTGTTGCCCCCGCCACTGGCGGGGACTTGAGGTCGGGCAGGCGGTTTACAGGCCCGATTTCAGGCTGGCTTCCAGGTATTCGTCGATATCGCCGTCGAGCACCTTGTCGCAGTCGCTGCGTTCGATGTTAGTGCGCAGATCCTTGATCCGCGACGCATCGAGCACATAAGAACGGATCTGGTGACCCCAGCCGATATCCGACTTGGTGTCTTCCAGCGCCTGGGAAGCAGCGTTGC
The DNA here is from genome assembly GCA_004000515.1 of Pseudomonas poae. Lineage (GTDB taxonomy): Bacteria > Pseudomonadota > Gammaproteobacteria > Pseudomonadales > Pseudomonadaceae > Aquipseudomonas > Aquipseudomonas cremoris. Next base: position 7,270,621 of record CP034537.1, read on the forward strand.
GCTTCTGCATTTCCTGCTCGTACAACTTGGCCCGCAGCATTTTCATGGCGGTGTCCTTGTTGGCGTGCTGGGAGCGTTCGTTCTGGCAGCTGACCACGGTGTTGGTCGGTACGTGGGTGATACGTACGGCCGAGTCGGTGGTGTTTACGTGCTGACCACCGGCACCGGAGGAGCGGTAGGTGTCGATACGCAGGTCGGCCGGGTTGATCTCGATTTCCACCTTGTCGTCGATCTCCGGGGAGACGAACACAGCAGAAAACGAGGTGTGGCGACGGTTGCCGGAGTCGAACGGGCTTTACGCACCAGACGGTGCACGCCGATCTCGGTACGCAGCCAGCCAAAGGCATATTCGCCCTTGATGTGCACGGTGGCGCCCTTGATACCGGCGACTTCACCGGCGGACAGCTCCATGATGGTGGCGTCGAAACCGCGTTTATCCGCCCAGCGCAGGTACATGCGCAGCAAAATGTTAGCCCAGTCCTGGGCTTCGGTACCGCCGGAACCGGCCTGGATGTCCAGGTAGGCGTTGTTCGGGTCCATCTCGTGGCTGAACATGCGACGGAATTCGAGTTTGGCGAGGTTTTCCTCGAGACGGGCCAGCTCGGCGACGACATCGCCCACTGCGCCTTCGTCGTTCTCTTCGACGGCCATGTCCAGCAGGTCACGGCAATCGGCCAGACCGGTGTTCAGTTCGTCGAGGGTATCGACGATCTGCGCCAGCGCAGCGCGCTCGCGGCCCAGTTCCTGGGCATATTCAGGTTTGTTCCAGACAGCAGGATCTTCAAGCTCGCGATTGACTTCGGTCAGACGCTCATGCTTTTGATCGTAGTCAAAGATACCCCGAATAGTTTCGGAGCGCTCGGACAGGTCCTTGATGGTGTTAAGGATCGGGTTGATTTCCATGGCGGGCAGCACTCGTTGGCGAACTTTTGAAAGCCGGCGAGTATAACGGCAAACGGGGGGAACGGCAGCCCGCTTGGCGAAAAGGCGGGGTGTACGCTATCGAATGATCAGTAAAGAACAATGTGGGAGCGGGCTTGCTCGCGAAAGCGGTGAGTCAGTCAATTCATCTGTATCTGACACATCGCCTTTGCGAGCAAGCCCGCTCCCACATTTTGCTCTGCGTTAACGTGTGGTTACTCGATACCCACCTGATTGCGCCCATTATGCTTGGCCGTATACAACCCCTTGTCCGCCGCCAATATCAGCTGCCGACAATCCGTCCCCTGCTGCGGCGTCATGGTCGACAACCCGATGCTGATGGTCAGGCTGGCGCCTTCGGCCGGGGCGATGTGCGGGATTTTAAGGCCCGCGACGGCCATGCGCAGCTTCTCGGCCACCAGGCGTGCACCTCCTGGCGACGTATTGGGCAGCACCAACGCAAACTCTTCACCGCCGTAGCGCGCCGGCAGGTCCGACGGGCGGCTGCTGGCTTCGCGAATGCTGGCGGCGACTTTGCGCAGGGCTTCGTCGCCCTCGACGTGGCCGAAGCTGTCGTTGTAGGTCTTGAAGAAGTCCACGTCGATCATCAGCAACGACAACTGGGTTTAGTCACGCATGGCCCGGCGCCATTCCAGTTCAAGGTATTCGTCGAAGTGGCGGCGGTTGGACAGCCCGGTAAGGCCATCGGAGTTCATCAGCCGTTGCAGCACCAGGTTGGTGTCCAGCAGCTGTTGCTGGCTGACGCGCAGCGCACGGTAGGCGGCATCGCGCTGCAACAGGGTCATGTAGGAGCGCGAGTGGTAGCGGATACGCGCCACCAACTCAATGTTGTCCGGCAACTTGACCAGGTAGTCGTTGGCCCCGGCCGAGAACGCGGCACTCTTGATCAGCGGGTCTTCCTTGGTGGAAAGCACGATGATCGGGATGTTCTGCGTGGCCGGGTGGTTGCGGTATTCGCGCACCAGGGTCAGGCCGTCGAGGCCGGGCATTACCAGGTCCTGCAGGATCACCGTGGGCTTGATACGGATGGCCTGGGCGATCGCCTGGTGCGGGTCGGCGCAAAAATGGAAGTCGATATTTTCTTCATGGGCCAGGCCGCGTCGCACGGCTTCGCCGATCATGGCCTGGTCGTCGACCAGCAACACCATGGCGGCGTTTTCGTCGGTCTTGATGTCGTCGATCTGTAAATCATTCATGTGCAGTCACCTGAATTACTACCTGCAAGCCAGCACCGCGGAGGGTAAACATCATTTTGCAAAGACCTCCAGCAATCGGGGCGCAATTCTATCCAGTGGGCGAATTTCAACAGCAGCGTCAATCGCCGCCGCCGCTTTGGGCATGCCATATACCGCCGAGCTCTGCTGATCCTGGGCGATGGTCAAATAACCTTGTTCACGTAGCAATTTAAGGCCCTGGGCCCCGTCGCGGCCCATGCCGGTCAGCAGTACGCCAACGGCGTCGCCATTCCAGTGGCTGGCCACGCTTTCAAAAAACACGTCGATCGAGGGCCGGTAAATCTCGTTCACTGGCTCTGCGGTATAGGCGAGCGTGCCATTTTTCAACAACCGAATGTGGTGATTGGTACCGGCCAATAGCACCACGCCACTTTGCGGCGGTTCGCCTTCGCGGGCCAGGCGCACCGGCAGGCCCGAGGCACTGCTCAGCCACTCGGCCATGCCAGCGGCGAACACCTGGTCCACATGCTGCACCAGCACAATGGCGGCGGGAAAGTCCCGGGGCAAGCCCTTGAGCAGGATTTCCAGGGCGGCCGGACCACCCGCCGAAGAGCCAATGGCCACCAGGCTCTCGCGCTTGCCGGTGATGCGCGGAGGCGCGGTTTCGGCGCGTACGCGGCTGCCACGCTGGCCGATCAGCCAGCCAATATTGAGGATCTTGCGCAGCAACGGCGCCGCCGCGTCCTTGGGGTTGCCCACGCCCAGGGGCGGGGTGTCGACCACATCCAGGGCACCATGGCCCATGGCTTCGAACACACGGCTGACGTTGGCCTGGCGGTCGACGGTCACAATGACGATGGCACACGGCGTCTCGGCCATGATTTGGCGCGTGGCCTCGACCCCGTCCATCACCGGCATGATCAAGTCCATCAGGATCAGGTCCGGGGTCAGCTCGGCACACCGCTGTACGGCTTCCAGGCCGTTGGCAGCCACCAGACAACCTGATGCGCGGGCTCGAAACTCAAGGCACGGCGCAAGGCCTCCACCGCCAGGGGCATATCATTGACGATCGCAATCCTCATGCCCGCGCGCCTCCAATCAGCTCCACCACGGCGTCCAGCAGGGCATCGTCGTGGAAACTGGCTTTGGCTAAATAATAGTCGGCTCCGGCGTCCAGTCCACGGCGTCGGTCTTCTTCACGATCCTTGTAGGACACCACCATAACCGGCAGCGATTGCAGGCGACTGTCTCGACGCAAAAGTGTGACCAATTCAATACCGTCCATGCGGGGCATATCAATGTCTGTGATCAACAGGTCGAAGTCCTCGGAACGCAATGCGTTCCAGCCGTCCATGCCATCGACCGCGACCGCCACTTCATAACCACGATTAAGTAACAATTTGCGTTGCAGCTCACGCACGGTGAGCGAGTCATCCACCACCAGCACCCGTTTACGCGGCGCTTCGGTGGCCTGCTGGCTACGCCGTGCGATGCGCTCCAGGCGGCCGGTGTTGAGCAACTTGTCCACCGAACGCAGCATGTCTTCCACATCAACGATCAATACCACCGAGCCATCATCGAGCAAGGCACCGGCGGATATGTCCTGGACCTTGCCCAGCCGATCATCCAGCGGCAAGACGACCAGGGTGCGTTCGCCGATAAAGCGCTCCACGGCAATCCCATACACCGCATCGCGCTCGCGGATCACCACGACCTTCAAGGTCTCTTCATTACTCTGCCCCGGCGGGCGCTGCAACAATTGGCTGGCGGCGACCAGGCCGACATGCCGGCCCTCGTGCCAGAAATGCTGGCGGCCTTCGAGTTGCACGATATCGTCCGGCGCCAAATCGCACATGCGTTCGATGTGGGCCAGTGGGAACGCATAGGCCTCCTCGCCGACCTCCACCACCAGGCTGCGCACGACCGACAAGGTCAATGGCACTTCCAGGTGGAAGCGACTGCCCTGCCCCGCCGTTTGCTCCAGCACCACCGCACCGCGCAGTTGGCGCACCATATGTTGCACTGCATCCAGGCCGACGCCGCGCCCGGACACTTCGGTGACTTTGTCCCGCAGACTGAAACCCGGCAAAAACAAGAACGTCAGCAGTTCCTCTTCACTCAGGCGCAGCGCGGTTTCCAGTGGCGACAGGTGTCGATCGACAATGGTGCCGCGCAGGCGCTCGAGGTCGACGCCGTTACCATCGTCACTCAGCTCCAGCACCAGCAAACCAGCTTGATGGGAGGCGCGCAGGCGGATCAAGCCCTCGGCAGGCTTGCCCGCCAATACGCGTTGCTCGGGCATTTCGATGCCGTGGTCGACGGCATTGCGCAGTAAGTGGGTGAGCGGCGCTTCGAGCTTCTCCAGCACGTCGCGGTCAACCTGGGTCTTTTCGCCCTCAATCTCCAGGCGCACTTGTTTACCCAGGCTACGACCCAAGTCACGCACCATGCGCACCTGCCCGGCCAATACATCGGCAAACGGGCGCATGCGGCAGGCGAGCGCCGTGTCGTAGAGCACTTGGGCACGCTGCCCGGCTTGCCAGCCGAATTCGTCCAGCTCGGCAGTTTTTTCCGCCAGCAGGGCCTGGGCTTCACTGAGCAGGCGACGGGTATCGGCCAGGGCTTCCTGGGCTTCGAGGTTCAAGTCCAGGGTCTTGAGCTGACCGTCCAGGGCGTCCAGGGCGCGCACGCTCTGGCTTTGCATGCGTTTCAAGCGCTGCAGGCTGGCCAGGTAGGGCTTGAGCCGCTGGGTTTCCACCAGGGATTTGCTGGACAGGTCCAACAGGCTGTTCAAGCGTTCGGCGGTAACCCGCAGTACGCGCTCACCGCCTTCGGTCATGCGCTTGTTTTGGCGCACTGGCTCGGCGGCAACGGGCGGCGCGGGCGCGGGCTCAGGCGGCAGTTCTTCAACGATGGGTGCTGGTGCCGGCTCCGGCACTGGAGGCGGCGGTGTCACGTTAACGACCGGTGCCTGCGACGGATCGAGCAAGCGCTCCATCAACGCCACATAGGCTTCGATATCTGCCGGCCCCACGTCATTGCCGGGGTGGCAATGCGCATCAGCAGGTCGGTGCCTTGCAGCAATGCATCAATATGTTCAGGTTGCAGGTACAACCGGCTTTCCTGGGCGCTGACCAGGCAATCTTCCATCACGTGGGACACGCTGACCCCGGCGTCCACCCCAACGATACGTGCCGCGCCCTTCAAGGAGTGCGCGGCGCGCATGCAGGCTTCAAGCTGATCGGCCTGAGTCGGGTTGCGCTCCAGCGCCAGCAAGCCTGCGCTCAGTACCTGGGTTTGCGCATCGGCTTCCAGGCTGAACAGTTCCAGCAGCGAGGCATCGCGCATCTGGTCGGGGGTCATGTGAGGCTCCGGGTCACGGCGGACAACAATTGCGCCTCGTCCAACCAACGCAGGCTGCAGCCTTTCCACTGCAACACACCCTGGGTGTAGCGCGCGCTGGCTTGGTGCCGGAGGCCGATGCGGCCTTCAAGGTACGCTCATCGATGGCGTGGATGCCGTCGACTTCATCCACCGGCACCACCACCGGGCCATCCTGGGCGGCAATGATCAGCATGCGCGGCATGATGCGCCCGCCCGTGGCGCCATTGTTGGTAGCGTCCAGGCCCAGCAGCTCCACCAGTGACAGGCACGCCACCAGCGCGCCGCGCACATTGGCCACGCCAAGCAAGGCGCGAGAACGTTGGTGCGGCAGGGAGTGGATCGGTTGCAGCGGCGCCACTTCCACCAGGCAACGAGTAGCAATGCCCAGCCATTCTTCGCCGAGGCGGAACATCAGCAACGAACGGGTGACCACGTCTTCACCGACTTCAACGGTGGCCTGCGGACGGTGGTCGTCCTGCTGCAAGGCATAGCGGTCCAGCAGGCGCGTGGCGGCGGCGGAATACACCGAGCAGTTGCGGCAGTGGATATGGTCTGCCAACAGCGGGCAGGATTTGTCGCCGTGGATACCGATCCGGTTCCAGCAGTCGTCGATGGCTTGGGTGTCGGCCAGGGTCAGGTCCAGGCCTGCGGTATCGAGCACGTGTGGGCTACTCATCGTTTGGACTCACTGTCAGCTCGCTCGCTACGTGCGGCACGGGCCTGCAAACGGCGCGCCCCCGCCGTGTCACCTTGGGATTCGAGCAGCGCGGCCAGGTGCATCAAGGCCTGCGGGTGCTGCGGTTCCAGATACAGGGCTTTGCGGTAGAAGCCCTGGGCTTCCAGGGCGCTGCCGGACACATCGCTGAGCAGCCCCAGCCAGTAGAAGACCTGTGCGGCTGGCGGGTGGTTGTTCAAATATTGTTCACAGGCAGCACGCGCTTCAGCGCTTTTGCCCTCATTGGCGAGTGTGGCGATGCGGCTGAGCAAGGTATTCGCATCGGATGGCGGCGTCTTGATCGGTACCACCTGAGTGTTAACCGTGCTGAACGGTCGCGGCCGCACGGGCAGCGTCGCCGCAGTGCGCGGGGGCGGGGGCGCGGGAATCGGCGCGAACACCGGCTCAGGCTTGACCGGCTCGGCATGCCGGCTGAACGCAAAGGACTGCGGTACGCCAATCGAGCGCATGCCATGACGCCCCAGCAGGCTGCCTTCAGCCGGGCCGATAAACAGCACGCCATCGACGTGAGTCAGGCCCTTGAGCACATCGAACACTTGCTTCTGGGTCGGCTGGTCGAAGTAGATCAGCAGGTTGCGGCAAAACACAAAGTCGTAGCTCGGCTCATTGGCCAGCAGCGTCGGATCAAGCAGGTTGCCGACTTGCAGGCGCACCTGTTCGCGCACGCGGTCAGCGATGTGGTAACCGTCGCCGTATTCGGTGAAGTGCCGGTCCCGAAAGCCGATATCGCCACCCCGGAACGAGTTCTTGCCGTACACCCCGCGCCGCGCGCGTTCCACCGACAGCGGGCTGACATCCAGGCCCAACACCTTGAACTGATGCGGCGCCAGGCCAGCATCCAGCAAGGCCATGGCAATCGAATAGGGTTCTTCGCCGGTGGAACACGGCAGGCTGAGGATGCGCAGCGCGCGCATCTGCTTGATCTCGGCCAGGCGTGCCTTGGCCAGGCGCGCCAGCGTTGCAAAGGATTCGGGGTATCGGAAAAACCAGGTCTCGGGAACGATCACCGCTTCGATCAGCGCTTGCTGCTCATCCTGGGAGCTTTGCAAGTGCTGCCAGTATTCGCCCGCTGTCTGCGCGTGTGTCGCCTGGGTGCGTTGGCGCACCGCGCGTTCGATGATCGCCTCGCCCACCGACGCCACGTCCAGGCCGATGCGCTCCTTCAAGAAGGCAAAGAAACGTGGATCGTTGCTCATACGCTCAACTCGGCTGAAAACAACACGGCACGCACATCATCGGTCAGCAGGTCGTTCACGCCGATCCATTGCATCAGGCCTTGGGCATCCTCACGCACCGGCCCCAGGTACGGCGCCTGGCGGTTGTCCAGGCCGTAGGGCTGAAACTCGGCCGGGTCGCAACGCAGGGTATCGGTGGCTTGTTCAAGGATCAGCCCCAGCCAACGTGCTTCGTGCCACGGCTCTGGTTGGTAATTGACCAGCACCAGCCGCGTGCTGGTACGGGCCTGGGCCGGCGCACCAAAGGTCAGGGCACTCAGGTCGATGACCGGCACCAGCGCCCCGCGATGGGCAAAGATACCGGCCACCCACAACGGCGCATGGGCGATCGGCTTGAGCGGCAGGCGCGGTAGCACCTCAGCCACTTCGGTGGCTTTGAGGGCATAGCGTTCGCTGCCGATGCAAAACACCAGGAACAACGCCTTTTTCGCTGCCGGGACGGCGCCGCGTTTAGCCGCGAGGTCGCTCATCAGACTTTGAAACGCGACACGCCGCTGCGCAGACCGACCGCAACCTGGCTCAGTTCATCAATGGCAAAGCTGGCCTGGCGCAGCGACTCGACGGTCTGGCTGCTGGCATCGCCCAGTTGCACCAGCGCGTGGTTGATCTGCTCGGCACCGGTGGCCTGGGCCTGCATGCCCTCGTTGACCATCAACACGCGCGGCGCCAGGGCCTGTACCTGATGGATGATCTGCGACAGCTGCTCGCCCACTTGCTGCACTTCGGACATGCCCCGGCGTACTTCCTCGGAGAACTTGTCCATGCCCATCACGCCAGCGGACACCGCCGACTGGATCTCACGCACCATCTGCTCGATGTCATAGGTGGCCACGGCAGTCTGGTCAGCCAAGCGGCGCACTTCGGTGGCGACCACAGCAAAACCGCGCCCGTATTCGCCGGCTTTCTCGGCCTCGATGGCCGCGTTGAGCGACAGCAGGTTGGTCTGGTCGGCGACCTTGACGATGGTCACCACCACCTGGTTGATGTTGCCGGCTTTCTCATTGAGGATCGCCAGCTTGGCGTTCACCAGGTCGGCGGCGCCCATGACCGAGTGCATGGTTTCTTCCATGCGCGCCAGCCCTTGCTGGCCGGAACCGGCGGCCACCGATGCCTGGTCGGCAGCAGTCGACACTTCGGTCATGGTGCGGACCAGGTCCTTGGACGTGGCGGCGATCTCGCGGGAAGTGGCACCGATTTCGGTGGTCGTCGCCGCCGTTTCGGTGGCGGTGGCCTGTTGTTGCTTGGAGGTGGCGGCGATCTCGGTGACCGAGGTGGTGACCTGCACCGACGAACGCTGGGCCTGGGACACCAGGGCGGTGAGCTCGGTCATCATGTCGTTGAAGCCGGTTTCCACCGCGTTGAATTCGTCCTTGCGCTCCAGGTTCAGGCGTTTGCTCAGGTCGCCGTCGCGCATGGTTTCAAGGATGTCGACGATGCGTTGCATCGGCGCCATGATTGCGCGCATCAACAGCAAACCGCACAGACCGGCGGCCAGAATGGCCAGCACTAACGACACGAACATGCTGACTTTGGCGGCAGATACCGCGTTATCAATGGCACTGGTCGCTTGGTCGGCAACGCTCTTGTTTTCGGTAATGATGTCATTGAGCTTCATGCGCCCAGCCGTCCAGGCGGGCGTCAGATTGGTATTGAACTCTTTGCGGGCGGCGTCTAGGTCATTGCGCTGCAGGCTATCAAGCACAACGGCCAGGCTCTTGTTGTAGGCCTGGTGCAGGGTTTCGAATTTATCGAACTCGGCCTGATCGTCACGACCGTTGATGGTTTTCTGATAGCTGGCCATCTGCGTCTGGATACGCGCTTCATAGGATTTGAAGTCGGCCTTGTCGGTATCGCTCAAGCCCTTGTCGTCGCGCAGGCCAAGCATTTCGAGGGTTTGCAGGTAGCTGTCGACCCACGCGCTGCGGATCATCGAACTGAGGTACACACCCGGCACGGCGTCGTCGCGGACCGCTTCCTCGCTGTTTTCGATCTTCAGCAACCGTGAATAGGAGACCACAACCATTAACAGCATGATGGCGATAATGACCGCAAAGCTTGCCAAGATCCGTTGGCGCAAGGTCCAGTTCTTCACAGTAATTCCTCGAAGGGCCGATCAAATGCCGGGGAGTATAGCTGAGCAGAAGCCCTCATTAATCAATGGGTTTTGATGTAGGGATCACAGAATGCAAATGTAGGAAGGGGCTTGCGGCAGATGGCGGTGATTCGGCCACCTGTAAAGGGCTGAAACACCGCGATTGAGACATGATCACAACCGAAATTGTGGGTGCAGGCAGCTAACCGGCGTTCAGGCGCACCTGTTTTTCCAACTCGGCCTTTAAACCAGGCTCAAGCTTGAGCTGGCGCGCCAGCTCGTCGAGGTAGGCCTTCTCCATGAAGTTCTCCTCATCCACCAGCATCACACTGGCGATGTACATTTCGGCCGCCATTTCCGGAGTGCCCGCCGCCCGCGCCACATCGGCCGGGTCCAGGGGCTTGTTCAGCTCCGCGTGCAGCCAGCTTTGCAGCTCACGGTCGTTGTCCAGCTTGGTGAATTCACCTTCGATCAGCGTGCGTTCGCGCTCGTCTACGTGGCCGTCAGCCTTGGCGGCGGCGACCAGCGCCTTGAGGATGGCTTGGCTGTGTTGCTCAACCTGTGCCGCCGGCAGGCGGTCGATGGTTTGCGGCTCACCTTTGGGCGCAGTGGCCTGTTGTGCCTGCCAATTGCCGTAGGCCTTGTAGGCAATGACGCCCAACGCTGCCAAACCGCCGTAGGTCAGGGCCTTACCGCCGAATTTCCGGGCTTTCTTGTTACCGAGCAGCAAGCCCATCGCACCCGCTGCCAAGGCGCCGCCGCCTGCGCCGCCCAGCAGACTGCCCAGGCCACTACCGCCGAGCAATCCGCCCAGGGCGCCTTTGTCTTCCTGCTTACGTTGGCCGCCACTCTTGTTCTGCAGCATGTCCTGGCCAGACTTGAGCAACTGATCGAGCAATCCACGGGTATTCATTCGTAGCCTCCAGACACTAGGGTTCATAGGACCAATAGGCCCCCAGCGTAAAACTAAGTGCCAAAAAGCCCCGATCTAGAGTGCTTCCAGATGTAACGCCGCCGCCCTTCATTAAAACCGATATACACTCGAACAAATCTATAAAAACACCCCACTGGTAATTCCAGCATGATGACCCTGCGTCAAATTCGGCATTTCATCGCCGTGGCCGAGACCGGCTCGATCTCCGCCGCCGCACAGACTGCGTTTATTTCCCAGTCCACCCTGACCCTGGCGATCCAGCAACTGGAGCAGGAAATCGGCGTGAACCTGTTCAATCGCCACGCCAAGGGCATGACCCTGACTCACCAGGGCCACCAGTTTCTGCGCCAGGCGCACCTGATCCTCGCCACCGTCGATAACGCCAAGCGCAGCCTGCAACAGAGCACCGACCAAGTGGCCGGACAGTTGATCATCGGCGTGACCAGCCTGGTGGCCGGCTACTACCTCGCCGACCTGCTCACCCGTTTCCAGCGCGCCTACCCCAACGTGGAAATCCGCGTGATGGAGGATGAGCGCCCGTACATCGAGCATTTGCTGGTCAGTGGTGAAATCGATGTAGGCGTGCTGATCCTCTCCAACCTTGAAGACCGCCACGCCCTGCAGACCGAAGTGCTCACCCACTCCCCCTCACCGCCTGTGGCTGCCGGCACAACACCCGCTGCTGGAGCACGACAGCATCAACCTTGCCGACGTGGCGCGTGAGCCGCTGATTCAACTGAACGTCGATGAAATGGGCCACAACGCCCAGCGCATGTGGACCGGTGCGGGCCTGCAACCACGAGTGACCTTGCGCACCGCCTCCACCGAGGCGGTGCGAAGCCTGGTGGCTGCGGGCCTTGGCGTGTCGATCCAGCCCGACATGACCTACCGCCCCTGGTCGCTTGAGGGCGACATTATCGAAGCGCGACCGATCGCCGACCTCAGCCAAACCCTCGACGTCGGCCTGGCCTGGCGTCGTGGCACGGCGCGGCCGGCGTTGGTGGACCCGTTCCTGACGGTCGCTCGTGAACAGCCCCATCCGCGCAAGCCATCTATTTAATCGAATGCTGCATTCAGTATTTAGTATTTGTTGACCTCGCGCCCGACCTCTACTCTCACTTCATCCATAAGAGAAGGTCAGGCGCCCTGTAAGAGAACGCCCATGGCCATACAACAAAAGAGATCGCGAAAAATGTCCGGCGCCCCCACCCCGCTGCTCACCGCGTTGCTGATCGACGGCGAACTGGTCCAGGGCCAAGGTTTTGTCGAGCCGATCCTCAACCCCGCCACGGGTGAAGTGCTGACTCAAATCGCCGAGGCCAGTACCGAGCAGGTCGAAACCGCGATCCTCGCTGCCCATCGTGCTTTTGCGACCTGGTCGCGCACCACGCCGCAACAACGCTCGAACATCCTGCTGGGCATCGCCGATGCCATCGAAACACAAGCCGACTACCTCGCTCGCCTGGAATCGCTGAACTGCGGCAAGCCATTGCACTTGGCGCGCCAGGATGATTTGAGCGCCACGGTGGATGTGTTCCGCTTCTTCGCCGGTGCTGTGCGCTGCCAGACCGGGCAACTGAGCGGTGAATACCTGCCGGGCTACACCAGCATGGTGCGCCGCGACCCTATCGGTGTGGTGGCGTCGATTGCGCCGTGGAACTACCCGCTGATGATGGCCGCGTGGAAAATCGCCCCGGCCCTCGCCGCCGGCAATACCCTGGTGTTCAAACCCTCGGAACATACGCCCCTGTCGATCCTGGCCCTGGCGCCGGTGCTTAAAGAGCTGCTACCACGCGGAGTGATCAACATTCTGTGTGGCGGCGGCGAAGGCGTCGGCAGCCATTTGGTCAGCCACGCAAAAGTGCGCATGGTTTCGCTGACCGGCGATATCGTCACCGGGCAAAAAATTCTGCAAGCCGCATCCAAAACACTTAAACGCACGCACCTGGAGCTGGGCGGCAAAGCCCCGGTGATCGTGTGCAACGACGCCGACCTGCAAGCCGTGGTCGAAGGCGTGCGTGCCTACGGTTACTACAACGCCGGCCAAGACTGCACCGCCGCGTGCCGTATCTACGCCCAGGCCGGGATTCACGACAAATTGGTCGCCGAGTTGGGCGCCGCCGTGAGCAGCCTGCGCTTTGCCGGCAAACGCGATGCCGACAACGAACTGGGCCCGCTGATCAGTACGCGCCAGCGCGACCGCGTTGCCAGTTTCGTCGAACGCGCCCTCGGCCAGCCGCATATCGAACGCATCACCGGCGCCGCCGTGCATTCCGGTGCAGGTTTCTATTACCAACCCACCCTGCTCGCCGGCTGCAAGCAAAGCGATGAAATCGTGCAGCGCGAAGTGTTTGGCCCAGTGGTCACCGTGACCCGCTTCGACGAACTGGAGCAGGCGGTGGACTGGGCCAACGACTCGGAATATGGCCTGGCCTCATCGGTCTGGACCCAGAACCTGGACAAGGCGATGCAAGTGGCCGCGCGCCTGCAATACGGCTGCACCTGGATCAACAGCCATTTCATGCTCGTGAGTGAAATGCCCCACGGCGGCTTGAAGCGCTCGGGGTACGGGAAAGATCTGTCCAGCGATTCGCTACAGGACTACAGCGTGGTGAGACACATCATGGCGCGCCACGGCCAGCATCTTTAAAACAACAACTAAGCTCTTGCGGTACCGGCTTCACACACTGCCCCGACCATAATTAAAGAAGAGGGAACCCCTATGTCCGCGCACAAGACCGCACTGCTCAGTGCCCTGACCACCGCGCTGCTGGCCAGCGCCAGCATCCAGGCCGCCGAACCGCTCAAGGCGGTCGGTGCCGGTGAAGGCCAGTTGGATATCGTCGCCTGGCCCGGCTACATCGAACGTGGCGAAAGCGACAAGGCCTACGACTGGGTCACCGGTTTCGAGAAGGAAACCGGCTGCAAGGTCAACGTGAAAACCGCCGCCACGTCTGACGAAATGGTCAGCCTGATGGCCAAGGGTGGTTATGACCTGGTGACTGCATCGGGTGATGCGTCGTTGCGCCTGATCGGCGGCAAGCGTGTGCAGCCGATCAACACGGCATTGATCCCGAACTGGAAGAACATCGACCCGCGCCTCAAAGACGCGCCGTGGTATGTGGTCGGCCAGCAAACCTACGGCACCCCGTACCAATGGGGCCCGAACGTGTTGATGTACAACACCAACGTATTCAAGACCGCGCCCACCAGCTGGAACGTGGTGTTTGACGCGCAAAACCTGCCGGACGGCAAGCCGAACAAAGGTCGCGTGCAAGCGTATGACGGCCCGATCTACATCGCCGATGCGGCGCTGTACCTCAAGTCGACCAAGCCGGAGCTGGGCATCCAGAACCCGTATGAGCTGACCGAAACCCAGTACAAAGCCGTGCTTGAGTTGTTGCGCGCCCAGCAACCGCTGATCCACCGCTACTGGCACGACACCACGGTACAGATGAGCGACTTCAAAAACGAGGGCGTGGTGGCCTCCAGCGCCTGGCCGTATCAGGTCAACGGCCTGGTCAATGAGAAGCAGCCAATTGCCTCGACCATTCCAAAGGAAGGCGCCACCGGCTGGGCCGACACCACCATGTTGCACAGCGAAGCCAAGCACCCGAACTGCGCATACAAGTGGATGGACTGGTCGCTGCAACCCAAAGTCCAGGGCGATGTTGCCGCCTGGTTCGGCTCGCTGCCGGCAGTGCCTGCCGCCTGTAAAGAGAGCGAACTGCTGGGCGCCGAAGGCTGCAAGACCAATGGGTTCGACCAGTTCGACAAGATCGCCTTCTGGAAAACCCCGCAGGCTGAGGGCGGCAAGTTCGTGCCGTATAGCCGCTGGACCCAGGATTACATCGCGATCATGGGCGGGCGCTAAGCCTTCCTGACAACGCAGGACAAAATGTGGGAGCGGGCTTGCTCGCGAATGCGGTGTGTCAGCCAACACATCTGTAACTGATCCACCGCATTCGCGAGCAAGCCCGCTCCCACAGTTGGACCGAGTCAGATTCAGTACCGCGTTTATTTTTCAGAAGTCCAGGCCGGGCCGCTGCGACGACCCGCGCCTTTTCGGAGCACCGCACCATGACGCTTGCAGTCCAATTCACCCACGTTTCCCGTCAGTTCGGCGAAGTGAAAGCCGTTGACCGGGTTTCCATCGATATCCAGGACGGCGAGTTCTTTTCCATGCTCGGTCCCTCGGGCTCCGGCAAGACCACGTGCCTGCGCCTGATCGCCGGGTTCGAGCAGCCGAGCGCAGGCTCGATCCGTATCCATGGCGAGGAGGCCGCTGGCTTGCCGCCGTATCAGCGCGACGTGAACACCGTGTTCCAGGATTACGCGCTGTTCCCCCATATGAATGTGCGCGACAACGTGGCGTACGGCCTCAAGGTCAAAGGCGTCGCCAAGACCGAGCGCCTGAACCGCGCAGAGGAAGCCTTGGGCATGGTCGCCCTCGGCGGCTACGGCGACCGCAAGCCGGTGCAGCTCTCCGGTGGCCAACGCCAACGGGTAGCCCTGGCCCGTGCGCTGGTCAATCGCCCGCGCGTGTTGCTGCTGGATGAACCGCTGGGCGCCCTCGACCTCAAAGCTGCGCGAGCAGATGCAAAGCGAGCTGAAAAAGCTGCAACGCCAACTGGGCATCACCTTTATTTTCGTGACCCACGACCAGACTGAAGCCCTGTCGATGTCGGACCGTGTGGCGGTGTTCAACAAGGGCCGCATCGAGCAAGTCGACACCCCACGCAACCTGTATATGAAGCCGGCCACCGCCTTCGTGGCCGAGTTCGTCGGCACCTCCAACGTGATTCGCGGCGAGTTGGCCCAACGCCTCAGCGGCAGTGCCCAGCCGTTCTCGATCCGCCCGGAACACGTGCGCTTTGCCGAAGGCCCGCTGGGCGCCGGTGAAGTGGAAGTCAGCGGCCTGCTGCACGATATCCAGTACCAGGGCAGCGCCACCCGCTATGAGCTGAAACTGGAAAACGGCCAGGCGCTGAATATCAGCCAGGCCAACAACCAATGGCTGGATATCAGCAGCGGTCATCAGGTCGGTCAGTCCATCACCGCCCGTTGGGCGCGGGAAGCCATGACTCCGCTGACCGAAATCGCAGGCGAGGTGTGACATGAGCCTGGCCCTTTCTCAACCGCCGATGCGCAGGTTTTCCAACCTGCTGTACCGCAAGCCCAACCTGTACCTGGCGATGCTGTTGATACCGCCACTGATCTGGTTCGGCGCGATCTACCTGGGGTCGTTGCTGACCCTGCTGTGGCAAGGTTTCTACACCTTCGACGACTTCACCATGGCGGTCACGCCGGACCTTACCCTGGCCAACTTCGCGGCGCTGTTCCAGCCGTCGAACTTCGACATCATCGTGCGCACCTTGAGCATGGCGATCGTGGTGTCCATCGCCAGCGCCATCGTGGCCTTCCCCATCGCCTATTACATGGCGCGCTACACCACGGGCAAGACCAAGGCGTTTTTCTACATCGCGGTGATGATGCCGATGTGGGCCAGCTACATCGTCAAGGCCTACGCCTGGACCTTGCTGCTGGCGAAGGGCGGCGTCGCGCAGTGGTTTGTGCAGCACCTGGGGCTGGAGCCGGTCTTGCAGTTCGTGCTGGGCATTCCCGGCGTAGGCGGCAGTACCTTGAGCACTTCGCACCTGGGGCGGTTCATGGTGTTCGTCTATATCTGGCTGCCGTTCATGATCCTGCCGATCCAGGCCTCGCTGGAACGTTTGCCGCCGTCGTTGCTGCAAGCCTCGGCCGACCTTGGGGCCAAGCCACGCCAGACCTTCATGCAGGTGATCCTGCCGCTGTCGGTGCCGGGGATTGCTGCCGGTTCGATCTTCACGTTCTCGCTGACCCTGGGCGATTTCATCGTGCCGCAGCTTGTCGGGCCACCCGGTTACTTCGTTGGCGGCATGGTCTACGCGCAGCAAGGCGCCATCGGCAACATGCCCATGGCCGCGGCGTTCACCCTGGTGCCGATCGTGCTGATCGCGGTTTACCTGTCCATCGTCAAACGCCTGGGGGCCTTCGATGCACTCTGAAAAATCCTCGTTGGGCCTGAAGATCGCAGCCTGGGGCGGCTTGGTGTTCTTGCACTTCCCGATCCTGATCATCTTCCTGTACGCCTTCAATACCGAAGAAGCCGCGTTCAGTTTTCCGCCCCAAGGGTTCACCTTGAAGTGGTTCAGCGTGGCGTTCGCCCGGCCGGATGTGCTGGAAGCCATCAAGCTGTCGCTGCAGATCGCGGCTATCGCCACGTTGATCGCCATGGTGCTCGGCACGTTGGCCTCGGCCGCGCTGTATCGCCGTGAGTTCTTCGGCAAGCAAGGCGTGTCGCTGATGCTGATCCTGCCGATTGCACTGCCGGGGATCATCACCGGTATCGCGTTGCTGGCAACGTTCAAGACGCTGGGCATCGAGCCCGGGATGTTCACCATCATCCTCGGCCACGCGACCTTCTGCGTGGTGATCGTCTACAACAACGTGATCGCGCGCTTGCGCCGTACCTCCCACAGCCTGATCGAAGCTTCGATGGACCTGGGCGCCGACGGCTGGCAGACCTTCCGCTACATCATCATGCCCAACCTGGGCTCGGCGCTGCTGGCCGGCGGCATGCTCGCCTTTGCGCTGTCGTTCGACGAAATCATCGTTACCACCTTCACCGCCGGCCACGAGCGCACCTTGCCGCTGTGGCTGCTCAACCAGTTGAGCCGCCCGCGCGATGTGCCGGTAACCAACGTGGTGGCGATGCTGGTGATGCTGGTGACGATGTTC
Source organism: Pseudomonas poae (assembly GCA_004000515.1). Classification (GTDB taxonomy): domain Bacteria; phylum Pseudomonadota; class Gammaproteobacteria; order Pseudomonadales; family Pseudomonadaceae; genus Aquipseudomonas; species Aquipseudomonas cremoris. Next base: position 7,287,899 of record CP034537.1, read on the forward strand.
CCGATTCTGGGTGCCTATTACCTCACGCGTGGCGGTGAAAGCGTGGCGGGGAGTGGCGGTAAATAATTAACAACACATAGCCACCGTTGAAACACGGAGCTGGCTTGCCTGCGATAGCAGTATCGACTGAAGCACCGCTATCGCAGGCAAGCCAGCTCCCACATTTGAATCGAGTTTCCTCAGGCAGCAACCGTCGTTTTGAGGAGAGTTGAACCATGCAAACCAAATTACTGATCAACGGCCAACTGGTCGAAGGCGAAGGCCCGGCCCAAGCGGTGTTCAACCCGGCCCTCGGCCGCGTGCTGGTAGAAATCAACGAAGCCAGCGAAGCCCAGGTCGACGCCGCCGTGCGTGCCGCCGATGCGGCCTTTGAAAGCTGGTCACAAACCGCACCGAAAGATCGCTCCCTGCTGCTGCTGAAACTGGCGGACGTGATCGAGGCCCATGGCGAAGAACTGGCCAAGCTGGAGTCGGACAACTGCGGCAAACCCTACAGCGCCGCGCTGAACGACGAGATCCCGGCGATTGCCGACGTGTTCCGCTTCTTTGCCGGCGCCAGTCGCTGCATGAGCGGCTCGGCTGGCGGCGAGTACCTGCCGGGCCATACGTCGATGATCCGCCGCGACCCAGTGGGCGTGATTGCCTCCATCGCACCGTGGAACTACCCACTGATGATGGTCGCCTGGAAAATCGCCCCGGCGCTGGCTGCGGGTAATACCGTGGTGCTCAAGCCGTCGGAACAAACCCCACTGACCGCGTTGCGCATGGTTGAACTGGCCGCCGACATTTTCCCGGCCGGTGTACTCAACCTGGTGTTTGGTCGTGGGCCAACGGTAGGCAGCCCGCTGGTGAACCACCCGAAAGTGCGCATGGTGTCGCTGACCGGCTCCATCGCGACCGGCGCGAATATCATCTCGAGCACGGCCGACAGTGTTAAGCGCATGCACATGGAACTGGGCGGCAAAGCGCCGGTGATCATCTTCAATGACGCGGACATCGATGCTGCCGTGGAAGGCATTCGCACCTTTGGCTTCTACAACGCCGGGCAGGACTGTACGGCCGCATGCCGCATTTATGCCCAGGCCGATATCTACGAGGCATTCGTCGAGAAACTCGGCGCCGCCGTCGCCAGCATCAAATACGGTTTGCAGGATGACCCTGGCACCGAACTGGGCCCGTTGATCACGGCGCAACATCGCGACCGCGTGGCCGGGTTTGTCGAACGTGCCGTGGCGCAGCCGCATATTCGCCTGGTAACCGGCGGCAAGGCGGTGGAAGGCAATGGCTTCTTCTTTGAACCGACGGTGTTGGCCGACGCGCAGCAGGACGATGAAATCGTGCGTCGCGAAGTGTTCGGGCCAGTGGTTTCCGTGACCCAGTTCAACGATGAAGCGCAGGTGCTGGGTTGGGCCAACGATTCGGACTACGGGCTGGCGTCGTCCGTGTGGACGACCGATGTGGGCCGCGCCCATCGTCTGGCTGCGCGCTTGCAGTACGGCTGCACGTGGGTGAACACCCACTTCATGCTGGTCAGCGAAATGCCTCACGGCGGTCAGAAACTGTCGGGGTATGGCAAGGATATGTCCATGTATGGGCTGGAGGACTACACCACTGTTCGGCATGTGATGTTCAAGCACTGACGCGCAACCCTTGTAAAAGCGGGCTTGTGTGGGAGCGGGCTTGCCCGCGATTACGGATTGTCAGTCGAAAAGGCGATGACTGATCCACTGCCATCGCGGGCAAGCCCGCTCCCACATGAGCCTCCTCATAACAATAAATAATTCGTAGGTTCCCCATGGACATCACCCGCCGCGACTTCCTCAACGGCGTCGCCATTACCATTGCCGCCGGCATGACGCCGCTACAACTCCTGCAAGCCGCTCCCGATGGCCGCTACTACCCTCCTGCCCTCACCGGCCTGCGCGGCAGCCATGTGGGTTCGTTTGAAGTGGCGCACCAGATGGGCTGGGAAAAGAAGGTGTTCGACACCGAGAAACTGCCGATCACCGAGGACTATGACCTGGTGGTGGTTGGCGGCGGGTTAAGCGGTTTGTCAGCGGCGTGGTTCTACCGCGAGAAGCATCCCAAGGCGAAGATCCTGATCCTGGAAAACCACGACGACTTCGGTGGCCACGCCAAGCGCAATGAGTTCCAGGCCGGTGGCCGCATGATCATCGGCTACGGCGGCAGCGAAGCGTTCCAGTCGCCCAACCACCTCTACAGCAAGGAAGTGAACGGGCTGTTGAAGAAACTGGGGGTCAATATCAAGCGCTTCGAAACCGCCTTCGATCGCCAGTTCTACCCGGGCCTGGGGCTGTCGCGCGGGGTGTTTTTCGACAAGGAAAACTTCGGCGAAGACAAACTGGTAACCGGCGATCCAACCCCATGGTGGCCGATGACATTGCGCCGGACCAGTTGAATGCGCGCTCCCTGCAAGACTTCATCAATGATTTCCCCTTGCCGGCCGCAGACCGCCAAGCTCTGATCGAACTGCACACGGCGCCCAAGGACTATCTGCCAGGCAAATCGGCAGAGGAAAAAGCTGACTACCTGGCGGTCACCAGCTACCGCGACTTCCTGCTCAAGAACGTAGGCTTGTCGGAAGGTGCGGTGAAGTACTTCCAGAGTCGCACCAATGACTTCATGGCGTTGAGCATCGATGCCGTTGCATCGTCCGATGCCTACAGCGTGGGTTTCCCAGGCTTTGCCGGGATGAACCTGGCACCGATCAGCGAAGAAGCCGCGGCGGAAATGGAAGAGCCCTACATCTACCACTTCCCGGATGGCAATGCGTCGGTGGCCCGCCTGCTGGTGCGCAGCCTGATCCCTGGGGTTGCGCCGGGGCATACGATGGAAGACATCGTGCTGGCGCCCTTTGATTACGCCAAGCTCGATCAACCCAAAGCATCGGTGCGGGTGAGACTGAACAGTACGGCGGTGAGTGTGCGTAACGTCGGCGATGGCGTGCATGTCGGCTACAGCCGTGGCGGGCAACTCGCCCAGGTGCGCGGCAAGCGCTGCATCCTGGCCTGCTACAACATGATGATCCCTTACCTGCTCAAAGACCTGCCCGCGCCACAGGCCCACGCCTTGAGCCAAAACGTGAAATACCCGTTGGTGTACACCAAGGTGGTCATTCGTAATTGGCAGTCGTTCCAGAAACTTGGGGTACACGAGATTTACGCGGCGACCCAACCGTACAGCCGGATCAAACTGGATTACCCGGTCAGCATGGGCGGCTACGACCACCCACGCGACCCGACGCAGCCGATTGGCCTGCACATGGTCTACGTGCCCACCAGCCCCAACAGCGGCATGAACGCACGTGACCAGGCACGCGCCGGACGGGGCAAGTTGTATGGGCAGACCTTTGAGCAGCTTGAGGCGCAATTGCGTGACCAGTTGCAACGCATGCTGGGCCCGGGTGGGTTCAATCATGAACGCGACATTCTGGCGATCACTGTCAACCGCTGGTCACATGGTTATGCGAGCTTCTCCAACAGCCTGTTCGATGACGCCGATGAAAGCGAAGCGTGGATGACCCTGGCGAAAAAACCGCTGGGGCATGTGAGCATTGCCAACTCGGATGCGGCGTGGAGCGCCTATGCGCACGCGGCGATTGATGAGGCGTTCAGGGCCGTGGGGAAGTTGCCTGAAATACAGTTTAAATGTGGGAGCGGGCTTGCTCGCGAATACGGTGTGTCAGTCGACACACCTGTGTTTGATGTATTGCTTTCGCGAGCAAGCCCGCTCCCACATTAGATCCTCATGGTGTTTGAGTGCCGTGCCCAGACGCATAGTCGGAAACACCTTGTTTCACATGCAAAGCCATCACCCCGCTATCAATCATTTTTCCTACGTCATCGAACCGCTTAAGCTATCCGGCGTCTGTTTATTGTCCGTAGCGTTTGGTCGAAGGCATGTCCGAACCGTAATTTCTGATCCAGTACGTGCCAGGAACGGCGCAGGATTTGCTCACGACAGGTTGTCTCTATGCACCGCAGGAATTTGCTCAAAGCGTCCATGGCCATTGCGGCTTACACCGGTTTATCGGCCAGCGGCCTGCTCGCTGCGCAGGCTTGGGCAGGCAACCGCGCCGCCGATGGCAAGGCCGTGTCGTTCGATTTTGAAACGTTGAAGGCCCAGGCCAAGAGACTCGCCGGGACCGCGTATAAAGACACCAAACAGGTGCTGCCGCCGACCCTGGCGACCATGACGCCGCAGAATTTCAACGCTATCGGCTATGACGGCAACCATTCGTTGTGGAAAGAACTGAACGGTCAATTGGACGTGCAGTTCTTCCACGTCGGCATGGGTTTCAAGACGCCCGTGCGCATGCACAGTGTCGACCCAAAGACCCGTGAAGCGCGCGAGGTGCATTTCCGCCCTTCGCTGTTCAACTATGAAAAAACCACGGTAGACACCAAACAGCTGACCGGTGACCTGGGTTTCTCCGGCTTCAAGCTGTTCAAGGCGCCGGAACTGGATCGCCATGACGTGCTGTCGTTTCTGGGCGCCAGTTATTTCCGAGCGGTGGACTCCACGGGCCAGTACGGCCTGTCGGCCCGTGGCCTGGCCATCGATACCTACGCGAAAAAACGCGAGGAATTCCCCGACTTCACGCAGTTCTGGTTCGAAACCCCGGACAAGGACGCCACCCGCTTCGTGGTGTACGCCTTGCTCGACTCGCCAAGCGCCACGGGTGCCTATCGCTTCGATATCGACTGCCAGGCCAACCAGGTGGTAATGGCCATCGACGCCCATATCAATGCGCGTACCGCCATCGAACAACTGGGCATCGCACCAATGACCAGCATGTTCAGTTGCGGCACCCACGAACGTCGGATGTGCGACACCATCCACCCGCAAATCCACGACTCGGACCGCCTGGCGATGTGGCGCGGCAACGGCGAGTGGATCTGCCGTCCGCTGAACAACCCGGCCAAGCTGCAGTTCAACGCGTTTGCCGACAAGGACCCGAAAGGTTTTGGCCTGGTGCAGACCGACCATGAGTTCGCCAGCTACCAGGACACCGTGGACTGGTACAGCAAGCGCCCAAGCCTGTGGGTCGAGCCGACCACTGCTTGGGGCGAAGGCTCCATCGACCTGCTGGAAATCCCTACCACCGGCGAAACCCTGGACAACATCGTGGCCTTCTGGACCCCGAAGACGCCTGTGGCCGCCGGCGACTCGCTCAACTACGGCTACAAGCTGTACTGGAGCGCCCTGCCGCCGGTGAGCACGCCGTTGGCACAGGTCGATGCGACCCGTTCCGGCATGGGCGGCTTCACCGAAGGCTGGGCACCGGGCGAACATTACCCCGAAGTATGGGCCCGTCGTTTTGCCGTGGACTTCAAGGGCGGTGGCCTGGACCGCCTGCCGGCCGGCACCGGGATCGAGCCGGTGGTGACCTGCTCCCACGGCCAGGTGAAGGATTTCAGCGTGCTGGTGCTCGACAACATCAAGGGCTACCGCATCCTGTTTGACTGGTACCCGACCAGCGACAGCGTGGAGCCAGTGGAGCTGCGCCTGTTTATCCGCACCCAGGATCGCACCCTGAGTGAGACCTGGTTGTACCAGTACTTCCCGCCGGCACCGGAGCAGCGCAAGTACACCTGATGCCAATGAATGTGGGAGCAGATCTGCTCCCACATTTTTTTAAGGGTGGCTCAGAACCGCGACACACTCTTCATCGCCCCAATCAGGTACCGCATCGCCACCTGGTCACTCTCGGTCAGCGCACGGTATTGCTCCACCAACTCAGCTTCTTCCAGACTCAACCTGCGGCCACGCAAGGACAACCTGCGGGTAATAAATGACGCCACTGCACCCGCCACACCAAAGGACTTGGCCATGGACTGCTACTCCTGATATCAATCAAACACTCCTGGTGCCCACCACCTGCATCCCGTGAAGCGCAATGCCTCCGTGAACAAACAGACTGACTCCCTGGGCCAGAAATCAGACTTACCCTAAGCGTAGAAACGATCTCGCCAAGCGTGCGTTTTTTTAGAGTAATCACTTAAATAGTTTCATCGGTTATAAATACCTACAGCGCAGTCTCACTGCGCTGCACAGAAAAAACCCACCGGATCAGGGTGGGTTCTGGTGCAGCTTCTGTAGGCTCAATCCCTCAGGTCAGACTCGTGAATCGGCTGGTCGCGATGAGTCGCCCGTTGATACTGCGCCGGCCAGATTGCCTTGCGTCCGCCAAGGTCATCATCGGCATGCAATGGCCAGTACGGATCACGCAACAGTTCCCGGGCCAGGAAGATGATGTCGGCCTGGCAGGTGCGCAAGATGTGCTCGGCCTGGGCCGGTTCGGTGATCATGCCGACGGTGCCGGTGGCGATACCCGACTCTTTACGCACACGTTCGGCGAAGCGGGTCTGGTAGCCAGGGCCGGTGGGGATCTCGGCATTGGCGGCGGTGCCTCCGGAGGATACGTCGATCAAGTCCACGCCGAGGTCTTTCAGGCGGCGCGCCAGTTCCACGGTTTCATCAGGGTTCCAGCCGTCTTCCACCCAGTCGGTGGCCGACACCCGCACAAACAGTGGCAGCTCCTGCGGCCAGGCTGCACGCACGGCCTGGGTCACTTGCAGCACCAGACGGATGCGGTTTTCAAACGAACCACCGTACTGATCCTGACGCTGGTTGCTGATGGGCGAGAGGAACTGATGCAGCAGGTACCCATGGGCGGCGTGGATTTCGACCACCTCGAAACCGGCGGTCAATGCGCGCTTGGCGGCCGCGACAAAGTCGGCGATCACTTGCTGGATCTGCCCTTCATCCAATGGCTTGGGCTGCGTGTGGTTGGGGTCGAAGGCAATCGGCGAAGGTCCCACCGGCACCCAACCGCCGTCGCCCGGTTTGACGCTGCCGTGCTTGCCGATCCACGGCCGATGAGTGCTGGCCTTGCGCCCGGCGTGGGCCAGTTGAATCCCAGCCACTGCACCTTGGGCCGCGATAAACCGAGTGATGCGTTGCAGCGGCTCGATCTGGGCGTCGTTCCACAGTCCAAGGTCCTGGGCAGTGATGCGGCCATCGGCGGTCACGGCGGTGGCTTCGGTAAAAATCAGCCCGGCACCGCCCACGGCACGGCTGCCAAGGTGCACCAGGTGCCAATCATTGGCCAGGCCTTCTTCAGCGGAGTATTGGCACATCGGCGACACCGCTATGCGATTGAGCAGGGTCAATTGGCGCAGGGTATAGGGTTCGAGCAGCTGACTCATGGCGCACCTCTTCTGGTTCTGTGGGCACTGTTCAACAGTGCTTAGAGCCTAGTCGACAACGGTGGATTGCACAGGGTTCAGATCGGAAAGCGGGAGCCGATTGCCGGCTCCCGTGCAGCAACCGCTTACATTTCGACCTGGGTGCCCAGCTCGATCACCCGGTTTACCGGGAGTTTGAAGAAACGCAGGTTACCGTTGGCGTTCTTCAACATGAACGCGAACAAACCTTCGCGCCAACGCGCCATGCCCTTGATGCGCGACGCAATCACCGTCTCGCGACTGAGGAAGTAGGTGGTGCGCATCGGGCTGAAATCCAGGTCATCGAGGTGACACAGCTTCAGCGCCTCGGGCACGTCCGGCTCGTCGGTAAAGCCGAAGTGCAGGATCACACGGAAGAACCCTTCACCGTAGGAATCCACCTCGAAACGCCGTGCAGCAGGTACACGCGGAATATCCTCGTAGACCACCGTCAGCAACACCACTTGCTCATGCAGCACCTGGTTGTGCAGCAGGTTGTGCAACAGCGCGTGGGGCACCGCGTCCGGGCGCGCCGTGAGGAACACCGCCGTACCCTGTACGCGATGGGGCGGTTGCACGCGGATACTGCTGATAAAGATCGGCAGCGGCAGGCCGCCTTCGTCGAGGCGGTCCACCAGCAATTGCTTGCCGCGTTTCCAGGTGGTCATCAGCACAAACAGCACAATCCCCGCCAGTACCGGGAAGGCACCGCCCTGGATGATCTTCGGCACGTTGGCGGCAAAGTACAGGCCGTCCACCAACAGGCAGCAGACCAGAACCGGCACCGCCAGTATCGGCGGCCATTTCCAGAGCAGCAGCATGACCGCCGACACCAGGATCGTGGTCATCAGCATGGTACCGGTTACCGCTACGCCGTAGGCCGACGCCAACGCGTTGGAGGACTCGAAGCCCAACACCAGCAAAATTACCCCGACCATCAGCGACCAGTTCACCGCGCCGATATAGATCTGGCCTTGTTCGGCACTGGAGGTGTGCTGGATATGCATGCGCGGGATGTAACCCAACTGGATCGCCTGGCGCGTCAGCGAGAATGCGCCGGAGATGACCGCCTGGGAGGCAATCACCGTCGCCAGGGTGGACAACACCACCAGCGGGATCAGCGCCCAGCTCGGCGCCAGCAGGTAGAACGGGTTACGTGCGGCTTCCGGGTCGCCGAGCAGCATCGCGCCCTGGCCAAAATAGTTAAGCACCAGCGCGGGGAGCACCAGCATGAACCAGGCGCGTGCGATGGGTTTGCGACCGAAGTGCCCCATGTCGGCGTACAACGCTTCGGCGCCGGTCAGAGCCAGCACGACCGCGCCGAGGATGGCCACGCCAATGCCCGGATGAGCCTCGAAGAAACGCACGGCCCACATTGGATTGATGGCGCTGAGCACTTCAGGATGCAGTGTGATGCCATACACGCCGAGGCCACCCAGCACCAGGAACCACGTCACCATGACCGGCCCGAACAGCTTGCCGATGTGATCGGTACCGTGCTTCTGGATCAGGAACAACGCCACCAGCACCACCAGGGCGATAGGCACGACCCACTTTTCCAGTCCGTCGAAGGCCAACTCCAGCCCCTCAACGGCGGACAATACAGAAATCGCCGGGGTGATCATGCTGTCACCGTAGAACAGCGCCGCCCCGCACAGGCCACACACCACGAGAAAGCTACGCAGCTTCTTGCGCTCCCCCGCCGCCCGTCGCGCCAGTGCAGTAAGGGCCATGATGCCGCCTTCGCCTTGGTTGTCGGCGCGCAGTACAAACAGCATGTACTTGATGGAGACCACCCAGATCAGCGACCAGAAGATCAGCGCCAAAATCCCCAAGACGCCGTCATGGTTGACTTGCACTCCATAACCGCCGTTGAACACCTCTTTAAGGGTGTAGAGCGGGCTGGTCCCGATATCGCCGTAAACCACCCCGACCGCTGCCACCAGCATGCCAATCGGCTTTGCGGTGGAATGCTCGGCGCCTGCCGCCGGACTACTTGCCTGACCCATCAACCACTCCTGCCCTTTGACCTGAGGTCTTTTATAAACAGCGCGTCTAAGCTGACACTAGCATGCGCTGTTTTACTTCTCGTAACAGACGTTTTATTGACCCCGGGGTTTTCCCCGTGCGCAACGGCGCGAAGCATAGCGCAGCACTCGTCGCATTTCCCTGCATAAAGCTGGTCAAGTGCGTTGCCCGTCGCTAGAATTGCGCACTTTTTTGATCAGAGGCACACCAAGTGCCCGTCTACCGCTTTGTCGTGCCCGACTGGCGGCGTCATTCAATACCGAGGTTAGACATGTCCACCACCATCGCAAAAGCCAACCCCAAGGTTGGCTTTTGTTTCCTGGGTTGCCCGAAGGCTCTGGTCGACTCCGAGCGCATCCTCACGCAGCTGCGTATGGAAGGCTATGACGTTGTGTCCACCTACCAGGACGCCGACGTGGTGGTGGTCAACACCTGCGGCTTCATCGACTCGGCCAAGGCGGAGTCCCTGGAAGTGATCGGCGAGGCCATCAAGGAAAACGGCAAGGTCATCGTGACCGGCTGCATGGGTGTGGAAGAAGGCAATATCCGCAACGTGCACCCGAGCGTGCTGGCCGTGACCGGTCCACAGCAGTACGAGCAGGTGGTCAACGCCGTGCACGAAGTGGTGCCGCCGCGTCAGGACCACAACCCGCTGATCGACCTGGTGCCGCCACAGGGCATCAAGCTGACCCCGCGTCACTACGCGTACCTGAAGATTTCCGAAGGCTGCAACCATAGCTGCAGCTTCTGCATCATCCCGTCGATGCGCGGCAAGCTGGTCAGCCGGCCAGTCGGTGATGTGCTGGACGAGGCACAGCGCCTGGTCAAATCCGGCGTGAAAGAGCTACTGGTGATCTCTCAGGACACCAGCGCCTACGGCGTCGACGTGAAATACCGCACGGGTTTCTGGAACGGCGCGCCGGTGAAAACCCGCATGACCGAACTCTGCGAAGCCTTGAGCAGCCTGGGTGTGTGGGTGCGCCTGCACTACGTTTACCCGTACCCGCACGTGGACGAACTGATCCCGTTGATGGCTGCCGGCAAGATCCTGCCGTACCTGGACATTCCGTTCCAGCACGCCAGCCCCAAAGTGCTCAAGGCGATGAAACGCCCAGCCTTTGAAGACAAGACCCTGGCACGCATCAAGAACTGGCGCGAGATCTGCCCAGAGCTGATCATCCGCTCCACCTTCATCGTCGGCTTCCCCGGCGAAACCGAAGAAGACTTCCAGTACCTGCTGGATTGGTTGACCGAAGCACAGCTGGACCGCGTCGGTTGCTTCCAGTATTCGCCGGTTGAAGGCGCACCAGCCAACCTGCTGGACCTGGCCGTAGTGCCAGACGACGTCAAGCAAGACCGTTGGGAGCGCTTCATGGCGCATCAACAGGCGATCAGCTCGGCACGTTTGCAACTGCGCATCGGCAAGGAAATCGAAGTGCTGATCGACGAAGTCGACGAGCAAGGCGCAGTGGGCCGTTGCTTCTTCGATGCGCCGGAGATCGACGGTAACGTGTTTATCGACGATGCCAGCGGTTTGAAGCCAGGCGACAAGGTCTGGTGCACCGTGACGGATGCCGACGAGTACGACTTGTGGGCCGAAAAGCGCGACTAAATCTGTAAAGATTTAAAAAAGCCCCGCCTCTGGACAAGATGCGGGGCTTTTTTAGGTCTATCGTTTTGCCCATCAGCGCACATCAAGGCAAGGGGCAGCGGGCATGCGTCAGCATTCGGTTATCCACACACCTAAAACCAGCGACTACACGCACTTGGCGCAAATCTGGGAAGACTCGGTACGCGCGACCCATGACTTCCTGCCGGACAGCTACATCGTGTTGCTGAAAAACCTGGTGCTGACACGCTATCTGGATTCGGTGATGTTGATCTGCACCAAGGATCTGCGCCAGCGCATCACCGGTTTTGCCGGGGTGGCGGCGGGTAAGGTGGAGATGCTGTTTATCGACCCACAGCACAGGGGCGAAGGCTTGGGCCGGCAATTGCTGCGTTACGCGATTGAGCACATGAATGCCGATGAACTGGACGTCAACGAGCAGAACCCCCAGGCGCTGGGCTTTTACTTCAAGCAAGGGTTCGAGGTGGTCGGACGTACGGAGCATGACGGTCTGGGGCAACCTTATCCGTTGCTGCATATGCGTTTGCGCCAAGTGCAGCAACAAGCTCGACAGGGCTAATTGAAATGGAGCCGGGATTAACCGGCCCCACACAGGTACAATAGCTGCCCCCTTTTGTTACGGCCCTTGTCATGACTGACCCCATACGCCTCTCCAAACGCCTTATCGAACTGGTCGGTTGCTCCCGTCGGGAGGCTGAGCTGTTTATCGAAGGCGGCTGGGTCTCGGTGGACGGTGAAGTGATCGACGAGCCGCAGTTCAAGGTCACCACCCAGAAGGTCGAACTCGACCCAGAAGCCAAGGCCACCGCGCCAGAGCCAGTGACCATCCTGCTGCACGCCCCTGCCGGCGTGGATGCCGAGACCGCGCTGGCCACCATCAGCGCGGAGACCTTGTCCGAAGAACACCGCTTCGGCAAGCGCCCGCTCAAGGGCCACTTCCTGCGCCTGACCGCCAGTGCCGACCTGCAAGCCAAGGCCAGCGGCCTGTTGGTATTTACCCAGGACTGGAAGATCCTGCGCAAGTTGACCGCCGATGCCGCCAAGATCGAGCAGGAATACGTGGTGGAAGTCGAAGGCGACATGGTTGCCCACGGCCTCAACCGCCTCAACCACGGCCTGACGTACAAAGGCAAGGAACTGCCGGCGGTCAAAGCCAGCTGGCAGAACGAAAACCGCCTGCGTTTTGCGCTGAAAAACCCGCAGCCGGGCGTCATCGCACTGTTCTGCGAAGCGGTTGGCCTCAAGGTCATCGCCATTCGCCGCATCCGCATCGGCGGCGTGTCCATCGGCAAAGTGCCGGTCGGCCAATGGCGTTACCTGTCCGGCAAAGAGAAGTTCTAAGCCGCTCCCCTTTTTTCGACACCGCCTGATTCGGCGGTGTCCCCAGTTGAATACCAGGATTGCCCACCATGATTCACAACGACGTACTGCGCAGCGTGCGCTACATGCTCGACATCAGCGACAACAAGATGGTCGAGATCATCAAGCTCGGCGGCATGGACGTAACCAAGGAAGACTTGCTGACCTACCTCAAGAAAGATGAGGAAGAAGGCTTCGTGTTCTGCCCGGATGATGTCATGGCGCACTTCCTCGACGGCCTGGTGATCTTCAAGCGCGGCAAGGACGAAAGCCGTCCACCGCAGCCGATCGAAACCCCAGTAACCAACAACATCATCCTCAAGAAGCTGCGCGTCGCCTTCGAACTGAAAGAAGACGACATGCATGCCATCCTCAAGGCCGCCGAGTTTCCGGTGTCCAAGCCAGAGCTGAGCGCGCTGTTCCGCAAGTTCGGCCACACCAACTACCGCACGTGTGGCGATCAGTTGCTGCGTAATTTCCTCAAGGGCCTGACCTTGCGGGTTCGCACCTAAGCCATGCGTTACAACGTCTCGCCCGTCGGTTTCGTACGTTCCTGTTTCAAGGAGAAGTTCGCCATCCCGCGTCAGCCGCAATTGGCGCCCGCCGCCCGTGGCGTGCTGGAGTTGGTGGCGCCGTTTGACGGCGGCGAGGCAGTGCAGGGCTTGGAGCAAGTCAGCCATGTGTGGCTGCTGTTTCTGTTCCACCAAGCCCTGGAAGACAAGCCACGCCTGAAGGTGCGCCCACCGCGCCTGGGCGGCAATACGTCTATGGGCGTGTTTGCCACCCGTGCGACACACCGGCCCAATGGCATTGGCCAATCGGTGGTGAAGTTGGACAAGGTGGAGCCTGGCAAGCTGTGGATTTCCGGGATCGACCTGCTCGATGGCACGCCGGTGCTGGATATCAAGCCGTATGTGCCGTACGCAGACATCATCGACACCGCCACCAACGACATGGCCAGTGGCGCCCCTACGTTGATTCCCGTGCAGTGGCTGAAGACCGCGCTGCATCAGGCACAAAGCCATGCTCAGCGGCTGGATGAGCCGTTGGTGGCGTTGATTGAGCAGTGCTTGGCGTAAGACCCGCGGCCGGCGTATCAAACGCCTGGGCCTGAGCGTGAGTATGGCGCGCAGTTTTGGGATGTGGATGTGCGGTGGCACTATCCCGAGGCGGGCTGATTTGTGTGCTGGAAGTGCTTCCAGCCGGATAAACACCAGAAACAACTGTGGAGCCGCTTGTTGGGAGCTGGCTTGCCTGCGATAACATCACCTCGATTCAACTGAATAACCGAGGCGTCTGCATCGCAGGCAAGCCAGCTCCCACAAAAGCCAGCTCCCACATTTTTTTGTATCGGTGTTTACTTCTCGACGAACGCACGCTCGATCAAATAGTCACCCGGCTCACGCATGCGTGGCGAAACTTTCAGGCCGAAGCTGTTCAGCACTTCGCTAGTTTCATCCAACATACTTGGGCTACCGCACAGCATGGCGCGGTCGTCCTCAGGGTTGATCGGTGGAAGGCCGATGTCGGTGAACAGCTTGCCGCTGCGCATCAGGTCGGTCAGGCGGCCTTCGTTTTCGAACGGCTCGCGGGTCACGGTCGGGTAGTAGATCAACTTTTCACGCAGGGCTTCACCGAAGAACTCGTTCTGCGGCAGATGCTCGGTGATGAATTCGCGGTAGGCGACTTCGTTGACGTAACGCACGCCGTGGCACAGGATCACTTTTTCAAAGCGCTCGTAGGTTTCCGGGTCCTGGATCACACTCATGAAAGGTGCGAGGCCAGTGCCGGTGCTGAGCAAGTACAGGTGTTTGCCCGGCTTCAAATCGTCAAGCACCAGGGTGCCTGTCGGTTTTTTGCTGATGATGATCTCGTCGCCTTCCTTCAAGTGCTGCAATTGGGAAGTCAGCGGGCCATCCGGGACCTTGATGCTGAAGAACTCCAAATGCTCTTCCCAATTCGGGCTGGCAATGGAGTAAGCGCGCATGAGCGGGCGGCCGTTGGGCTGTTGCAGGCCGATCATCACGAACTGACCGTTCTCGAAGCGCAGGCCCGGATCACGGGTGCACTTGAAGCTGAACAGAGTGTCGTTCCAGTGATGAACACTGAGGACACGCTCGTGGTTCATGTTGCTCATGTACGGGGGACTCCTGGAAATGGGTCTGCGCCACAAAGATAGATGCGCAATTGCACAGCATTCTAATGGCGGCGACAATATCTGTTAACTGGATTATTAAGATAAGGGTTATCGGTTATATCGATATGCGATTTACTCTCCGTCAACTGCAAGTCTTCGTCGCCGTCGCCCAGCAGGAAAGCGTCTCGCGCGCTGCTGGCCTTCTGGCCTTATCTCAATCCGCCGCCAGCACCTCGATCACCGAGCTGGAGCGTCAATCCAGCTGCCAATTATTCGACCGCGCGGGCAAGCGCTTGAGCCTCAACGCCCTTGGTCATCAGTTGCTGCCGCAGGCGGTCGCGCTGCTGGACCAGGCCAAGGAGATCGAGGACCTGCTCAACGGCAAGTCCGGCTTTGGCTCCCTGGCGGTCGGCGCCACCCTGACCATCGGCAACTACCTGGCCACCCTGCTGATCGGCAGCTTCATGCAGCAGCACCCCGAGAGTCAGGTGAAGCTGCATGTACAAAACACTGCTCATATCGTGCACCAAGTTGCTCACTACGAAATTGACCTGGGTCTAATCGAAGGCGACTGCAGCCACCCCGATATCGAGGTACAAACCTGGGTGGAAGATGAACTGGTGGTGTTTTGCGCCCCGCAACATCACCTGGCCAAGCGTGGCGTGGCGAGCATGGACGAGTTGACCCATGAGGCGTGGATCCTGCGGGAACAGGGCTCTGGCACGCGCCTGACGTTCGACCAGGCCATGCGCCATCACCGTAGCGCGCTGAATATCCGGCTGGAGCTGGAGCATACCGAGGCGATCAAACGGGCAGTGGAGTCAGGGTTGGGGATTGGCTGCATTTCACGGCTGGCACTGCGCGATGCATTCCGCCGTGGCAGCCTGGTGCCGGTGGAAACCCCGGACTTGGACCTGGCCCGGCAGTTTTACTTCATCTGGCATAAACAGAAGTACCAGACCTCGGCAATGCGCGAGTTCCTGGAACTGTGCCGCGCCTTCACCGCCGGGGTTCAGCGCAGCGACGAGATCGTGCTGCCGAGCATTGCCTGAGGGCTAGATCAGGATCACGGCCCACACCAGGGTAATCATGGTCAATGCCACAAATTGTGCGGCACTGCCCATGTCCTTGGCGTTTTTGGACAGGGGGTGACGGTCCAGGGAAATCCGGTCAATCGCCGCTTCCACCGCCGAATTAAGCAACTCGACGATCAGGGCCAACAGGCAGACCGCGATCAGCAACGCACGCTCGACCCGGCTGACGTGCAGGAAAAAGCTCAGCGGGATCAGGATGACGTTGAGCAACACCAACTGACGGAATGCCGCCTCGCCGGTAAAAGCTGCACGCAGGCCATCCAGGGAGTAGCCCCTGCATTGAAGATACGTTTGATACCGGTTTGACCCTTGAAAGGCGACATAGACGTAGGCAACTGAACTAAAGGAGTGGGGAAGCTAGATCACGCAAAGTCAAAAAAGCGTGAATCGGTTACATCTTAATGCTGCGAAATTGACTCAAGTTGTTGCAGAAGCAGCGCCGCCTGAGTGCGGGTACGCACGCCCAGCTTGCGAAAAATCGCCGTGACATGAGCCTTGATGGTCGCTTCCGACACGCTCAACTCGTAGGCAATCTGCTTGTTCAGCAACCCTTCGCAGACCATGGTCAGCACACGGAATTGCTGGGGCGTCAGGCTCGCCAGGCCATCACGGGCGGCCTTGGCTTCGTCGGAGACGTTGATTTCTTCAAACGCCTGCGGTGGCCAGGACACATCGCCATCAAGCACGGTTCGCACCGCTTTCTGGATATCTTCCATGGCGCTGGACTTTGGAATGAACCCACTGGCGCCAAACTCCTTGGAGCGCACCACCACGTCGGCTTCTTCCTGAGCCGAGACCATCACGACGGGAATTTGCGGGTATTGCCCGCGCAACAAGACCAGCCCGGAGAAACCATAGGCACCGGGCATGTTCAGGTCGAGCAGCACCAGGTCCCAATCGGATTTTTCGGTAAGGCGGGCTTCCAGCTCGGCAATGCTGGCAACTTCGACCAGGCGCACGTCCGGGCCGAGGCCCAGGGTCACTGCTTGATGCAGAGCGCTGCGAAACAGCGGGTGGTCATCGGCTATCAGGATTTCGTATGTGGCCATTGATTAAATGATCCTGTTTTTTATGGGAACGCTGATGGGTTCAGCGTTCACCAGTACACAAGGCGATGGCCAGGCAGCCATTGCCACAGGGCAAGTCCGACGTCAAAAGCAGTTGAAACGACGTCGAAAATTCACGGTTACGCCCCAATCGGCGCCCAGCATGCCCAGCGTAGCCTGGAGGGTCAAGCACTACGCCAGTGGGCATTTTAGCGGGTTACGCGCATGCGGTGCCATCATGCAAACGTCGTCTGGTTATAGCGCCGGTATATAGGGCGCAAGACGCCGATGCACAGCGTCCTCCACGTCCAGCGGCAACTGGAACTTGGCCGCCAGGTAATGGGTGCTGAAGACGTCGAGGTAGGCATCCAGTACTTCGCTGGCAGTCTCGTCGGAGGCCAGTTCCAGGCACAGGGCGGCGACTTCGGCGGTACAGAAATGGTCATCGCGCTTGGAGCGCCGCAATTTGTAGCGCGACAGTTGCTCAGGGGCCAGGCTCAGTACCGGCAAGTGTTCCAGATACGGGCTTTTGCGGAACATTTTGCGCGCTTCGCTCCAAGTGCCATCAAGCAGGATAAACAACGGGCGCTTGCCCTCCACCACCTGCACTTCGCTGACCACACGTTCGGGGGCGACAAACTCACCGGGAAATACGATATAGGGCTGCCATTGCGGGTCGGCCAGCAAGGTCAGCAAGTCGGGGTCAACCTCGGTGCGCGACCAGGCGAATGCGGTGGTGTCGTCGACCACGTCAGCGATCAGCCAGCCGGTATTGCTCGGTTTCATCGGCTCGACATCGTGCATCAACAGGCACATGGCGGACCTGGCCTCGACCTTGGGTCGCCAGGCACACAGGCAATACTCGGGGATCACTCGGCAACCGGGGCAACGCTCGGCACGCGAACCACGATTAAGAAACGGCCTGACGGCACGGGCCAGGCGTTGGGTGCGCAGGCGGGAGACGGCGTGGCTCATCGGGTGCGCCGCTGGGAAGGGTAAATCGACACGGTGAAAACTCGTGGAGGGTTTAAGGGCCGCAGTTTACCAGCGATACGCCTGGCTGTAGTGGCAAGGGGTCACCTATAATTGCGCGCCACTGAACGCACAGCGCAGTGGCTGGTCTATGCACCAGTAACCGAATCAGGAGAGTTTCATGCTGCGTTCCATGCTGCGTCTTGCCGCCCCATCCATCGCGCTTGCGCTGGTATTGCCCGTGGGCGCCCAGGCGGCCTCGCTGCTGGAGGCCCAAATGAACCGCAAGCTGCAAAGCGTCGCGGCTGAAAGCAACAAGGACCTGCCACGGGAAATTGACGAAAAAACCCTGGAAGTCGCCTACACCGTCGAAGGCATGCAGTTGATCGATCACCTCAGTGTGCAGCCAGATCGCGCCGAGCAGATGCGCGCCAATCCCAAGGCCGTGTATTTCCAACTGGGCCAAAGCGTGTGCTTGAACAAGGGCTACCGCGAGTTAATGGCCAAGGGAGCAGTGATGCGCTATGAAATCACCGAGAACAAGACCAACCGCCCTGTAGCGTCGGTCAAGTTTGTTGAAGCCGATTGCCCCGCGCCGGCTGCAGCCAAGAAGAAAAAGTAAAGACTGAACCTTCGCGCGCTACCGTCCGGTGGCGCGCACGCCCCGCATCAACTCCTCCCTGCAGGCTAGACTGCGTATCAGGCGACCAATAAGCGGTTGCCAGCCAAGGGTTTTCCGGCCCATGATCAAGTCATCCCAACTATTCATTCACAGCGCTTTTCATGCTGTTCTGTAACAATTTCAGGGCAAAGAAGGTTGCCCCCTGCGGCAAGCAGCGACACATGCAGTGTTGTAGCTCCGGCGAATGGCTCGTCGGCCACCCGGGCCCTGTAAGAAGGAGACGTTGAATGCCTTACGAACCGAATGACCGCCTGCTCCAGCTTTTTGAAGAAAACGGGGCCGACCTCACGCAGCAGGTCGAAACGCAACTCCAGCTGATCGCTCCCAACAGCCCGAACATCCCTCTTTATCGCGACATGATCCTCACCGTGCTACGCATGGCCAAGGACGACCGCAGCCGCTGGAATGCCAAAATCACGTTGCAGGCTGTCCGAGAACTGGATAACGCCTTTCGCGTACTGGAGCAATTCAAAGGACGCCGTAAAGTCACGGTGTTTGGCTCGGCGCGCACCCCCATCGAAAGCCCGCTGTATGCCTTGGCCCGAGAAGTCGGCGCATTGCTCGCGCAATCGGACCTGATGGTGATCACCGGCGGCGGCGGCGGGATCATGGCGGCCGCCCACGAAGGCGCCGGCCTGGAGCATAGCCTGGGGTTCAATATCACCCTGCCGTTCGAGCAACATGCCAACCCGACCATCGATGGCACCGAGAACCTGCTGTCGTTCCACTTCTTCTTCACCCGCAAGCTGTTCTTCGTCAAAGAGGCCGATGCATTGGTGTTGTGCCCAGGCGGCTTCGGCACACTGGATGAGGCGCTGGAAGTGCTGACCCTGATCCAGACCGGCAAGAGTCCTCTGGTGCCCGTGGTGTTGCTGGATGCACCCGGCGGCGGATTTTGGCAAGGCGCCCTGGACTTTATCCGCAGCCAACTGGAAGCCAACCGCTACATCCTGCCCACCGACCTCAAGCTGGTGCGGCTGGTGTACAGCGCAGAAGAGGCAGTGGAAGAGATCAACCGGTTCTATGCCAACTTCCATTCCACGCGCTGGTTGAAACGTGAGTTTGTAGTGCGTATGCATCATGCGCTTAGCGATCGGGCGTTGGCCCATCTGCAGAGCGAGTACGCCAGCCTGCGATTGAGCGGGGAGTTCCAGCAATTGGCCTATACCGGTGAGGAGCATGATGAGCCGAAGTTCAGCCATTTGACGCGGTTGGTATTCAACTTCAACGGGCGAGATCAAGGCCGGTTGCGGGAGTTGGTGGATTACATCAACTTGCCGGAGAACTGGGCGCAGGCTCAGGGAAGGCGCAGCAGCGGTTGGCGCCGGAGACGGCGTGATTTTTTGAGTTTGTAATAAAAGCCCCGCCTGCAGAGATGCAGGCGGGGCTTTTTGTAGTGAACGGCTGGTGTTCAGTCGTCCATGTCGCGGCCGCTCAATAGGCGGCTGATCATCTCCATCGAGAATCCGCGATAACTCAGGAAGCGTCCCTGTTTCGCACGCTCTTTAGCATCGATAGGCAGATGGCCAGAGAACTTGCGACGCCAGGTGTCTTCCAACTGCGACTGCCAACTGATTCCGCACTCACGCAGGGCGAGGTCGATATCAGCGCGTTGCAGGCCGCGTTGGCTCAGTTCTTCGCGAATCCGCGCGGGGCCGTAGCCAGAGCGAGCTCGGTAGGAGACAAAGCTTTCGAGGTAACGGGATTCCGACAGCAGCCCTTCTTCCGTCAAACGGTCGAGGGCGGTTTCGATCATTTCGAGTTCTGCGCCGCGCTGACGCAGTTTGCGCGTCAGCTCGACTCGACCATGCTCGCGGCGAGCGAGCAGGTCCATTGCAGTGCGCCGGACGGCGACGAGTGTATCCAGTACAACTGTCATCGTTGAGATCAGATGTCGGTGTCGGCTTCTTCGACTTCTTCAACCGGCTCGCGGTTGGCAGCAGCTTTCACGTCTGGTGCTGCGGTCAGCAGCTTGTCGCGAATTTGCTTCTCAAGCGTGGCGGCGATATCCGGGTTGTCCGCGAGGAACTTGGCCGAGTTGGCCTTGCCCTGGCCGATCTTGCTGCCGTTGTAGGCGTACCAAGCACCAGATTTTTCGACGAAGCCGTGCAGTACGCCCAGGTCGATCATCTCGCCGTTCAGGTAGATGCCCTTGCCGTAGAGAATCTGGAACTCAGCCTGACGGAAAGGCGGGGCCACTTTGTTCTTCACGACTTTAACGCGGGTTTCGCTACCAACAACCTCGTCACCTTCCTTCACCGCGCCAGTACGGCGGATATCCAGACGGACCGAAGCGTAGAACTTCAGCGCGTTACCACCGGTAGTGGTTTCCGGGCTGCCGAACATCACGCCGATCTTCATACGGATCTGGTTGATGAAGATAACGAGGCAATTAGCGTTCTTGATGTTACCGGTGATTTTACGCAGCGCCTGGGACATCAGACGGGCTTGCAGGCCCACGTGCATGTCACCCATTTCGCCTTCGATTTCAGCCTTCGGTACCAGGGCTGCCACGGAGTCGACCACGATCACGTCGATGGCGTTGGAGCGCACCAGCATGTCGGTAATTTCCAGGGCTTGCTCACCGGTGTCCGGCTGAGAAACCAGCAGGTCGTCAACGTTGACACCCAGCTTGCCGGCGTATTCAGGGTCCAGGGCGTGCTCGGCGTCGACGAACGCGCAGGTGGCGCCCATTTTTTGTGCCTGGGCAATCACCGACAGGGTCAGGGTGGTTTTACCGGAAGATTCAGGACCGTAGATTTCAACGATACGGCCTTTTGGCAGGCCGCCAATGCCGAGCGCGATGTCCAGACCCAGAGAGCCAGTGGAAATAGCCGGGATCGCCTGACGGTCGTGATCGCCCATACGCATTACGGCACCCTTGCCGAATTGACGTTCGATCTGACCCAGGGCCGCAGCCAAGGCTTTCTTCTTGTTGTCGTCCATTAAAGTCCTCACGTAATCAATAAGGCCTGACGGCCAACACCTGTATAAGTAGACAGTATTGTTCCACAAAGATCAGAAATCGCCTACCCCTGATTTTCTATTTCTGCTGCAGCTCGTCGTAACAAGCCCTCTAGCGCGGCCTTTACCGTTTGTCGGCGGACCTCATCGCGGTTACCCGTGAAGTGCTGCAACTCGGCTGTCACCTCCTCGCCCACACCAAAGGCCAGCCAAACGGTGCCCACCGGTTTGTCCGGCGAGCCGCCGTCCGGGCCCGCCACACCGCTGACCGCCACGGCAAACCGCGCCAGGCTTTTTCTCCTGGGCGCCACGAACCATCGCCTCCACCACGTCCTGGCTGACAGCCCCGACTTTTGGAAACAAGGTTTCCGGCACATTCAATTGCCGGGTTTTCTGTCGATTGGAATAGGTGACATAGCCCGCCTCAAACCAGGCCGAACTCCCCGGAATCCGTGTGATAGCTTCCGCGATGCCGCCGCCGGTGCATGACTCGGCCGTGGTGACGTGGGCGTTGAGCACCTGCAGGCGGCGCCCCAGTTCGGCAGCCAGTTGAGTGATTTCCTTCACGGTCGTCTCCAGAAGTAGGCGGGGAATTTGCCTACCCTACAGCAGCCCATCGACCATGCAAGTTACAGATTGCATCAGGAGACTAATGCGCAGGTGGAACGCATAACACCGCCCGCGCCCGTGCCCACAGCCGCAAACGGTCCTCCAAGCCATTGAGCCCGCCATTGATACGCCGGGTAATGGTGGTGAACTGATCCTTGTCGGCCAGTTCGTTAAGGCCGTTGCTCTGCCAGAACCAAGCGGCGGACTCGCACGCCCATTGCGGCACCTCCAATAATTTCGGTTGCTGCAGCAGCCGGTCATCGTCGAACAACGCCCGGCTGCACGCCAGGTAATTGCGTCGTCCCGTCACTTGGATCAGTCCCCTCCCCCGGTACTGCTGGCCATCGCCATCCGCCTCGGGGGTATTGCCCAAGCGTGCGGCCAAAGCACCGGTGTCATACCGATTCAGATACTGATCACTGCCCAGTTCACGCAGGTAACGCAACTCACCGGACTCATGGGCGATTTGTGCGAGAAAAGCTGCAATGCGCTGGGCGCTGTTGATCTCGTATCGCGCAAACGCCGCATTGAGCGCGGGCAAAAAATGCCCACTCTCAAGCGGGCTCCAGGCATGATTTGAATCAATTGCGGCAGTGTTACCACCATGAACCCTCTCCTGAAAACGCGCTATATCGACAATCCACCTGCCGTGATTGCACTGCGATAACCCTTCTCCGGGTCGCCCTCATTGACTACTTTGGTGATCGACCATCGCCCCTGCATATACGAAGGCCAGGTTTCATCCAGCCGCAATAATCCTTCGGCGGCCAGCAACGGGTTGCCGGGGCAATCGATTACCAGTTCCAGGCCCTCACGTCCGACCCGGCGCAACTCACCTTCGGCCACGGCGCGTGCCTCGTCTTCGTTCTGGCAGCGTTGACGCAAGGTCTTGAACGGTGCGATCCCGATCTGAACCACGCGTTGCTTGCCTGCGGCACTGTCCCACCAGGTGACGCGACTGCCTTGGTAGTTCGAGCGGGTTTTCTCATTGAGTACAGCTGTGATGAAGGCCTGGTCGCCGGGACGGTTATCCTGGGTCACGGACAACTTCACCTCCGGCAATTGTTGAAGGGAAATCGACTTGACCTGCCCGGCTTCCGCCAACACATACAACTCGTTAAACGGCTTGGTGACCGCGCAATAGCGCTTGGCAAGACGGGTGATGAAGGCCATGTCGCTTTCGTTGGATTGGTCGACATGAGCAATTGCAATGCCTTCCAGGGACGCCGCCACACGCGGTGAAAAACCATGCCGTCCGACCAGTTGCCGAAACAGCGCACCCAGGGTCGTCGGCCCATAACTGGCGGAACGGCGCTGACGGTAGCCACTGGGGTCCTCCATGCTGAAAGGCGCCGCCGTGGCGACGATCATCAAGCGCATGGGGAACAGCACGGGGGTTCGCTGCGTAATGACGAACTGCCCCTTCTCCACCAGCCCCGACTCTTTATAACCAACGCGCAAGCCGATCTTGCCGCTCATGCTCGGCAGGCCTTCTAGCCCCTCGATGTTGAGCGTCAGCTCCAACCGATCCGACTCGATGCCGGCGGCGTCGGTGTGTTTCCAATGCATGATGCGTTGATTAAGCAGTGCCGCGTTGGCACCGTAAAACTCCACGATTGGCGTAAATCCCTGTGCCATACAACCTCCTTAATCCCAAGCCAAAACAGGGCGCGCGGCATTCGGTCGCGCGTACAGTTCCGGCACGATCACCCACACGCCAGCCGGCAGCACCGGGCCAAACTCGGCAAGCCCGGGGTTCAAGCGCCATAGAGTTTCTTCCGCCGCATCATCGCAACGGCCCAACTCGCGATAGAGCAGCAGGTTGACCGAATCACCGGCAATACTTCGCACTTTACGCATTGGTGAATTCCTCCAGCACCAGGGTCCAGCCGATGACCATGGCGGTGCCGTCATCGATGACGCCGCTCTGTTTTTCCGCCACCGAATTGATCCGCCACAGGCCCCAATTGCGGCCAATGCCATCGACCAGTGGCAACGGCACTCGCTGGTTCTGCAGGGCACGCAGTTCATCGAGCCGCTGCATGCCCACGGCGTACATGGCGGTGCCGCCGAAGGTCAGTTTTTCCAGCTTCTGCCCGTTCTGCCGCGATTGGGGTTTACTGGCGATAATCGCCAGGTCCAACCAGCCGCCGTCACTGTTACGGGCCAGCGACGAATAGGCAAACCCCGGGACAAGCCAAAAATAAAATCGCCCAACACCATCTGTTGTCGCATCAATCACCTCCTGGATCGGCCAGTGCCGCATTACGCCGGATACCCAGGGAATCGGTGACCATCGGCATGCATTGAAATTGCAGGGCCTGGATCACCTGGTTGACCACCTGCTGGGCATCGGCAGGATTTACGCCGGTGATCTGGATGCTTGGGGCAATCGACACTTGCACGTTGTCTGTACGGGCACTGTTGAGCTCCTTACTCACCGCGTCGGGCGACGACAGACGATCACTTGGAGCGAAGATTTTGTCACCAAACCAGGTACCGACTTCACCGCCCAGCAAGCCACCGATAACGCCACCGACAGCGGTACCAACGCCAGGCAAAATCATCGTGCCAATGGCCGCACCAGCAGAGGCGCCGGCCCAGGCACCGCCGTTGGTGCTGAGGCCGGCGCCAACGGCATTGGCGTCGCCGTTGCGTACGCCTTGGATGACTTCAAACGCACTGTCGACATACCTCAGCGGACCAACACGGCGGGCGCCTACCGACTCCAGCCGGCTCATGACGCCCGCCAGTCGGGAGCCAGAGACGCTTGGCGAACCACGCGGTGCCGACGCCACGGCCTGAAAGCTCGACTGTGAGTCCGAGAACATCACCTTGCCCACGCGGTCGGTAGCTTCACGCAACCAAGCCCCTGGCGCGCTCCTTTTTTGCCCGAGCCTGAACGCTTTGCCTTACCTGCGCTTTTTTGCCCTTTGCGACTTTTACCGCGCTGCGGGTTCTTCCTGCCACCGGTAGATCCTGCGGAAAAATCCCTGATGCAGCAGCCCGCGTTACTGCTGGCATCCTTGTCTTTATCCTCTTTAAGCCATTTGGCCGCGCGGGGATATTCCTCGGCAACTGCGTCAAGCGCTTTACCCGAAAGCCTGTCCTTGGCCTTATCCCAAAGGCTCGACATCAGTTCCTTTCCAAGAAAGTTACCGACAGCGACGCCCGCCTCCAGCCCCTTGTCGACCCAGGAATCGTTGGAAGCTGCACCCGCCGTGGTCAGACGAGAATCACTGAGGGTGGACAAGGTAGTGTTGAGCGCTTCCAGAGTCTCTCGCAGACGTACTTGCTCAACGTTCAAACTATTGCTTTCAAGGCTGGCGCTGGCTAGCGCAAGGCTTATTTGCGCTGGCGCTTCGGTGATGCCCCCAGCGTCAGTAGTTGTACTGCTGCCCAAGCCAGGATAAGTCAGCCAACGCTTATCCTCATCCGTCAGCTTGAGTGAAAATTGATTGTCCTGCATCCCGCTCTACTCCTGTTTGACGCCAAGGCGAGTGATCGCGATGTCGTAGCGGCGCAATGCTTTTGCGGCGTCCCACTCCAGGATCTCCGCTTCCGTTACCGAGTAAACCAGCGGCACCACATCGAGGATTACGTCGATGTCGCGTTGCGAAAGAAGGCCGCCGGTTGATTTAAAAAATCGTCGATGCGCTCCTGCAATTCGGTCCAGTCGGGCACGGTCAGGCCGGCAAGGTCGGGGATCATCAGGCCGGCGCAATGGGCAGTGATGAATTCGGCGCGTTCTTTGGCGGTGGCGAGTTTTTTCATCACCTTGGTGGCGCGCAAGGCAGGCATTTCCAGAGGGAGCGCGGTGTGGGTACGGCCGGCGGCGTCGAATGGCAGCAGCAATTGGACGGGCTGCTCGTGGGTTGATTCCTCTTGCTCGCCGAGGAAGAACGACGTGGGACGTGTCGACATTTCATGCACGTACTGGGCGACGGTGACGTAGTCCGGGCGCATAAGTTGGTCGAGTTCTTTTTTCCGACAGGCCGGTGGCGAGTTTCGCCAATTCGAAGAACTGGTCGTCCTCGTCTTCACCGGCCCGGGCCAGCGCAGCTTTTGCGCGGCGTAGTACAGCGGTTTGAGTTGAACCTGCTCGATCGTCGCGCCAGTGTCGGCGGTGATCGGCGAGAGCAGGCGGTGCAGCGGTGGCATCCAGGCCATGGGGCAATTCCTTTTGCGAAGTAAGGGGGCGAGCAGGCCCGCCCCCGGGTGGTCAAGGCATCAGCACTGCGCGACGCGCATCGCCGAGGATGTCGACGCCATTGAGCACAAACTTCTGGGTGCGCACGTCGATGTCGATCACCGTGACGCCGTTTTCCAGACGGCTGTAAGTCCGGCAGGCGAGCTCCAACGTCGTGGTGGCCTTCTCACCCATTTTCAGCTTGGCTTCCTCCAGGGTTTTGAGCTTGCCGCCGACGGTGTGGTAAGTGAAGTAGGTCTTGCCGTCCTGATCCTGGCCCGCCTCGCGCACGTTCAGCAGGATGTCATCGCCCAGGCGTACCCCCAGGGCCAGCATGATCTGCGGCCCGGCACCTTGCAGGATCAGCTTGGCGCCCAGCACTTTGCCACTTTTGGCCATTTCCTCGGCAATGAACCGCCCGCCGGACATGGCTTCCATCTCGAACTCGATCTTCGGCGGGGTGAACTCCTCCACCGTCGCGGACAACGGCAGGCCTTGCAGGGTGGCCGCAATGGCCTGTCTGACTCGGTTGGTAAACATTAGAGAACGTCCTCCAGGAACTGCTCGATGATTTCATCGCGGGCATTGAGTTGATAAATCATGTGTTCGTTCGGCGCGTAGCGGCCGTAGTCGATGACGATGTACCAGGTGCCGTTTTTGTACTTCTCGACACTGTTCAACTC
Organism: Pseudomonas poae; assembly: GCA_004000515.1. Taxonomy (GTDB): domain Bacteria; phylum Pseudomonadota; class Gammaproteobacteria; order Pseudomonadales; family Pseudomonadaceae; genus Aquipseudomonas; species Aquipseudomonas cremoris. The sequence continues at coordinate 7,314,542 of CP034537.1, forward strand.
CGGGTGCAGGTACACGGTGCCGCCGGGAATGGTTTCGTCGGCCACCAGGGTTTGCAGCCAGTCGTTGATGCGCTTGACCTCCTGGTCCATGAAGGACTTGGTGAGGTTCTTGGCCATGGCTTTCTGACCAGCCTTGACCAGCTTGCGGCTGATGGCATCTTCCAGGCCGACGTAGCTGATGAACTTGCCGGTGATGGAACGGTTACCCAGCAACGAGAAACCGCCGAGGATGGTGCGCGCGTAGTAGCTCACGCCGTAGCGGTTGAGCAGATCGCCTTCGGTGGAGGTGTCGAGGATGTTGTACTCGACCACGCGGGAAACGTCCTCGGCGAACGTCACCTGGTTACCTGGGCTTTCCCACTGCTTGACCTTGGCCAGCGCGGCGATGGCCAGGGACGACGGCGACAGGAACACGTTCTTCTTGGCTGCCTTGGAATACACCGACGGCATGTTGTGCACCAGCAGGCAGCGGTCGAAACCCAGGTCGGCACCGCCCAGTTCGCCGCTGTAGGTCACTTGGTCGGCGACGCTGGCGTCTTTACCGTCCAACACCACACGGGCCTTGATGCGCTTGCCGAACGCGGCGAACTCGCCGGCGACCGCTTTGGTGCCGGTAAAGCCGGGGGCACCGATGATGGTCAGGTCTTCCGGCACGCTGGCCAATGCAGCCAGGCCGAGTTTGCGACCGGTGATCGGCTCGTCGCCACCGATCACGTTGTTGAGGGTGTCCGCCGGGGTAGCGCCCTCGTCCACGATCACCACATAGACCGGCACCTTCACCACTTTGAGGATCTGGTAGACCGCGTGGAAGAGCGTTCCGGTTTCAGCGCCGGTAGGGTCCAACAGCGCCTGGGTGGTGAAGCTGTTGATACGAAACGGCGCGTTTTTCGGGATCGACGCATGGGCGTTCGGCGCAGTGCCGACCAGCCCGATCACGTTATCGCCCAGGCCACCCATGGCCTCGGGGGATTCAGTCGCATTGACGGTGATGCCGTTGTGCTCGAAGTTCAAAACCTCAGCCATGATTAGTCAGCCTTCTGGGGGCGGCCTTTTTGGCCGGGGTGGTGTTCAGGACGCTGGTGAGTTCCAGGCGTCCGGCGGTGCGCAGGGCGGATGCTTCGACGTCCAGCAACTCCAGTTCCTGACCGACGACGGACCAGTGGCCTTTGCCAGTCGGGAATGGGGTTAGGACGGTGTAGGTTTGGCGGTGGGGCATGGGGAAATCTCCAGGCGAAAAAAAACCGCGGGGAGCGGTTTGGGTGATCGGTTGAAATTTATTCGGTTTGCTCTGAAAGCCAGTCAGGCGGCTCCGGGCGCATTTCCTGAGAGGGAAAATCTGTGGACTGCGGCCAATCGCGCAGTATCTGTATATAGGTCAACAACGCGGCGAATTGCGATGAGACCAACGTGCTCGGAATGCCCAGTTCCAGTTGATCGCGATGCCTATCTCGGACTCCACTCGCGGTCAGCAGTTGCCGGTCCCGCCATGTACGCTCCTTAGCCGCCATTTGCTCACGACTCAGTCCAGGTTGATCTATAGCAACTGGGAAGCCTTGCTCATCCGCCGCGAGGATCTTCCCGGCAGCGTTTTCGGCCCGAAGTTCAGCATGACGCGCTTTTGTAATTTCCTGGCATGCCATAGCAGATGGCTGCATACCGGGCAGATAAAAACCACCCGTTTCCGCGCAATAAAAAATGCTCATGGTTATTTTCCTATTCCAATGACAAACATATCCCGGTTATTGGCGACTACCGCGCCGATGTCTTGCCGATCCAGGATAACCGTGGTTTTGGTGAGGCTTCGATATTGGGCGGAGATACCGTCGTCGACACGGGCAAATGACGAATGCACCGCGCCAGAGATGGCATAGCACGCATCAGGCCAGGCAAGTGGCCAGGTCAGTGTGGTGAACTGGTCTGCCGCTAGGGAAGCGCGGCCGTATTGAAAAAGTAGACCGCCAAGCCAGGTAGGAAACAGAACGTAGCCACTGGCTGCGGTGAAGTTCAATGCGAAGCCGAAGCGCATTTTTTCGGGGTAACTATCGTAGCGTCGTCCACACCTGCGTCAGCTTGGATCTGAGTAGCTGTTTTGGCGGTTCCTTGATTGACTTCAGTTGCCTGTGAAGCGAGTACCGAAACGTCGATGGATCCCTGATTGATTGTTGCGTTCCAAGCCTTGATGCACCAAATCACCGAAAGATTGCGAGATCGTGTCTCAGTACCGGTCCTCGGAATCCCATTGGCCCCGTCAGTAACGGGGGCCCCAGTACTTGTGAATCCCGCCACCCCTGCCCCTTCGGCTAGGAGCCCACTTCCAATACCTGGCGGCTTTCCGAAGAAATGCAACGAGGTTCCTTGAGGTGAGTGGAAGTGACCTTGCATCTGGTCCAACTGGTAACCACCCACAGTCCGTCCCGCATCCACTCCGCGCCCATGATCCCATCCACGCAAAAACTCGCCACGAGTCTCGGGTAGTCGAAAGTTCCCAGCCCCTTCATCGCCCTTGTTAAAAACCCCACCAAGAAACGCAGCCAAATCTGGATAAGCTGTAGCGCTTTTAACGCTGCCATCAATCTCCAAAAACCCAGGCGGTATCTTGTTTACGGGAAAGGCTGTGATAGAACCCACCGGCAACGCCGAAGCCTTGGCAATCATCGCCTCAATCTCCGCCTTCGAATACGTCCCCTGCTTCAGGTAATCCATCACCCAAGCCCGGGTCGCTTTCACCACCGTGTCATCAATCAACAACGTGACAATCGACGCGTTACTCGTCTCGAAAATCGAGCGGATATAAAACTCTTTCCCCGACCCCGACGTCGCCAATACCGGTTTATACGACTCCGGATACTTCACAACGGCATACAAGATCCCGGTATCCGTCCACAGCCCGGCCTCTCGCACATACCACCCACCAACATCCGATGGAATGGTGACTTCGGCCATCAGCCAATTGGCGTTCTTTTCATCTTGAAACAGTGCATTCAGCGGCCCGCGCCACACTTCGCGCTTGAGCGCCTTGGCGTTGGCATCTGGGTTGTACACAGCGCCGTTGCCGTCACCGACGGAGATTTGCGCGAGTTTGATCGGTACGCCGGCGGCCTTGCAGGCGGTTTCGTAGGCGATCCCCGCGTTGGTGAGCAGGGTGTAATAGTCAGCCATTTAGTGCTCCTGTGGATAAAGGGTGGTGGTCTCGACGCTGTAGAGCCCAGCCGCCAGAAAGGTGCGGCCTGCGGCTTCGACGCCGGCCAGCACGTTGGGGTAGATCGTGGTGAGTTCGCCGCACAGCGTGGCGGCGCCGAGGCTGTGGCGGCCGGAGGCACTTAGTCCTACGGAGATCGACAGGATGTCGCGCTCGCTTTTGGCGTCGGCCAGGCGGCGGTCGAGTCGGGCATCGATGGTTTCGCTGTAGGGCAATTCGGTCCAGGCCCGTACGGCAAAACTGTAGGGCACACCGGGTGGCTTTTGCTCGTACCAGGCGCGCACTTCGGGGCTCAGTTGCAAACCCTTGGCGGCGTTTTCCAGGGCTTGGCGGGTGCCGGCCTGGCGGGCGGTGGGCCAGGCAAGTTTGATGGTCAGGCGTTTCTCGGACTCAGGGGCGGTGGTGCTCCATTCACTGACGGCGCGATCCGCCGCCAGGTAGGGCAAGAACGCTGCCGGTGTGCGGTCCGGGTCCATCAGTTCGGGAAACGGCGGCATGACCCGTTCCAGCAAATGGCCGAAGCCCAAGTCCAGGGCCTTCTCCAGCGGTGAGCTGTTGGCGGGCAACAGGCTCGTCTTGGGTTCACTCATAGCGTGCGCACCTCCACCTCGACGCCCGTGCAGTAAGGCGCCTGGAACGCCGAGCTGATGATCGGTTCCAGCGGTTCAAGGATTTGCAGTTGCGCGGCACCTGCGCTGTGGATGGCGTAGTCGATCCAGCTGGGGTCGACCCGCCCTTCCAGGCGATGGCAGGAGTCTGCGTAGGTTTGCAAAAGTTGCTGCGCGGCCACTTGGGTCAGGCCGGAATCCGGGCCGGCGTTGATCTTGGCCACGACACGGATTTTATAGCGCTGAATATGAGCGCCCTGGACAGTGACCAGGTCAGTCTCCGGTCGCACATCGGGCCGTGCGAAATGTCGTCGCACACCGTCAAGCAAATCGGCGGAGGCGCTGCCATCGCCGTCTCGTGAGAGCACGGTGACCATCACCTCCCCGGGGGCGGTGCGTCGCCCGTTACCGTCCTTGACCCGGGCCGCGTAGCCGTCTGGATCGAAGGTGTAGCTGACGGTGACCACGCCCGGCGTAGCGCTTTGTACCTTGACCGACGGCCGCTCGCCCAAGGTGAACACTTCGCGGCGATACTGCATGCGCGACCCCGCTGCCGGGGCATGGGGCGCCAGGTAATAGCGTAAGCGCGCGTCGTCGTCGCTTTCCAGAACGGGCGGCACAGGTGGGAATGCAGCGGGGTCGCCGGGGTCAAGCACCTGCCGCTCCAGGCCCATATCCGCCAGGCGTGCATCCAGGTTGCTGCCGCTAGCCCACCACGCCAGCATCTGCTTGATGCGGGCGTTGTACTTGCGTTCGTGGGTTTGCAGGCGTACGCAAAACGCCTCAAGGGCCAGGGTCAGCAGCTCGCTTTCATTGTCGAGGCTCACCTTGAGTTTTGCCGCGCTTTGCGGTGCTCGTGTCGCGACGTAATCCACGACAAACGCCTTGAACTCTGCCAGCAACGGCTCGAACTCCTCGACCGCGATAATCGCCGGTTCCGCCAGTTGGTTCTGGCCAGGGATCAGCATGCTCATGTGACGACCTCGAACGATTGTTGGCGGTTTTTCCAGGTGCCGGCAAAACGCAGCAACACGCCTGCCCCCCTGACGGGTGGCGACGATGACCTGGGGTTGGAAGTCGCTGATGCCGTTTTGCGTGTTGTAAAACGCCTGGGCGGCGTGGCTTTGGGCGAGGATCAACACATCGTCGCCCAGGTTCTGGCCGAGCAGTTGCGGGACCAGCGAGCCGTACAACGGGCGCTTTTGACGAGTGCCCACGGGGTGGTCAGCGCTCGGGTGGCGCGCTGTACGAATTGCAGCCAGTCATCGACCGCTGCCCCGGTGTTCCTATCGATTCCGATCATGGCAAATCCTTATGCGCTGCTGATCACGCGGCCTTGGTGATCCACCAACGGGCCGCTCAAATGCACGCCGGCGGTATCCAATAACAAACCTGTGGTGCCGAGTTGCAGGATGATGCTGTCCTGGGTCATTACCAACGTCGCAGCACCTACGCTGGCGTTGATCTGTTCACGAGAAGCGGTGACGCTGGTAGGCCCATTGCTCCAATTGAACAGGTGACTGGCGTCGTCATAGTCGCTCTGAGTGCCGTCTTTGTAGCGGCGTCGGGTCAGCGAAGGCTCGCTGGAGACTGGTAGAAACAGGCTACTGTTGAGCCCGAACAAGGCCACAGACTGGGCGCCCCCTTCCCCGCCGCCGTAGTTGAGCAGCAGGCATTGTTCCCCGACGGACGGAATGCGGGTTTCACTTTGCGTACCGGCGCTGGGATTAAAAAACCGAATGGCCGGGCTGAGTAAATCGCCATGACTGACCTTGCAGGTATTGCTGGCAGCGTCGACCTCCTGGCACACGCCAATCCGGCAGAAGCTTTCTGCGCGCCGATACAGGTCTTCAAGCTGGGCCTCCATTTCGGCCAAGCGTTCGACAATCGGTCCCAGTTGCATGCGTAGCAATGCATCGAACATGGACTACTCCTGCAGAGGGCGATATTGGTCGGGATCGTTGATGTCGGCGACTTCCCAGGTGCGAGCAAACAGCGGTATGCCTGTGGGATCTTCGAGCAGCGACGGGCCGAGGTAGAGGTTTTGGATGAAGGAAACGGTCCAGGTGTCGTAGTCCGTTTCCGCACTGGTCAGCGCGGATGGCGCAGCGACAATGCTGGTAGGCAGGTCGCATTGATCCGGCGGTAGGCCCCAGCGGTTGTCCAGGGCCAGGTCCATCAGTTGGCTGGCCAAGTCGCAGGCGTCAAAAGCCGCCGACCCGCCGGCGACCGTGGCCCTGAGTGAAACCGACAAGGCATGCGCCTTGCGCCCTTCAAGGGAGCGCACGCCGGGGCCGTTTCGCTCCACGCTGATCAATACGCCGGTTTTATCGTCGGCGCCGTTGAACTCTCGATGACTGCCTACACGCAATTGTGGGAAAGCGCTCTTCAGCGCCTCCCCAATCGCCACGGGCAATTGGGAGGGTTTTTCGATAGGTGTCATGTTGTCGCGTCCTTGCAGCGGTTACTGCTGATCCGGGCGGTTGACGCCGATGCGCTTTGCCGCCCAACGTTCATAAAGGCCGATGGCGACGTCCGCGCCGGCCATGGCCGTAAGGCAACCAATGGCGCCTGCGGTCCAGATCGACATGCCGGCGGCGTAGCACAGCATCAATGCCGAGACCCCGCAGACCATGCACGCCCCAGACCGCAAGGCCAGTCGCCGTATCAGCGACCAGCCGCGGGCGCCCTCCTGTCGGCGCGCCACATTTCGCCACTGACCCCGCCGATCAAAGCCAGTACGATCACCAGCCAGATAGGCATTTCCGCTAACGCTTGCTGCTCGTTTGTCATGTCACGCCTCCTGGCTGAGCAATACCGGCAAGGTGCCGGGGCTTGGGTACTTCCGTGTGTGGGTAGGCATTCCAAAAAGCCCGGTTGTCCGGGCTTTTCAGTAATGATTTCCTCGATCTTTCGGCGCTACTGGCGCGGTACGGACCATTCCTCGATGTTTTTCCGACCACGATCCCTGTCTGCCGGATAACTGCTTCTGGTGTTATACGCTGCACACCCGGGTCAGTTGCCAACCCTCTGAACCGTTGAGGCCGGTTCATCGCTGCCTGTTTTGCACTGCTGTGAAACTAAAGAGCGTTGGCATCCTTGCCGGTGTTGCCTGGCGTCCTTGCCATCGCTCTGATGGCGTCCTTGCCGGTGTTACGTGCCTTCCTTGTCTTCCTTGGCAGCATCCTTGCCGCCTCCACCAGGCCTTGTTGGCTGGCTTGAGATGAAGAATATGCATGTATGCATATACAGTCAATGCACAAATGCATTTATTTTCAGCCAGTAAATGCACTGATGCATTCGCAGCCTCGCTGGCAGGGGGGATTGGCGGTTTTTGACAGGCGAAAAAAACCCGCACATTGGCGGGCTTTGTCTTACGTCATGAGGTTAACGGGCGTACATGCCCCACCAGAATACATGGCCGAGGATGCTGATCTGTTCATCCTGGATCTCTTGGAAGCTGTAGTCTTCGTCCGGGTGCTCGTCGCGATTGAAACTGCGCAGGCGAATACCGGAAGGCAGACGATAGAGCTGTTTCACCCGCAACTGGCCATTGTGATTGATGGCGTATAGGTCGCCATCAACGATATCGCCAATACCGCTCTTGCCGGCATTCACCCCAACCGTCGCGCCATCACGCAGTACCGGCAGCATACTGTTGCCACGTACGGTCACACACTTGGCCTGGTCAAACTGCACACCGTTATGCCGCAGGCTGCGCTTGCCGAATCGCAGGCTGGCCTTCTCGCTTTCCTCGATGACGAATCTTCCTGATCCAGCAGCCAATTCAACCTCGCGCAGAAAGGGGATCGACACCTCGTCGTCATTCACGGGGGTGTCGTCGTCCCACAGGCTTATGTCCTTGAGTTCCGAATGCATCGGGTCGCGAGCATCCTCTCGCGAAACACCCAGTGCCACGCGCCCGCGCAGTTGGTCGGTGCTGACGCGAAAGTATTCGGCGATGCGGGAAATGTGCTTGTCCGACGGGTCAACGATCTTGCCGCTGAGAATCCTGGACAGTGTGGATTGAGGCACGCCGGTACGCCGGTGAAGCTCCGTGGGGGAGATCCGGTCGCGGTCCAGCAGCTCTCTTAAGACGATAGAAACGTTGCGTTTTTGCATAGCGCGGATAGTGACGGGGGTTTTGAGGGTTGGCAAATGCTAATTTGCATATTTTATGCAATATCGGAAAGATTTAGCTGGCCAAACTGCAGAGTGGGATGCAATTAACCCTGCGACGGACGCTTTCGGCCGATGTTGCGGCTTCCTACATCCGGTGATGCTCCAACAAAAAGTCCACGAATAACCGCACCCGCGCCGGCATTGTCGAGCCACCTACAAACAGCGCGTGTATCGGTTCTTCATCGCCCGGGTTCCAGGCTTCCAGCAGCGGTATGAGGTCCCCTCGCTGCAGGTCCTCATTTACGCTGAACCTGCCGATACGCGCAATGCCGGCACCGACTCGCGCAAGCTGCGCCAGTGCTTCACCGCTGCTGCATTCGATGTTGCCGCTGACCTTGAGGGAAAATTCCCGTCCCTCGCGGATGAACGGCCAATTGGGCTCGGCACGCCGGAAGTTGAAGCGTAGGCAGTTGTGCCGCAAGAGGTCTTCAGGTTCCTGGAGACTGCCGTGGCGCTCGAGGTACTCAGGCGATGCCACCACTACCTGGCCGGTGGCGCCAATCCTGCGCGCGGTCAACGGGCTGTCGGGCAGATGGCCAAAACGTATCGCCACGTCGGCTTGGCCACCGAGAATGTCGACCACTTCATCGCCAAGGGTGAGGTCAACGACGATGTTGGGGTAGCGGGCACTAAACGCAGCCACTAGGGGAACAATGGCCAACCGCCCATGGCCAAGGGCGGCGCTTACGCGCAATCGCCCCCTTGGTACACCTTGGTCGGCGATGGCGTCTTCGACCTCGGCCATGTCGGCCAGGATACGCCGTGCGCCGCGCAGAAAAGCCTCGCCTTCGGCAGTGAAGCTGATCGTTCGTGTAGTGCGCAGCAGCAGCCGGGTGCCAAGGCGTTGTTCGGTACGCGCGATGATCCGACTGACCGCCGAAGGCGTGAGCCCCAATGCTCGCGCCGCAGCTGACAGGCTACCTTCTTGCGCCACAGTGGCGAAAACGAGCATGTCACCGGATCGTCCGTTGAAGTCCATTTGTGCCCCTTACGCATAGGTGATTGCCAAAATGCTATCTACCGCGTTAAAACGCTGGATCGTAGCATTAGCGGCATAGATAAGGAGCCTTTCATGCGTATCAACCCACCACTCGTCGCACTCGCCATGGGTGCCTTTGGCATCGGTGTTACCGAGTTCGCCCCCATGGGCATGCTGCCCGGCATCGCTGCGGACCTCGGCGTTTCCATTCCTGCCGCCGGCCTATTGGTCAGTGCTTACGCCATGGGCGTACTGCTAGGTGCGCCGCTGATGAGCCTGACCACCGGCAAGATACCCCGGCGGTATCTGCTGGTCGGACTCATGGCGATTTTCACCCTCGGTAACTTGATGTCAGCCCTGGCTACCGATTACTACAGCCTCATGATCGCCAGGGTGGTGACCTCACTCAACCACGGTGCGTTCTTTGGCATTGGCTCCATCGTCGCCGCCAGCGTGGTCGCCCCTGATAAACGTGCCGGGGCGGTTGCGGCAATGTTCATGGGGTTGACCTTGGCAACCATCGGTGGTGTGCCGTTGGCCGCCTGGTTTGGCGAAATGTTCGGTTGGCGCACCGCATTCTGGGGAATTACCGGCCTTGGCGTGGTGGCAATGACTGCATTGTGGTTCGCCCTGCCAGACCTGAAAGCGCCGCCGAGCGCTGGAATAATGGCCGAAATCCGAGTACTCGGCCGTGGCCCGGTGCTGGGCGCGCTGGCCCTCACTGTAGTCGGCTCGGGTGCAATGTTTACCGTCTTCACCTACATCGCGCCCATCCTCAGCAGCGAGACCCACGCGTCCACCGCCTACATCACTGCCATGTTGGTGCTGTTTGGTGTGGGACTGACGCTGGGCAACATGTGGGGCGGCAAGGCCGCCGACCGCTCGATAGATCGCACCCTGATCGTTTCGCTGAGCGTGCTGATTCTCGTCTTGCTGGCGTTTACCGTACTGATGCGTTGGCCGCTGCCGGCCGCCGTCGCCATCCTGATTTGGGGTATCGCCAGTTTCGCCTTGGTGCCACCGCTGCAAATGCGCGTCATGGAAGCCGCCAAGGACGCACCTAATTTGGCTTCGGCAATGAACATCGGCGCGTTCAACTTCGGCAACGCGATTGGTGCAGCGCTGGGCGGCGCGGTGATCAATGCCGGTCTGGGTTATCCGGCGATTTCCTTGGCCGGAGCGGCCATGGCGGGTCTGGGACTGTTAATGGTGCTGGCTTTCGTGTGGCGTTCCAGGACTGTTGTAGCTGCGGTGGTGTGACCACGATAGGAGCAGGGCTGCCAGTCCACTTGATGGCAGTTGCTCTTGCTTGAGTGATGGGGATAAGGGGCGCGAACGCTTTTGCGTTTTACCTAGCCGTTTGCGACCTGCGAAGGGCCGACTTCGCGTGTTAACCTTGCCGCCATCGCAAAATCGCAGGGCCGAATGCCCCACCTTTGCCCCACTCCTTCCAACGAATTTGCTAACTATCTGATGAGTAAAAACACTTCCGATCTGTCCTCCCACACCCCGATGATGCAGCAGTATGGGCTTGAGAAGGTCGAACGCCTCTGACTGCGTGGCTTGCAGCGATCTGCTGTCTAAAACGAGTCAGCGAGATAGCGCCTGTTTCGACCAATGAAACCGGAATAGGTCGAGGTAGTTTTAGACAGAATTTTGCAGCGATTTGCGATCGCATCCTGATCACTGGGTCAATTTTACGAACTGCTTAGCGAGATTGCTGTCTGATGTCATGAATGGTTTCAACAAGGCATTCAGGTTCCGAAATTACGGCCGATACACACCGTGTGAAGGGGAGCAAAATGACGAACGGGCTTTCCGATAGTTATTTTTCATTGACTTCATGCGTTGACATATGAAGAATCGCCCCCACTTTAAGTGGACCGTAAATTACGTTTTACGGCGCATGAAGACCATTTCTAGACCAGTTATGGCATTCCCTGGCACCGCCGGGACGAGGAGAAGACCGTGGGACACGCACTGAAAAAAACCGACCGCATCTACATCCCGCAGCGCGATAAAGCGCGCGTGGCGACTGCACATCCGGCTGAAGGCGCATACCAGGCTCAAATCGAAAAGGCTTTCTGCACCGCATTCCATCGCTACGAAAAAGCGTTTGAGGATCTGGCTAAAGTCTGATCGAAGGTCAGCCTCATGCCGCCAATGGAACTGTCGGAAATCAGCGAAACTCAGGAGGGGATCAGGTATCTCACTCCTGAAGCGCTGATCTGGATCAACAAGCGTTTAATCCTCGCTCAGACTCCTGGCGAACCCATAGCGGTTATCAAGCCAAACGAACTGAGCTCATCTCAGCAGCGACCAGCACAGCATCGGTACTACACCGGCAATCAAGACATGTTCTGTCTGGCTGCACTGCTGATGCAAAGCCTTATCCAAAATCACCCATTTGCAAATGCCAACAAGCGAACCGCTGCGGCGGCCGGCTATATGTTTCTGTTGCTGAACGGGTATGAGCTGACGGCGCCAGGTGATGAGTTCGTAGAGATTATGGTTGGCGTCGCGCGCCACGAATATGATGAGGAAGATCTAGAGGATTGGCTCGCACATTGGTCTCGTCCTTTCGATGCTGGTGGCCTGAACGGACCTAGCGAATTTCTTGATATGTTTGGCCATATTGAAGCCATGCCTGCTTGCTGATCCCTCCCACGGCGTCCTGCCAACTGAACACAATCAACCTATCGCAGTAGTGATTTGATGGCGCATCGCTGGTAATGTCCGTGCCACGTTCGCCGGCATTTAAAGGGATGGAGGCGGAAATAGAAGCCCTGGAGTTGCGAACCTCCGGGGCTTTGCTTTTGGCGTGCTAATTTTTTGACCTCGGATGTAGGTCAGCGAGCTATCGCCCTAACATAAGCCTGGCACGCCCGCAGCGCGATCAGTCCTTGATCGCCGTCACCGGTGATGGCGAGAATTCGTTGAGCATGCGCTGGGTCAAGTTGGGCTCGCGCGGCGCCATGAACCACGCCGACGGCGCCGGGAGCGGCAGGCACGTTGCAGCCACTGGCTGAATCCGCGGCGTCGAGAAGGACTGACAGCCGGACATCAGAAGTGGCAAGGCGATCGCGCAGAACAGCCTGGTTGCGTTGGGCATCGGATAATTCCCTGGTGTGTTGTTGGTCCTGGCCGGCGAGCTGCTGCTCCAGGGCCAGGCGCTTGTCCTGCTCGGCGCGGGCTTGGGCGGCGGCGGCATTGGTGATCGCCGCCAGGTCATCCTTGTGCAGGCCGGCCTGCTCGGCGAGCTTCTCGCCCATCCGCCAGTCCTGCACCTGCCAGGCGCCGGCGGCGCTGACGGCCATCGCCAGCAGGATCGCGGCCAGGATCTGCCCGGGCGTCACGACATCACCCCGCCCGCCAGCCGGTACTGCTTCAGCAGATCCTCCAGGCGGTGTTCGCGCTGCCCGTATCCCGCGCCGGGCAGGCTGGCCCAGATGTTCCGGCACTTCGCGATAGCCGTTTCGATCCGCCCGGCCACCACGTCGGGCAAAGCCCGGCACTCGCGAATGTGCTGCAGCGCCAGAAGATCTTGGCTGATCGGGCTGAAGTCCGGCAGCTTGAGCAGCGCCTTGTAGTGCGGCCAATCTTTCAGCATCTGCTGGTACCGGCCAGAAGCGTTGGACGTGAGCCCCTTGCTGTTGATGACCTTCGACGGGCGGCCTTTGGCGGGCGGCCTTTGGCGAAGGGATGATCAGTGAAGTCCTTGAACACTTCAGGCTTGCGGTCGATGCCGGTCACGATCACGTCATAGCCATCCATGGCCGTGGCCGGGGAAGTACTGGTGCCCTCGCCCCAGGCGAGCATATCGAGGAACGCCAGCGCGTTACGGCCGCCGGCGAGCGATTCAGAAAGTCTTGCCATTGCTTTTCTCCAGTCGGGTTTAAATGGATTTCCAGGGGTTGATCTCGAAGGTCAACCCCTTCCATTGCGCTGAAGGATCGGCGCTGTAGCCTTCGGCCCAGTCGCTGGGCTCCGGTTTGAAGCCGAGTTGAATCACCAGGGCGCGCGTCGCCGACCACTGCCATACGCCATAGAAGCCGTAATAACGCCGGCCGGTGGTTTTGTGCGTGGCCAGCAACAGGCGGCGGCCGCCCTGCCCGGGTCGATCCTCGACACTCTCATTGCCCCAGTAGCGGTAATCACACTCGGTCAGCGGACAACTGAACCACGGACTAAAGCGCATGTTGTTGGCCGGGTTGCGAATGGCCAGCCACCAAAATTGAGAAAACCAGTGATAGGCGCCCAGGCCGAACGGCGCGTTCATGTGCCACCAGCCGCGCTTATCTCCCAGGGCACCGTCGCGGTCGTTGGACCACAGCCAGGCCCAGGCCGGCAATCGACCCAGCCCCCAATAGCCTGGGGCTTGGGTGAAGGCTCTCGGCGGGTTGTCGATGGTCAGGAATGGCAGCGCCAGGGGCACCACCAGCAGGCCCAGCAGGATCAGTGTTACGCGTAACGGGAGAAACAGCGCCCACTGCAAAGCAGCGCGCAGGATATGCAACAGCATGGTTAAACCTCGGATGTCAGAAGAAAACGCCCCGTCAGTGCGGGGCGTATTATTCGGATTGATCTGTGATCGGAACCGGCGGCCAATTTATTTCTGCAGGGAAGTTGGGCTGCTGGCGAATTCTGTTTAGATCAACTCGGTATTGCTTCCAGCTTTTTAAGTTGACTAAGTCGGCCTCTATGGCCAGCCCCAAATCAACAGCATCCTGCAGAGGTGCAATACGGATAGCCGCAACAGTCAACAGCTGGTCGCGCGCAGCGAGAGCATTTGCGGCCAGCTCTTCTATCGTTGTTTCGGGGATTGGTTCAGGCTCAGGCGTTTCAGGCGCGGCGACCTTAAATCCATCATAAATCGTCACTTCGAGTCCGCTACACATGCCTTCAAGGCCTTGCTTATATTGCTCATCAGTAATTTCAATAGAGCCTTCAAAATAATCCTGTGCGATTTTACCGCAAGCAGCATATGGCATTATTTGATCCTCAAAAGATAGTCACACCGATGTTTTTTGACCGGGTCTCAGTGCCGACGCGTGGAGCGCCGTTAGTACCATCATCGGCGACAATTGGGGTACGCCAAACAGCCCCGTCCGGCGTCCTGAAGGCTGCTTCCCGGCCGGCGTTTGTGCCGGTGCTTGGAACAGAAGCACCGCTACTGTGGAATACCAGGGGTTGCCCATCAGGCGAGGCAAATACAAAGCCTTGAGACTGGTCACTCTGAACAGTACCGCTCAGGCCGGCGCGCAAGACCCGACGCTCGGTGTTGATCAGCCGGACTGTTTTACCGTTTAGGGGGCTGCCGGGCAGGTTAATAACTGCCGTTGCCTCCAGAAGCGGGCCGGTGCCCGTGACTATCTCGCCAGTCAAGACCCCCTTGTTGTAGCCGTCGTCGGCTGACAATGAGATGTAGCGATACGACTTGTTCGTTGGGGGAACCGAGTCGAGCGCTATATCGGTGAATAGACCAATTGGAACGCCTATAGGCTGCAGAGCCCAGGGGTCACCTACAAATGAAGCAAGTTTTTTAGGCGTTACAATCGTGGAGTCGTCAGCCCCTTCAGTAACTTGGGGTTGAGTTGCAATTTTTGCAATGCCATATACAGACTCCGTCGCTTTTACCACGATCTTATTGATAGCTTGGAACACCCTTAGTGGGTTCATAGACTTACTTGTGTTGGTTCCGTCCTCAGCATCATCTTTGGTAGCGAATTCGACACCGCCGTCCTTAAGCAGTTTCTTGATAGCAACCAATAATTGATCGCTCTTTGTCTCGTCCGGTTCATAACCTGCGGCAGAGATAACGTTTAGCAATTCGTCAGTAACAGCACTACCCCATGCGGAAGGGATCAACGAACCAACCTGACCAGTGCTTGTGTTTTCATCAATAAACTTACCGTTAACCAGGCCAACGCCGGGCACGCTTTTCGGATAATCCATCTACACACCTTCCTCATAATTGATAAATTCCAGCGCATGCGCCGGAGCTGCCCGGCGAATCACGCATTCGAGCGCGCCGTTAGGGTTCATCCCGAAGCGCTCACCCCAAAAACTGGCGCCAAAGCGGCGGCCCAGGCGGCGGCGCGGGCCTGTGTTGAGCGTCCACATGAATTGCGCTGACCACGTACCGAAGTGCGCACGGCCAAAGCGCGAGCGGCCGAACCTCGGCGCGCGACGCTCGGTAATGCTCGCCTCGGGGTAACCCTGACTAATGGCCAACTGGATAAAGAACGCCCGGCTTTGCCCGCCGACCTCGACAAGACGGCGGCGCACCGCCAACTGTCGATCCTCAAATGCCGGGTTATCGCCAAGGCATGCGTCGGGCAGCTCCATCAGCCGTTCCCAGTCCGGCACCAGTTCGCGCACCGTGTCGGGGAACATCTCGTTGAACAGATCGGACAAACGCAGATCCTCGCGAGCCAGCTCCTGGGCGGTGCCTAACAGCACGTCGCGAAGCTCCGGCAGCAGTTCCACGTCCCATGCTGGCCCCGGCGGCAACAGGGCCACCAGTTGCGCGTAATAGTCACTTGCGGTTCTTATCTCCACAGGATGCCCCCAAAGGTCAGCAGCTCATTGCGTGCCGCCGGCACGTCCGCGAACAGGTTCAACAACTGGTGATCATTCTCGCCGGGCGCGCCGCTGATCGCTGCGCGGATGTGTGTCAGCAGCAGGCCGACGCCGAGGTCAGATTCGCGCTTATGCAGATCCACCAGCTCCGCTTCCACGGCCGACCTGATGCCGCTGCTGTCGGGGGACAGCTTGACTTCGTATTGCACCGGCTTCTCGATGGGCGGCAAGACGTACAGTTCGGCAGTTGTTGGGCGCTCGCCCTCGATGTAGTCGTAAGCCTGTTGCAGCGCCTCGGGCGACGGGATCGGATTGATATCACCGTCCCTCACGATAAACACCGCCACCGTGCCAGGGCCAGCCCAATGCCGGATCAACCAGGCCCGTGTCACCCCGGGCACCTCCAACGCCCAGGTTTCGTAATCGGTTTTGTTGCCTCCATGCGGCACCAGCCGATAGGAACGAACCACCCGCGCGCGCAGCGCTTCGAGGCTTTCTTGTTCGCTGCCGGCGGTAAGGCCAGGCGCTTGCACAGTGAAAGTGTCGGAGACACCCAGGACCGGCGACACCGTGCGCAGCGTGGTGCCGGCCGGCGTGTTGCCGGCCTGGCCGGGCGTGACCGCCTGGAGTTGGGCCACGCCGGCCGCACCTGTCAGCGTTACGGGTAACAGCACGCGGAACTGTTGGCCGTCATCGCGGCGCAACAGCGTGCCAGCATCGAGCACCCGGCCGGCCGAACCGATAAAGCCGGCCGGGCCGTGCGCCGCCACCGCCGGCAACTGGTCACGTTTGAGGCGCGCCCGCGCCATGCGGCGCAACGTGTCCTCGTCGGCCGTGTCCGGCAATATCTGTTCGGCAATGTAGGCCTGATGCCCATAGCGACCGTAGGCGGCGCCACCGCTCACACGGGCCAGCACCTCGGCATCGGAGCGCAGCAAGGCGCTGGAGCCCGCCAGATCGCCCTGGGCGCGCGCAATCAGCGCCGGCAGTGAAGGGGTATTAAACGGCATGGATCACCTGCCAAAGATCGTCTAGGAAAAGTTCGAGCGTGGCGCCATCCCGAAAGGTCAGCAGCACCCGCATGTTCAGGCGATTGGTGGTGCGCTCGGTGGTGATCGCCACGTCAGTGACGCGGCCGTCGTCGAGCATCCATTGCAGCGCCTCACGGGCGTAGGTTTGGGCGTCGCGTTCGGTTTGCGCGGTCAGCGAACGACGGCGCAACAGATACAGACGCGAGCCAATGCGGTCATTGGTGACGCTCGGATAACTGTCGCCCCACCAGCCGTAACGCTCGCCGTCGTCCAGCGGGTCATCCGGCCCGGCCCGGCGCCAGGTCAACAGGCTGACCACCGCCGCGCGGCGCCAGGCGCTTTCGGTCAGCTCTTCATTGATCAGGGTCATGCTTGCGCCGCCACGGGCTCACCGCTGACGGCGTTGCCGAACATCACTTTGTCGTGCTGGTGGTGCATCTGGCTGATGCCGCCGGCCACCTGATCGCCTTGCGAAACGATCTTGCCGGTGATGCGGATCTCCGGCGTATCGAACTCGACCGCCGTGTCGGCCTTGACCTTGAGCGTCATCGTCTCGATTTCGATCACCCGATTGCGCTTAAGGTGAATCTTGTCGCCCTCGTCGGTGTACAAGGCGACCTCGCCGCCCTCCATGCCCTGCAAGCGATACCGGCGATCACCCGCGCAAAAGATCACTCCGTGCGAACGATCACCGCCAAAGAACGCCGCCAGCACCTCGGCGCCCGGCAGCGGGTTGGACGTGAAGCCGTAGGCCTCGAAGTGCTCCATGCCGTCTTTGACTTCGTTGGCCAGCAACTTAACCTGCATCCCTTGCATTTTGCTGGCCGCATTGACCAGCACCACGACCCCGCGTGACAGCAGATTTTTCAGGTTCATCATTCGGGTTTCCAGTCAGCAGGTATCAGGTATTCGAAGTTGTCCGCCTTGCCGCCCTTCTTGAGCTTGCGGGCTTTATGCGGGTCTTTCGGTTCGGGTAGAAAGGCCTCTAGCGGGCCGACAGTGATGTGCGCCAACGTGCCGCCGGCATCAAGGCTGTATTCGATTTCGCTGATCAACATGTCGCGGTCCAGACCCAACAGCGCATCCACCACACGAACGATGGTGTTGACCTTCCACAGCGCGCCGTTCGACTGCCGCCAGCCCTGGACGGTGTACTGCACCATCAAGGCTTTGCCGATGCGGTTGCCGCGCTCCCAATTGGCCCGAGCGTCGGCCAGCTCGGTAGTCATTTGCCCGCTCTCCTGAATCAGCAGCACGCGCTTACGCGGCGACCGTGGGTCGGTGACACTGGCCTGCACCTCGGACGCCTCGGCGCCGTCTTCTTCGTCCTTGCGTTTACGCTGGCCCACCACGCGGTATTCCGAAAACACCCCGGAAAAGTCCGCATTCATTGAGCCATCTAGAATGTTCTCGCCCAGTTCCAGACGGTCGAAGGTGCGTCCACCGCTGCCGGGCTCGACGATCACCAGGCGCCCGTATTCGTCATCCGTGGACAGCAAGCGTGACAGGGTCAACAGCCGGTCGATGGACTCGAACACCGTCTCGCCGGGCTCGATGGTGTGCTCGGAGATTTGCGACGCCTCGGCCACCTGGCTTACGACTTGAATGCCGTACTCACCCGCCAGCGCCTGGACGATGGCCTGCATGCTTTGCCCGCTCCATTGCCCGGGCTGATTGATCGCCGCGCTGTCGACCAGATCCGCAGGCTTGGAACGCCCGCCCATGCCCCGGGTAATTTGATTAGCGTCATAGCTGATCGGCGTAGCAAAGACGTAGCCGGTCAACACCAGATCCTGGCCGATGCGCACTTGGGCGCGGTCGCCCTGCTTGATTGGCACAGGCACCATGGTCGATGGCCCATCGGGTGACCAACTGATGTCGAGGGTGAAGTCTCGACACTGGCGCTCGATGCCGGCGCTGATGCTGACTTTCTTCCAGCCGCCATAATCCAGGCCGTTGACGCTTAGCGTCACAGCATTGTCGTACTGCATCGGGGGTTACTCCTGGGCGACTTGCAGCGGCAACGGCGGCAAGAAACCGGGGTGCGTGATTTTGTTACGAGTAACGATTTCGTCCGCGCGGGTGGCGTCGCCAAACTGCTGATAGGCCAGCACCAACGCCGGCAAACTTTGCTTAGGCGTCACCGCCACCATGCGCACGCTGGCCTGGGCCACGGCGGTCAAATGTTCCTTAACGAGCTTGCGCACGCTTTGCAGCCGCTCGAAGTGCTCAAAGGGCGCCACTAGCGCCGCCTCCCACAACACCGCCACCAGCGCGTCACGCAGCGCCAGAACCTCGTCAGCGGTCGGCACCTCGGGGCGCTCGATGGGCAACGCCGTTTGCTGCGCCACCGTTGGCACGCCCGGCAGCGCCGCCGGGGGCAGAACGATCGGCATAGCCGACACCACCCGCACGGCGTAGACGATCAGGATTTCGCGCACCAGATCCCGCGTCGCCTGCACTGCCGCCACCGTCGCCGCGCCACCAGATGGCGGTGGCAAGGCGGCGATGGCCTGGGCGCTTTCGACCTGGCTACCGGCGTCGCGCTTGGACGAACTGAAACGGTCGAACTCCCCGGCCATGCTGGAAAACTGCGCCCTCAACATCGACGACAAGTTGTCGGGGAAATTCATCACCATGTCCGCCAACGCCACCACGGAACTGACCAGGCCCGTTATCTGGCTGATCTCCCGTTGAATCGCCATCTGCACCCCGGCAATTCCGTTTTGCAGTTTGGTGATGCTCATTTTCGCTTTGTTGACCAGGGCCATCGCCGCCTTGTATTTGGCGATGATCGAATCCAGCAGGCTTTCGTTTTCATCCTCCAACTGGCGCGCCGTGTTCGGCACCCCAGCCGGATAGCCCTTGTCGCCGCTTTCAACGAACGTCAGGCTAAACCTGACCATGCCACCCTCAAGCCGACCATGGGCGACATCACAGTCGGTAGCGGTGACGGTCATCTGGCCGAACCACGGATGCACCAGAATCCCTTCGCCTGGCGTGTTCAGCGCGAGCAGCAGGTTGTCGCGCTGAAAAAAGCAGTCGTCACCAATGACAAACGAATCGCCCCACTTTATGACCCGGGTTTTCTCGCCCAAGTCTTCCACCTTGGGTTTATTGCGCTGGGGGTACTCGTGTACCTGCGTCCGGCGCCCAACCGGTGCGCTGTCGGTATTGACCCAAAACGGCACACCGCGAAACGACGCCGGCTGCAACTCATCGCGCCACGTTGTCATAGTGAGTTTTCCTGTTATTGCGACAAGCTGCGCCGGCCGACCTGCGCCTTCACTTGCAACCCGGGTTGATTGGTTTTGCTCGACTCCATTTGCAAGCCGGGCGGCGGATTCTCGAAGCGCATGACCAGGGCGCCTTCCAGATTGGTGCGGTCATTGGCGGCCGCCTGCTGATTCAGCGACGGCGCCGTGAGCAACGATTGCGGGGTTAGCCCGCCGCCCTGGGTTTGGTTGCGCGCGGCCTGGAGATTGCGCGCGTTCTGCGCGGCGCCGGTCATCAACAGGCTGCCATCGCCACCCCCGACGCCGGCATTCTTGTCGCGCTGCTCGGCGGTCCAGCCGTCGACCTTGTTTTTAGCGGTCTGGATCATCCCAGGGCCATCCTTGCCGCCGCCGAAGAAACTCATCATCGGTTCGAGGATGGGCGAAATTTCGGCCCACAGATCCTTGAACCACTGGCTGATCGGCGCCCAGTTTTTGACGATCATGCCCAACGGCGACCAATCAAACGCCGTTTTCAAGAAGTCGAAGAACGGCACGGAAAAGACCTTGATCAGCTCCCAGATGGACGCGAACAACTCCGTCAAGGGTTGCCAGTTGGCAATCACCTGGCCCAGCGGTGACCAGGCAAAGGCCTGCTGCATCCAGCCCCACACACGCATGGCCGGCGCCTCGATCTGCACCCAGATCGCCTTAAAGTACGGCGCGACCAAGGCCCAGTTGGCCATCAACAACCCCGCCGCAATGGCCACCCCGCGCACCACCAGCCCGATGGGGCTCATGGTGGCTACCGCGTTCATCACCGAGAGCGCCACCGTCGACGCCACCGTCGCCAGGCGTAGCACGCCGAAGCCCACCGCCGCACCAATCAAGCCTTTGATCAGCCACGGGTTAGCCGCCGCCAGATCGGACACGCCACTGATCAGCGGGCCAATCTGCTGCAAGAAGTCATTAAACGGCGGCAACAATGCCGTGCCGACCGCGATGCCCAGATCGGTCGCACGGTTCATTGTCAGTTGCATCGCGTTGGCCGTGGTGGCCGCCCGCGACGCATATTCGGCCTCCATCGAGCCGGCAAATTTCCCCTCTTTGCCAACCATGGCAAAGTTCTTTTGCAGCGTGTCGAGGTTGGTCAACAGCGGTGCAATGGCCCCCACCGACTCCTTGCCGAACAACTGTGTCAGCACTGCGGCCTGCTTGCTTTTTTTCGACATGGGCGAGCGACTTCAGCACCTTGTTAATGGTGCCTTCGGAGTCGGTCGACATGCCCTTGGCGATGGACGCCGAGTCCAGGCGCAAAGCCTTGAATGCCTCTTTCTGCGACTTGGTCGCGGCGGTGCCGGCGGTCAGGGTCAGCGCGAAGTTTTTCATGCCCGTCGCCGCGACGTCCTCGGCGATCCCTACACCGGCCAGGGATGCGCCCATGGCGGCAATCTGCCCGGCGTTGAGGCCGGCGATTTCGCCAAGCGGGCCGATGGCGGTGACGATCTTGGAGATTTGCCCGGTATTGGCGGCGCCGGTATTGCCCAGCAAGTTGATCTTGTCCGCCAGCGCGACCACTTCGGTCTGGTTCAACTTAAACGCGGTGCGCCACTTGGCCATCATCGAGCCCGACTCTTCGGCCGTGGTGTCGAAGGCGATGCCCATTTTACCGCGTCCTGGGCGAATGCGCCCAGCTCTTCGCGGGCAATGCCTGACTGACCACCCGCCGCATAAATCGCCGCGATGCCTTCGGCCGACATGGGCAACTCTTTGGACAAGTTGCGCACGTCCTGGCCCATCTGCTTGAACTGGTCCGGTGATTCGAAGTTAACCACCTTCTTCACGTCGGCCATGGCACTTTCAAAGCCAATAGCGGCCTTGACACCCATCACGAACGGCGCCGCCAGGCGCCACCCTGAAGCGCTTCCATAAAGCCGATTTTACCCAGCCCGGAACTATTGAGTTGCTTGCGCAAGCCCATGGCGTTCTTACGGATACCACCCAACATCGGCGACAGTTTATCGACGCCTGTAATCAGCGCCTTTAACTGAAACTTATCGGCCATTATTCCACCCGCTTTTCTTGAACGATCCGATAGGCGTGCTCGTAACTTTCAAACAACACGTCAATGGTCCGACCCGTCATGACTTCCGGGTCGGTGCGCCAGAAGTGCGCCAAGTCATACGCCAGGGCGATCAGCTCGTCGGCGGTTCCGAACTGGTCGGCATGAAAAAACTGGTCATGACCCAGCACAATTTGTTCAGGTCAGACAGGCCCAACTGGTTCACCGAACCGGCCGGAATCGCGCAGCACACCGCCAGGTATTTACACACCGCCTCAGTGTCAAAGACGGGGGCAAAGGCCTCATTGAGGACATACGGCAACACCTTGATGTTGCGGATTTCCTGAACGGTCGGCCGACGAATAATCAACACTTTGACTTCTTCGCCGTGCGCGGTGATCGGTTGTTCCAGTGGAAAATCAATTGTCTCTGCCATTACTGCCAATCCCCGCTAATGCCTTCGAACTTCAAGCTCAATTTGCCGTCATCACCGTTAAACGTGATGTCGTCCACGGCATAGGCGCCGCTCAATACATAGCTACTGCCGTCTTTAAACTCGGCGGTCACCACCATGTTGGTACCCTCGGTAATCTTGGACAGATTCAGCCCCGGGGTTTTGATCGCATCGACTTTTACAGAAGGCGTTACGTCTTCTTCTTTGAAAAAACCTTTGACGATGGTTTCCCGCTTTACTTTCGACGCCGACACTTCAACGCCGCCGGTAATCACCAACTGATCACCGTCTACTTTGATGTAGCAAGTACCAGCAACTTTCTGGCCCATAAATAAACCCCACTAAAAAGCCCGCACAGGGCGGGCTTAGTTGTTACTTGGATCGGCTTACGCCGCTTCGGAATACTGCAAACGGAATTGATACAGCAGCGCGAACACACGCAACTGATTGACCAGATCCGGCGGAAACAACACGTTCAGGCGGTTCGGGTTAGTTGCGTCGCGCTCAACGATCAAGTTGGCCTTAAACAGCTCCATGTTCTCGACGATGCCCATTCGCTCCAGCTCGCCATAGGCCGCGATCAACTCGCCACGAATCACCAGCGGCGTGACGATGGCCTGGCCGGGGCCGAAGCTGGTGCCGTCATTGGCCAGCTTGTGCCGGCCGTACTTGCTGGTGATGCGGTTTTGCAGGAAACGCAGCACATACGCTGACTGGTGCAGCGGCTCGCTGTCCATGTAGGAGTTATCGGGCTGGTCATAGGCGTTACGCTGGTACGTCGTCACGCCCCGCTGAATCCGCATCGAGCCGCCGGAATAGTTGAAGGTCGCAATACCACTGCCGAGCAACGCTTGCGCCTCGTCGATCAGGAAGCGATCACTTGACGGCGCAGGGTCGATCCCCGGCATGGTGCCCGTTTGCGTCGGTCGCGCCGGGTCAGCGCTGATAAACACCGCTGTACGCGCACCGAACTGCGCCGCCACCTCCCAGACCGGCTGGGGAATGCTTGCCTCCATCCCGCCGAGACAAATATGCGGGTCGTTACGCAAACGCCCGGCCGCCACCAACTGGCCAAGACTACCGCGCTTGGCACTGTATACATGGCCGTAAATCTGTTTCGCCCAGGACCAACGGCCGGTGCTGTCGTTCATCACGTCGCGCCAGTCATCCAGCGTCGACGCGTCCGTCCACGGCTGGGTGATGAACTCGAACGGTTCGTCGCCCAAGGCGGCCAAGGCCACCGCCATATCCGGCGTACCAACACCGCCAGCCATCGGCGTGACCGCCACCGTCAGGCCGGCCGGGGTCATTTCGCCATTGACGCGGCCCAGGCGATTCAGCGACAACGAAATGTCGTTGCCCAACTCCCCCTTGAACTTGCTGGTAAGCGTCACCACCCCGGCAAGCGCGACCGCCGAAACCGGCAGATCCCGCGCCTCATTGATCGCGGTGGCCAGCGCCGCCGCCGTGGCGGTCTCGGTCGCCTGCTCCGGCACAATCGAGCGCACGCGCTTGCCGGCCACGTACAGGTTAAGCAAACCGGCTTGGGTGGCGGTGCCCGTTACGGTAACGGCGGCCTTAGCTGACGCGCCAGTGGCCACCCGCAACGGCAGACACCACACCTCGCCGGCCACGTCGATATCCTTGTGCAGCTTGTGCATGGCCGCCAACATCGAGCCCGCGCCGGCAATGGCGATGGCTTGCGAAGTGCGCGACACCATCACCAGGCGCCCGATATCGTCGTCGGTGGCGTCGTCGTTGACCTGGCCGACGATCAGCCGGCGCAGGGTCGACGTGGCGCTGTTGGCCATCGAGTTATCAACTTCGGCATAGAACAGCGGGACGCGGATATCAGACGGGATATTGTTAAAACTGACGCTCATTGCTCACCCCCAGCGCTGGCAGCGGCGGCAGCTTTGGCGCCGCCCTTTTTGACGGGCAGCGGCTCGACTGGCGCAGCCTTTTCAGGCTCGGCCTGCACCGCGTCACCAGCGATAAGCCGGCGCTGCCAGTACACGGTGTGCGGCACGTCGGCACCTTGGGGGGCAGCAAGGCGCCGCCGTTGGCGGGGTCGGGGCACGCCCGACCGTCGACCGGCTTCAAATAGAGTCGTTTCACGGTTGCAGATCCTCGCGGGTTTTAATTTCGATACGGCCGTCTGGGCCGGTCTTGGAAAGGTTCGGGTCGACCATCACGTCGATAAAATCGACGTCCATGTCCACCCCTTCCAGCGGCGGCAGGCCGTCAATTTCCAGCTCTTGCCAGGTTTCGGCGGGGGCCGGCGGCTTGCCGTAAGCGGCTTCGTTTCGGCCCAACTGGAACTCGGTGTAAAAACGGAAGCGGTAGACCGCCTTCGAACGGTTGATCAGCATCAAATCGCTGCTGTCGTATTGCAGCGGGTCGTCGTCAGCGCTGGGCTTAAAGCCCACCAGGGCGCGCCACAGCTCGGCCCGCAGGTCGTGCAGCACGTCCGCCGAGATTTGCCCGCGTTCGTCCGCGTTGAACACCTCGACGCAGACGTCGACGGTTTCTCGCACCACTTGCTGGATGGCGTTCTGCGACGGCGACGGATCGGCGTCATCGCCCAGGACAACGACATACGCCGAGGGCATATCGGCCTTGTTAACGTCCTTGCTCGGGTCCCAGTCCAGGCCGCCGAACACCCGGCGAGCAAACATCGGGCAACGCGCACGCACCTGGCGAATCAACGGGGCTAATCGCATGGCTAAATTCCGGGCATAAAAAAGCCCCGGGATCGGGGCGGGGTGGATCGGTGACGGTTATTGCAGGGCATCGGCAAACGTAGCTTTCAGAATTTGTTGCGCCTCTGAATTCGAGTCGGCCAGTGCGTCCGTCATGTAGTTGTCGCGCGGCGCAATGCGCCATCCACCGGCATTGCGCGCGGCCATCAAATCAGCCCGCGCACCACGCGCACGGCGGTTGCTTTTCCCATTGCCAGCGCCAGGGGCCAAGGCCTTGACCTTGCTCCCCTGCTTCACGCCGTAGTGCAAGAAGGCCGGGTAAAAGGCCGTCATGTCGCTGGTCATGCTCGGGGCGATCTTCACCAAAAAGCCCGAGCGCGATACCTTGAAGTTGATCGAGTGCAACAGCCGGGCGGTACGGTTGTGCGGGTAACCCGCCTGGCCCCGCGACAACGCAATGTTCATTTGCGCTTTTGCGTGACCAGCTTGCCCACCTTGCGAAAGCCGGCGCGTACCTTGCGTTTGTCGAAGGCGTCGCGGTCGAACTTTTCGAAGCCCTCGACGTGCAAATAACCTTCGACCGCCACCGAGTTACTCATAAGGGTCACCCCCTGGCATCGACGGCGCGCTTTCCGGGTTGCCGGTGATTTCCTCGACCTCTAGTAGCGTGTCGATTCCGCCTTCGTTGACGTCGCCGACGCGGACCACCCGAAACAGCCGCGTGTTGATCACTACTTCATGCCGGTCATCAATGCCGCGCACGCGCCTCAAAGATGATGCGGTGCGTGATCTTGTCGCCGGCTTGAATCCCGCTGTTGATCAACAGCGTCCCCAGGGGCTCCAGAGCCGCCCAGCGCTTGGCCACCTCGACGTAATCCGGCGTCAGCCCGGCTTCATCCGTGGGTTTGTCGTTGCGGGTGCGAATGATCGCGCGTTTATCCCGAGCGCCCGCGCCTGGCCGGATCACAGCGTGATCCACAGGTAAGGCCCGGTGATGGCCGAAAAGGCCAAGGGCAGCTCCTTCAGGCCGGAACTCAGCGCGTCCGTGACCGCCTCCCGATTGCGACGCCAGTGCGCCACCATCAGCAGCATGGCCAAGCGTAGATCCTCGTCCACCGCGACCGCGTTTTCAGGCGCGTCAGCCGGCAACAAGGTGTTGAGAAAGTCGGGGTCGTCACGCTGGGCGTCTGTCGCCCCTTCGGGCAACACCACCTCGAACAGCTTGCGGCCGGTCACGTTCGCAACCAATCGCCAGGCCGCGCGGCCGTAGCTCAGTAACAGGCGGTCTTCCTCGGTCTGGTCGACCTCGATCCGGCAATGCTCTTTGATTTGCGTCAGTGTCAGCATCAGCACACGGGGCCGCTTGCGCGGCCCCCCTCCGACTTAGGCAGCAGCACCTTTGCCTGCCAGGGCTTTGATGGCCGCAGTGTCCTGCAGGACGATGCCGAAGCGCAGGAAGGCCAGGAAACCAACTTGGCCGTACTCGGCGTAACGCTCGACCAGACGTTTCAGCGTCAGGCTACGCACCGCGCGCAAGATCAGCTCGTTGAAGTCACCGGCATACATAAATTTCTTGCCGGCAGCGATATCGGCAATTGCCTGATCGATCACGTATTGCTGTTTCAGGATGGTCGACGGACGCTCGCTGTCGATGCCCGGCAGCCACAGCGGACGGTTATTGCCGTCGACCATTTCTTCCATCGCCTGACAGGTCTTGTCATTGAACGCCAAGCGAAATTTCGGCGCGGCACGATACGCCGGATCGACCGAGTGAATAAGGCCGTTCACTTCCTGCCAGGTGAATTTGGTCGCGCTGGCCGTGGACAGCCCAACACTTACAGACGCCTCCAAGCCTTTAGGCTGGGCCGGCGCGTCGGCCGTTTCGGCAGCACCTGTGCCCTGTACGATCAGGCGATTGCGAGTACGACCACAACGCTTGCTGATACGGCCAGTCAGGAAGGCTTCCATATCAATACCGGAATCCTGCAACAACTGCTCGGAGACGCGAATAATCTTCGAACTGATGGTGTAGGAACCCAGCGTGCCCATGCCGAACTCGACATCTTTGTCGGAGGCGGCCTTATTCTCACCGATCAGCTCGCCCTCTTCTTCCCCGCCGTTGCTGATCGCCCAGGCAATCGGCGCGCCGTTGTCGGTGTTGAGCAACTGGCAAACGGCAGCGATCCCGCCGTAGGTGCTCAGCGCCTCGATTACACGGGCTTGCAAGGTGGTCGGTACGGTGAAGCCGCCGGCCTCGTTCGGGTTGGTGCCCTGGGCGCGCATGGCAAACACAGCCGAACGCTGCTCAGCCGTCAGGCCTTCGGTGCCGCGACGCAGGAACGCGTCGAAAGCCGAGCGCTGCTCAGCATCAGCGCCCGTAAGGTCGCTCAGCGGGGTTTGCGTGCCGGGGTTGCGGGCGCGTTCTTCGACAAAGGCTTGATCGTTGTCGCGCAGCTCTTCTTCGCGCTCAATCTTTTCTTTGATACCGGCCAGCTCGGTGCGCATGGCTTCCCATTTGCTGCGCGTCTCGCCGGTCCACGCGTCATCACCAGTGCTTTCGTGCAGGCTGCGCATTTCCGCCGATTTGGTGGCATACAGCGCTTTCAGTTCTTTCAGAGTCATACAGGTTCCCCAGGGGTTAAAGGTCCAGCAGGTTAAGCAGGCGCTCACGGGCAGCACGGTCGAATACGCCGCGGGCTTCAAGGCCTTCGTTTTGTGCCTGTTTCCAGGCGTCCAGCGAGCGCTGTGCAGCGCTTGAATCGGGGTAAGCCGGAAAGGACACCGGCCCTACGTCGCGCAGCTCGGCGACCTTGTAAATGGTACGAACGACGACGCCGTCTTCTTCGTGCCAGGTGTCGCCACCCGGGGCCACGCGCATGGCGAAACTGCTGCCAGACATGTCACCGCGCGCAATCGGCGCGACGACCAGGTCACGAATTGTCAAGGTGTCCGGGGTGTCGATTTCGTAAGCCAAACCGCGCTCGTCGACACTCAGGCGCAGCGTGCCGCTGGTGGTGCGACCCAACAGATAGTTGGGGTCGTGGTTGAACAGGCCGCGCGTGTCCTGGGTCAGCACGTCGTCGAAGGCGCCCGGGGCGATCAGCTCGACAAAGAAGCCGCCCAGCACATCGCTGCGCTTGTTGAACACCGCCGCATAACCGGCGATCTTTGGCGCACCGGCCTGGCCATCTGGAAGCTGGACAGCACGAAGCTCGCACTGCTGCGCGGGCAGCATGCGTTTCTCGATTTCACTCATTGGGTTATTCCTGTTGCGTTACGGGTAACGGCAAGCCGTCCGGGCCAAGAAGGCGGGCGTTGACGTTGATCAGCATCGAATCCAGGCCGATGATCGGGTTCATGTCTTCAAACACCCGCACCTCGTTGCGGGTCATCCATCCGTCGAGAATCGCGCGGCTGTAGAACTCGGCGCGCTCGGTCGGCGTGCCGCGCAACAGACCGGCCAAATTGAACTTGACGTAGTAGCCAGCCAGGCGCTCGGCCCGGGTGAACACCTTACGGTTGATCTCCTGTTCCCAGTTCACAATCCACGGCATGATCGAGTGCCGCACGAACTGAATGGCCTGCTCGCTGATGTTGGAAAAGGTGGCCTTTTCCAGATCGTTGATCATGTGTGCCGGCACGTTGAACATGCCGGCGATTTCGCTTCGGGTCAGCTTGCGCGTCTCCAGAAACTGGGCATCCTCCGGGGCAATGGTCAGCGCCTTGTAATCCAGATCCGCCGGCAGCAGCAGCGTTTTGTTTTCCGACTGGCTCAACTTGCTAACCGCGCCGTTCCAAGCCTTTTTTAAGCGCTCCCAACCATCCGTCTTTACATCGCCCTTTAGCGTGACAATGCCCGTAGGCCGGCCGCCGCCCTCGAAAAACTCTTTGCCATAACGCACGGCGGCTAGGCCTAAGCCGATGGTTTCGGCGTTCTGCCGGATCGGACTGATGCCCAGTTTGCCGTTCGAGCCGATGGCCCGAACATGCACCATATCTTCCGGCGCCACCGCCAACGGCTGGCTATCATCGTCAAGGGTGCTGTAGATCCAGCGGCGACCATTGCGCAGCAGTTGCGTGTGTTGCGGCATGCACAACTCAATGCCTTCAAGCTCACCACGCCGGCCGCGCACCAGGCGGCTGTAGCCGTTGCCCCAGCCCAGCGTGTGCGCCTGTTTGGTTTCACGCCATTTGTACGACGTTTGCCACATGTTCGGCTCGTCGTGCAGCAGGTAATGCGCCGGGTGATCTGTGCCGGCAACGATCGTTCCGTTAACCTTGCGCAGCACGTTGATGGGCAACTGGGCCAGCGTGCTGGACAGCACATAGATACAGGCATACACCGCCGTCAGCTTCTGCGCCGTCTCGGGGCTGACGTGTATGCCATTGCCGCCGCTCAGCAACTCGCCCAGCTCCTGGCTACTCAGCGACACCGCTGGGTTTTCCATGCTGCGCCGTTCGTGACGGCCAGAAAAGATCACGACCGCCCCCACAGCCAGGCGCCGGCCATCGCCAGCACACCGCCAGCCATCAGCGCGACACCGGGGCTGAACTGGATATACAGCCCAGCCACCAACAGACAATAGCCGGCCGCCCCGAGCAAATCGGGTAAGTATTTTTTCATAGAGTTACATCACCAGAATGTCGTCGTCGGTAAGGGTGTCGAGCAAGCTGCCCTCGACCTGATCGGCCAGCATTGCGCGGTTCATGGCCATCAGAGCGGCGACCATGCCGTCGATCTTGCGCAGGTTGCCTTTGCCTTCGTCTTCTTTCATTGGGGTCAGACAGCCCCGGTATTCGCGCGTTGTCACGTTGCCGGCCATCCACGACAGCACGCCGTTCTCTGGATGGTTGAAACGCCGCGACGCCAGTGCCGCTTCCATTTCGCGCATCGGCATGTTCATTGTCTGGATGCCGCCGCCGACCTCGACCACCTCGGCGCCGTCCGCTTGCAGTTGGTGCGCCAGTTGCGTGGCCCGCCATTTGTCGTAAGCGATTTCCTGAATGTCGAACATTTCGGCCAGGTCCTTGATGTCGTCGCGCACCACATCAAAATCGGTTTCTTCGCCGTCCGTGGTCAACAGCTCGCCCGTGTTCACCCAGCCCTCATAAGCGTCCTTGAACGTCGTTGCGCGCTCTATCGCACCTTCCGGCAGATAGGAACGGCAGAACACCGTCCACACGTCACGGCCGCGCTCGTCCTTGTCCTTGAACACCAGGGCCACAGCGGTTATGTCCGACTTGCTCGCCAAGTCGACACCGACCAGCATTTTCGCCCCCGGAATTGCTCCAGGGTCAATTCCGGGTTGCCGCAGGCCGCCCAGTCCGACATGTTCAGCCAGGCAGAACGCGAACTCACCCACACATTCAAATGCTTCGTTTTGAATTTGTTGAGCTGTGACGGGTAACGCTTGGCGTTGGTCTGCATGCGCAACAGGTACTCGTCGCCGACCGATACCCCAAAGTTCGGGTTGGCCTTGCGCAGCACCTTCGGATCTTGCCAGTCGTCGCCGTCGTCGATGGTGTAGATGATCCCGAACAGTTCCTCGTTCTCGATCCCACCTTCGCCCAGGGCGTGCAGCAGCATGTCTTTGACCTGGCCGCGCAGCACGTAGCAAGGCCCGGCCAGGTTGTAGCCGGCGGTGGTGATCACGAACATCAGCGGATGCTCGCGGGCACCCATGCCGGTGATCATGGTGTCGTACAGCGAGGACGACGCATGCTCGTGGTACTCGTCGACAATCGCGCAGCTCGGCGAACTGCCGTCGCCCGGGTCGCCGATCAGCGGTTCGAAGCGGCTGCCGTCGTCGGCGAGCGACAGGTTCATGACCATCAGTTCGGCGCCGCATTCCTCGATCAATTCCGGCGTATTCTTGAGCATCAGCCGCGCCGGCCGGAATACCTCCATGGCCTGATCTTCGGTAGTGGCTCCGCAATACACTTCGGCGCCAAACTCGCCGTCCATGGTGAACATGAACAGGCCCAGGCCGGCAGCGATCACGCTCTTGCCGTTCTTGCGGGGAATCTCGCAATAGACCTCACGAAAGCGGCGTAACCCCGTGCGTTTGGACCGCCAGCCGAAAATGCAGCAGAAAATAAACTTCTGCCACGGCTCCAGGGTGATCAGCAGCTTTTGCCAGCCCACTTGCCCTTGGTGTGCGGCAGCAACTGGATGAAGGCGCAAACCCGCTCGGCTTCGGCTTTGTCGAACTTCCAGGCGTACCCCTTTTTCGTGGACTTCGCCAGGTCGCCCAAGTGACGCCGGCAAGCCGCACGCACCCACTTGCACGCCTCGATCTTGCCGGCCACCACGTCGCGTGCGTACTTGTTCGCCGCGTTGACGTTCGGTGAACTGGCCATAGAGGGTGGTTATCCGGCTTTGCCTCCCCGCAGCGCGGTAAAGGGGTTGTTAGGTTTCTCGGCGCCGCCGGCTTCAAGCGCGCCCGCGCCGCCGGGTCAAGGCCCAAGGCGCTGCCGAAGGTCGCCATCTGGCGCATGGTTTCGTTGGCCACGGTGCAGGCCGGGTTTTTGATTTCCTGCTTTGCACCCATGACGATGATCCCGTTTTTCGTGATGTCGTCCTGGGCTTCGCGCCAACGCTGGTAGGCCATGCAAAACGCCTCTAGGTTGTGCAGATCCGTGCCCGTCAGAATCTTGGCCTCGATCAGCCAGGGTGCGACCTGCTCCCAGGCAGCGACGGCGATAGGGCCGAACCATTGCGGCGGGTCCGGCACCACGACCAGGGCGTCAGGTGAAGGCTCTTTGATGTTGAGCTTTCGCTTTCCGGCATTGCCTTGAATCAGCTTCAAGGCCGTGGGCTTAGGGGGCGACCTCGTGCCATACGTCAAAACCCTCTACGAATTTCAAAAGTACGAATTTTTTAATTTCGCGGTCGTGCGTAAAAGGCTGGGCGAGCGGTGGAGAAGGCGAAAAGCTGCAGCGATTTACCCCACCCCTCCCCGCGCCACTTTTGGGTGCATTTTCGCTACCTTTGCCTACACGTTCGCCGAAGTGGCCGAGACGTGCTTCGACCGCTTCCCTTTGCGTTTTGGCCTTGTGACAGTCGATGTTTAGCGACTGCAAATTGCAGAAATCGTCAGTTCCACCCCGTGATTTAGGTGTTATGTGATCGACTTCTGATGCCGGAAGGTGACAACCCTTGCAGTCATCGCATTGGCACAGATAGCGGTCGCGCTTGAGGACAGCCGCACGCTTCTTGCGCCATGCCCAGTCATACCCGCGCTGTTCGGCAGTGCCTCGATCCGGCTTGGCCCAGCCGCTGGCCAGGTGCCTGTGCACCTCACAGAAACCGCTACTGTCCTGGGTCTTGCCCGGACACATTGGCGAGCGGCACGGACGCTTGGATTTTGGCGGCATGAGTTGCGACTCCTTACTGATCTGCGTTGCGCTTTGGCAGCTTGAAGTCCGCCACGCGATCGGCAATATCGGCAATCTTCTTCACACCCAAGAAGCCAACCCAGATGCCCGCAGGGGTGGCGAGGCTAGAAGGCAGACCGAAATACTCCAGCACAGCGATCAGGCTGGTCGTGAGCAGCATGCAGATCGTGGCCTCAAGTAGCGCCTGGCGCCGAGTGCCACCGCCATAGATGATCCTTAGCGCAGCCATCACAGCGGAAGCCACTGCTGCATAGATCGTTGGCGAGTGCTGGCTCAGCCAGGCGAGCACAATCACCCAGGTGTCTGGCTTATCTGGCATCGAAGACATCTCAGGTTCCTCCCTTTCGGGAAGTGAATAGATCAGCTCAGCAGCACACCCAGCTCGGAGCGATGGGTGTGGTGGAGCCGAAAACGAAAAAGCCCCGCTCAAGGGCGGGGCTCAAAAATTTGACTTTAGGGAGGGGTTAGATTCGACCTGCTTCCAATGTCACATCAATAACTGCTTTTCTAGAAGTATCGTATATGCAGGCGTATCGATGGCGCAGGAAGTTCCCGAAACCATTCTGCATTTTGATCTCATCACCATAATAGGTGATTGAAACCTTCTTCTTGTCACTCCATGCAAGCTTGGTAAAGACCGGGGCGGTTATGCCATCCGTCCACTCGTAATCGTACTTGGCCATTTTTTGAATGACCGGCTTACAAGCGATGATCGCATCAATTTGATTCTTGCCTGCCCAGCACTGTAAATCAGCTTTACACACGGCCTGCTTCTTTAGCTCTTCTTCACGAGTTTGTGCTTCCGCAAGTTTTACCTCTTCCTGTTTTTTCTTTTCGGCAGCCGCAACTTCCAATTTATGCGTCGAGTAACCGGCATAATCCAGACCTAAAGACTTGGCTGCCCGGTACTCCGTCAAACTCGCAAAGCCTTGCTCTTTGGCTTTTTTCTCGTCAGTTCCAGTAATTGACGCGCTTCCAGCAAAAGCAAAAAGAAACCCAGCTACGACGAAAGCCCATGTAGGCAAATCTTTCCCGACCGCTTTCCTTGTGGCAATCCATGTAAGTGGAAACAGAAATACCGATCCAACTAGCATTAGTAATCCGGCAAAAGCGTTTTCAGAAAATACGCCTATCGCCGCGAAGAATGCTGAAATCGCAATAACGCCGCACAAAACCTTAAAAATCGTCTTACCCATAAGAACACTCCTTTGTGATGGGTGGATTCTAGGGCAGTTTGCCATTACACAAAAGGCAGGCACTGGACATAAAAAAGCCCGACTCAATGGCCGGGCTTAGACCACCCTCACCCAACTCCCAAATGAGAGGGATGGAGAGCTGAGCGAGAAATGGAGGCAGGATCATGCCCGCACAGAAAAAATATGGCAATAAAAGGCCCGACGCAATCGCCGTGCGAAGATCGTAGACCGGTATCAGCTAACTCGTAGCGATCCCAAA
This sequence comes from Pseudomonas poae, assembly GCA_004000515.1. GTDB lineage: Bacteria > Pseudomonadota > Gammaproteobacteria > Pseudomonadales > Pseudomonadaceae > Aquipseudomonas > Aquipseudomonas cremoris. The sequence goes on from CP034537.1 coordinate 7,348,409, forward strand.
TGAAAGCCCTCTATGCTTGAAATTTTGCCTCTCCAGAGAGCCCCACCAGACACAATTGGCTTGCCAGCCACGGTGAAGACTTGTGCGTCCTTCAAATGAACGAATTGATCAGGGACCTTCTCATCACCTTCAGCAAGAGGTAGAGGCTTGAGAGTTAGTATCAGCTTTTGGCAGCGTCCTGGGCCTGTTCACCTACCGATCCAGAAAAATCAACTGCGAGCTGGTCGAAGTAAGCACTTTCAGAGATCAGATACCCAGAAACTAAATTCCCACCAACCGTAAACGTCATGGGAAAGCTTGTGTCGCCCTCGTTCACAAAGTCTACGAACCATTGGATCAGCCAATCTGACTGACGGCCCTCCCATTTGGCCTTGGTGTAAATATCGTCACCAAACTGCTCTCGCAGCACGTCGATCCGAGATTTCACTTGTTCTTCTGACACTGATAGCTCCTTGCCACTGGGTTAAGGAGCAATCTATACACCAACGCGAAGAAAACAAAAGCCCGACACAATGTCCGGGCTTCCTGTCTGGTGTCGCGCTTGAAAAGCTAAACACGGTGCCATGAAATCAAGGCTATTCCGCGAGTGCAAGTTATTTTATGCGGCTTCGATAAATCGCTCCAATGAGCAGTCTATCCAGCCGACGCCCGTCTTGATGATCTCCCTGGCCTTGGCCTCGCTCATGTCGTACTTGTTACCAATCCGCTTGGCTGGCCACTTTGCCGCGTAGTACAACCAAACGAAGTCGCCCATCTCAGGCGCACGCTTGCATAGTCTGGCGACCGCGCCATCAACGACGCTGGCCAGTTCATCCGTGATGACGTAGGACTTGCTTGTCGATGGGATCATATCCCTCATGATCGCCCAGGACGGCGACACATAGCTCGGGACGCCCATGCCATCCATGCGCCAGAAGCCCCACTGCTCAAGCATGTACTCGGTGTCGCCCAGCGGCAGTCTCGAAGGTTTTCTCGTATTCATGCCGCTTTCCTCGGTGTCGGTTCGTTCAGGCCAAACAGCTCTCGGAGCATCTTGTCGGCGATTTTGTTCTTAGCGTGCCCTTCGGTGATCCACCGGCGAGCGTAGTCTTGGAAGCCAAGGCTGCCACGGTGGTTGCCCCAGTCGGCAACCAGGTCCATCAGCGCGGCGGCGGCGATGCGCCCATTGGGCTTGTCGAGTAGCAGCCGGTTTCCCTGCTTGAGGAAGTCTCGCTCGTCAGAGGTCAGGCTCTTGCGCGGCAATGCCGCCGTGACGTTACTCATTTGCGGCACTCCCGAGGCTTTTACAAACCTCCACAGTCATGAATTGTTGAATTGGGTTGCAGCCCATGCAGGTCGTGACCTGTAGCCGAATACGTGAATTTTCAAATCTAACGCCCGTCTGCTGGGCATCAGCGCTTGCCACAGTTCGGTCTAGCAGATCAGAATTTTTCATCGTTCCTCCTCCCCTTGTACTGGCTGGCGAAGGGGCGCCCCATCTCAACCTCTTCGTTGGTCGGCGGCTTGCCCTCGAAGTCGACAAACCGCACATACTTACCCTGCTGCTGGACCAGGCACGAACCCACGCGGGCGTGGCGAACCTGCCCACAATCAGCTCAGTGACACCGTTCTGGCCTTCTTCGCTCTCCAGGTCGCGATGCACCAGGATCACCACATCTGCGTCCTGCTCGATTTGGCCAGAGTCGCGAATGTCGCTCGGGCGCGGACGTTTGTCCGGCCGGTTAGTCGAGCCGCGATTGAGCTGGGCCAGCACCACCACCGGAATCTTGAGTTCCTTGGCAAGGTTTTTCAGCGCTGTGGATATCTTCCCCACCTCAAGAGACCGGTTTGAACTGCTCTCGGCGGTGATCAATTGGACGTAGTCCACCAGCAGAACGCTGAGACCTTCCCTGCGCTGGCACTGTCGGGAAATTGAGCGAATGCGGGGCATAGTCATGCCGGCCTGATCGTTGACGAAAAGATTCGCCTGGTCGAGGACATGCACCGCGCCGGTCAGCTTGGGCCAGTCGTCGTCTTCAAGACCTCCACTGTCCAGCTTGCTCAGATTGACGCTCCCAAGCGATGCCAGGCCGCGCGTTATCAGCTCTTCCTTGGTCATCTCCATAGAGAACGCCAAACCGACGCCACCGAGCTTGCAGGTGACGTGCTGGGCGATTTGCAGGCCGAGAATGGTTTTCCCGGAACCGGTGAGCCCGCCGACGACGATCATGTTGCCCGGACGTAACCCACGCACCAGCTCATCGAGATCCTTCAGCCCGGTCGAAAGGCCGACGGGCATCGTCTTGTTGAACTTCGCGTCGATGGTGTCGACCACGCCCGGCAAAATCTCGCTGGCCCTGTAGTAATCCTGTTGGCCGTCATCGTCCAAGTCGCGCAGATCCGCCGTAGCCTGCTGGGCCATAGCGATGACCTCAGAGAGCGGGCGCTCTTCGTTGGCCGTGTCATTGATCACATAGGCGGCACTCACGATCTGACGCAGGACTGCCCTCTCCCGAACAATGCGAGCGTAGGCCTTCCAGTTGGCAGCGCTCGGCACCTTCATGGCGACTTCGCCCGCGTGAACCATCGTCAGCTTTCCGCTGGGCAAGCTCTGGCGGCGATCGCTCAAGGTGACAATGTCGATAGGCGTCCCGGCCGTGTGACATTCAATCATGACCTGATACAGCGCGGCGCTCTCCAGGTCGTGGAAGTCAGCCACGCTGACCTTGTTGATGATTTCATCCGCCAGGTCAGGCTTGAGCATGATTGCCCCAAGGATGCCGAACTCCGCCTCTTCGCTGAATAGTTCGCGACTCATACAGCACCTCGTGCCGAAGCCCAGCGAAACACCACCACGATGCCGCTCTTGTCCCGCAACCGGTCAACAGCCCGATCCCCAAGGCACTGACGCAACTCGGTCACGCCAAGGTTGCTCACCACGATCGTGGGCTTGATCCTCTCGTACCTGCTGTTGATCACCTCGAACAGCACCTGCCGCTCGAAGTCAGTCCCGTGCTGGACGCCCACCTCATCGATGACCAGCAGGTCCGGACGGATCAGGTCGGCGTAGACATCTGCCTCAGTGCGCCCGCGGTTGCCGAAGGTCGCCTTCACGTCGCGGATGATCGAGCCGGCGGTGGCGTAAAGCCCTCGGAGCCCGTCGTGAGCGTGCTCGCGAATCACAGCCTGCAGCATGGCTGTGCCCAGGTGTGTCTTGCCCGTACCTACCGTACCCAGCAGCATCGCGGACCGGCCAACGGCGAAGTTCTCGTCGAATGCCTCGACGAAACCAGCGCACGCGGCAAGCGCCTGAACCTGTGGCGGAGCGTCTGCGCGCCAGTTGTCCAGTGTGCAGCCCATAAAGCGATCGGGAATGCCGGCGTCGAGCAGACGCTCATTCAGCAGTCTGTCGCGCTGAACGCCCACCGCTTTCAAACGGTGATCAAGGTCCTGCGAGTGGCGAGCATCGAAGTGGCAGCGCGGGCAACCGAACCAAACAGGATCGGCACCAAACTGTTGCACCAGGCTGTCAGGGAAACGGCCATGCTCACGGCAATCGCCCGCCCGGGTTTCCAGGGTGTACTTGGGTTTTGTGGTCATGGGTTCACGCTCGCAATTCGATAGGTGCCGTCGGCCTGCTGCTCGAGGCCGTCTACGTGGTTGATCTGGTCGAGGTTGGTATGGCGGGATTGGCCCGCGCTGGCCGGTTTGAGTACATCAGTCCAGCGCTCACCGTTCAGCCACGTCGATGCCATTGGCACGTATTGCCCGTCATCCTTGGTCCAGTCGCGGGAAAGGCGGTGACTGCCCAGGGCGGTCATCAGCGTCAGGCGAAGTTCTGCGCTTGGCTTGAGCTTCTCCCATGCCTTGCGGGCGTCCTTTTTCGACTTCTTGTTCGGGTACAGCTTCCAGAACACTTCGAAGGCTTCGGCCAATTCCACTTCCGATGCACACAAGGTTTTAGGTTCCTTGACTGGTTCAGAAGAGTGACTGGTTCTGGGGCAGCTCCTGCCCCACCCCTGGGTTATCTCCTGCCCCAGGTGGGTTATCTGGTGCCCCACCCCCTGGGGCAGATGACGCCCCACCGTCGAGAGTCAAGTGGAAGACGTTTGACTGGTTCAACTCACCTTTACGGCGGTATTCACGACGAAGGAAACCGGCCTTTTCCAGCTCGCGAACATGCAGTTTCACCGTCGAGCGGCCGATCTCGCACTGGTCGGCAATGTGCTGATACGAAGGCCAGCACTCGCCCTGGTCGCTCGCGTTGTCGGCCAGCTTGACCAGCACCAGCTTGCGCAGCGGGTTACCAACCTTGGTTTTCATGGCTTTGACCATCAGTTCCATACTCATAGGTTGAGCTCCCGCGTAACCCGGCGGACGAAGTCGTCGTAAGCCTCAGACATGACGAAGCCCGCCTGCTCCAGCATCTCGCGGTGGGCCTTCGCGCCGCTGTACATCTTCCAGCGCTGCTGCTCCGGCAGATCGGCGAACGCGGCGTAGCTCGGCCAGGGGCCGACGATTACCGGGGCGCTGACGGCCTCCTGGGGGGGGCGTGAGGGTTGAGGATGGTCATTGCAGAGTCTCCCCTGGCTTACGGCCAATCCCGGCCCCCATGGCTTCCACTGAACCACCAGACAGACGTAAAACCAGCAGGCGGAGTGCGGTGGTGGAATCAATGGAGAAAGTGCGTGCCTCGTCCAACGCCAAAGCGTGCGGCGTGTGATCCATGATCAGGATGCGAACGCGATCGCTGTAGTTGAACGCTGCGCAAGCCAACTGCTGGTCGGTCAGGCCGTCGAACGCTTCGTCCGGCAGGCACTCGGCCGGGTACACGACGACGGGGATTTTGTTTTCAGGGCGCGGCTCCCCCCCCAGCAAGTGGCGACTCATTGCGTCAAAATGGTCTTTGGCAACCTGGTCTGCATCGTGGCCAGTCCTGCGCCGGAACAGCACCTTCAACGCATAGAACGCACGGAACAGATCTATGTGCGTTTCATCCTCTTTCTCGATGGTGTACTCGGGCTCGCTAATGACCTCCAGCGCGTCCTTGACTACTTCGAAGCACTTCAACAACAGGGCGGCATCGTTGTTCTTTTCGAAGAGGGCCTCGTTGATAACCTCCACGGTTGGCGTCTTTGGAAAGTCGATTACTTTGCTCATGCTTGTTCTCCGTCGGCGCCAAACAGGTCACCCAGGTCAATTTGGTAAGCGTCCATCCAGGCGCCAGCGGGCCAGCAGCGGACAAAGCCGAAAGTGGGATGGAATACTTTGGGGCGGTGATGCCTCGGGCCTTGCACCAGCGGCGTAAGGGCACATAGCCGGACACTCCAAACTTGCGGCCGACAGCTTTTTCTACGGCGAGCACTGCCGCCTGCCGGGTGCCGAGACCCAGGTCATCCTTGAGTTTTTGCACCTGCCGGACTGCAGCAGACGCGGTTGCCATTGCCGTCGCTTCACGGCGCGAACCGATCTCGGCCTTGGTTTCGATGGCGTGGTCGCGCTGCTCGATCGCCAGCTTTTCCGAGCGTTTGGATTCCAGCAGGTGCTCCAGGGCGCCGATGTAGTCAGCGGGCAATGCCGGGGCACGCTGGTTGCGCTGTTGGACCATCTCCCAAAACTCGCGCACCAGCTTCTTTTTGAAGGCCCGGACAATGTCCGTGTTGCGCATGTAGGTCAGCAGCAGCGTGGATTGGGGTTCATTTAGGAAGGCGTATTCAGTCGGGCGTCCTCCCGTACTTTCGGATTTGAAATCCAGAAGTCCGAACTCCTCCAGATCGGCCTGATAGGTGCGTACAAGCTTGATGACGCTTGCGTGATCGCTGAGTGTGCCCTCGGCAATTGCCAAGGTAGTCGTGACGGCATCACCGTCTTTGATGATGACGATGGTCATTGATCACCCCCAATTTCCCGCGCCACGTTTTCGGATTGCTGGAATTGTGGCGCGCAGCTATTGAGGCGTTCCCTCAGCGCCTCACGAGTGCAGTCAAAGCCATTTCCATGATCCATGGCCGCGTACTCCCCAAGCGCTACCATCCGAGCCGCATCGGAGCCAACCTCCAGATCCTTACGACACGCCCGAAAAAGAGCTTCGAGTTGAAAGATCGTTTGAACAGCTGCGGCTAACTGATCAATTGCCTCGTCGGCGACCTGAGCGGCGACATCATTGGCTTTGGTGGCGGACGTACTCATACGTCACCCCCGGTCGAAGGATCAACGGAGGCAGCAGCGCTGTAGATCAGCGCCAGCGCAGTCTCGGCGGCAAAGAAAGTCAATGTGGCGAGGTTCGACACTTCGGGCTGGCACATCAGATCGCGGAGGCCATGAACAACCGCTTCGAGGTATTCGGTAGCGGCCTCAAGCGAGTCATGAATCGGCACATCGCCGGCTGCGCTGAGGATTTCTAGATTTCCGCGCACGCAGAAAGGATGTTCGAGGGTAAGCAGATCGGTTTTCATGCTTTCTCTCCCACTGCAATTTCGGCACGCAGGCCGTAACGAACTGACTGAATCAGCGCACACGCAGTATTCGAAATGTGCGCCAGCGCGCGCAGTTCGGCGCAAGTCACCGGATCGCCGTTGTTGTTGGTGCTGAAGTCCAGGCGGTCGCAGAGGGTAGCCAGAGCGCAGTTAAAGTCAGCTGCAAGGCCGAGCGTTTGCTCAATATCTCCACCCTCGTGGATTTGAAACAGGTTGTTGTCAATGCCGCCAAAATCGACACTTTTGAGCGTCACGGTTTGCAGTTGCGCCTTACTGATCATTGGACACCGCCTTGGCGATTGCCGAACTCAACCGGACCAGTAGTGGCATCGACCAGGGCGGCAGACGCTTCAATCAGGAAGCGCACACCGTAGATCTGGTTCGTGGTCATGCCTTCGTCCGTCAGGCTGGTCATGATCTCCAGAGCCGACCCCATCAGCATTGAGGATAGGTTGAGTGCATCCTTCCCGGAGCCCCGCGACGTACTTCAAGTAGGGACGATTCATAGTCCCCGCACGAGAGCTCATGAAAAGCCATGGCGTCAGTAAGCAGCGGCTCTTGCGCTATCGATTGTTTGTTGCTATTTTTCGCTTGCATGTTTTGTCCCTTCGAAAGACAAAGTGGTGCCAAAGCCACCTGGTGGAACAGGTAGCGACTAAGAAGCTCAGCTCAGGCTGGGCTTTTTTGTGGGCGACCGAAAATTCAGCCGCTCAGCAAAAAACTGGGAGAGGTCGCGGGGGTTCATGGGTAGGCCTGCTGGATACTGGATGGATTCACAGCATCATCAGAGGTCTGACCTGGCAGTGAGATCTGGCGTAGATTTGTGTCCAAGGTCGGCGAGGGTTCCGGGTACAAATCGGGCCTCAGTTGATGACGGGAAATACCAGTGACAGCTTCGATTTTTAGGACGTGTTTAGCTGGGACGCTGCCGGTTGAGCACATCCATTGAACGTTTTGCGGCGTACAGCCAAGGGCCTTCGCAAGAGCGGTCTGGCTCCCAGCAGCTTTTGCCGCTGAAGTCATTGCATCAATACTCATTGGTTGTCCCTGCGGACTTATGACATTGCTGCAAAGGCTACAACTGCAATTTCAATTTTACAAACGTTATTTGCAGTGAACACTACAAAGTCAAGTTGTATCCTGAGCAGATGAGCATACCTATGACCGCATCGATCATCACCGAGGCCCGTGAAAAGCAGGGCCTTAATCAGTCTGAGCTAGCCAGGATGCTTGGCGTTACTCCTCAGGCGGTTCAGGCATGGGAGTCAGGGAGGTCGCTTCCACGCCCTAAAAAGCTCGTAGAGATCGCGAGAGCTCTTAAGATCCCCCTCGCACAGACTTCTGACCGCCAGCGGCTTGCTCGCAGGCCCCTATCTGGAAGTGTTAAAAAACCTTGGTCTTGACCCCGAGGCTAACGAAGCAACCATGCAAGGCGAAATCTCGGTTTGGGACGATGAAAGCCCGCTGGAACCAGATGAGGTTTTCGTCCCGCTATTGAGGGAAGTGGAGCTATCGGCGGGCTCCGGCAGGTTTGCCATTGAAGAAACCAGCTCGTCCAATCTGCGGTTCTTTAAAAAAGACCTTCGCCACAATAACGTTCAATTCGACAATGCCAAGTGCGTAATGGTGAGCGGGAACTCAATGTTTCCGGTACTTAGAGACGGCGCGACTGTTGGCGTTAACGTCGGGAAAACCTCCATCAGCGACATCGTAGATGGTGAAATGTACGCGATAAATCACAACGGTCAGCTCCGCATAAAACAGGTATATAGGCTGCCAAACGGGATCCGATTGAGGAGCTTCAATCGTGATGATCACCCGGACGAAGACTACTCATTCCAGGACATCCAAGACGAACAAATAAGCATAGTTGGACACGTCTTCTGGTGGGGAATGTTCTCTCGCTGATCGCTCATAGCCGCTCAAGGGCGGCTTTATTTTGCCACTAATTACAAATTACGTTTGCAATTACAAATAACAGATTGTAGATTTCACTCCATCGCAACCCGCATGGAGCTACCAGAATGACCACCACCACCATCAACTTCGCAGGCTTCACCGGCTTTTTGGGCCGCGGGGCAGCTCCGCGCGAGCTTCAGTGCTTGATGGCGGTGGCGTCTGGACAGACCTCGAAAGAAGCGGCCCGCGACCTGGGCGTATCGCCAGACACCGTGGACAAGCGCCTCTTGTCGCTGACTACGAAACTTGGCGTCACTCGCCGCGCAGCTCTTGTAGCGAAAGCGTTCTCGCTTGGCTTGATCAAGGTGGCGGGTGTAATTGCTCCTAACCCCGAGCCGCAGCATCAAGAAGACGGCGACCAGTTCGAAGGCGTCTTTATCGCCTAACCCAAACCTGATTTTCGCGAAAGCCAACAACGCGGCCGGGATTCGTTCGGCCTCGAAAAAGATTCACCCAACCCACGAAAGAGGAAACACCCATGTTCGGTATCGGTAAAGCTGTTTGGCGCCAAGCGCGCCGTCAAGAAACTGGAAAACCGCGACCTGATGCAAGCCATCGTCGGCGGCTGCCTGCTGGTCGCTGCGGCTGACGGTGAGATCAGTAAAAACGAGTCGGCGCAAATCGACATCCAGATCCGCGCCAACAAGAACCTTGAGCACTTCGGCCCGGAAATTACCAGCACGGTGAACCTCTATACCGAGCAGCTCCAGGCTTCCTTCCGCATCGGGCGCATGACGATCTTGCGCGAGATCCGCGACATCAAAAACAACCCGGCGGATGCCGAGGAGGTGTTCGTGAACATGCTGGCCGTGGCCGAAGGTGATGGCGATATCAGCACCCAGGAGATGAAGGTCCTGGGCGAGGTGGGTAACGAGCTGGGCCTGCGCCTCAAAGACTTCGGTATTGAGGCGTGAAACAGCGCACTCGCCGGCTGCTGATTATTGCCGTGGCGATCTTCGCCCTGGTGGTGATCATCAGCAGCATCGCCAACCGCGGCGCCTGCTCCTACTACGGATACCAGCTTGATCGAGAAACCCGCTACGCCCCCTTTGTGGGCTGCATGGTCAGGACCTCGAACGGCTGGGCTCTCCGTAGCGAGCTGCGCACAACACAGCAATGAGCTTCATGGGGTGGTGCTGCGCCACCCCATCACCAGCAAGGAGTTGGACCATGTTGATCCTCACCCGCAAGCCAGGCGAAGTAATCCGCATCGGCAACAACATTACCGTCACCGTCCTCAGCGTTCAGGGCCAGCAAGTTCGCCTGGGCATCGACGCCCCGAAAGGCGTGTCGGTGGACAGAGAAGAGATCGCGATACGCAAAGCTGGTGAAGTGCAGGCGCCTTCCGCTGGCGAACCGCTGTATGCCAACCGCACTGAGGTCGAATGGCGCGAACTGCTGGCGGCCGAACAAGCGGCAAAATCCAAGCCTTCCACGGAGGCCGGCAACCATGCAAGCAACTGATCGAATCACCCTGGTGCTGCGCGCCAAAGAAGGCGACACACTCGAGCAAGTCATGCCGTTCGTTCAGCTCGGCGCACCAGTGTCCATCGGTCGCGGTCTGGCGGTGATAGCCGGCGCCAGCGACGAAGACCTGCAGATGGTGCTGGACCAGGAGCGTGACGAGCGCCAGTTGCAGCAGGAAGCACTCGGCGCGGCCACTCACCTTGCTGCGCACGCTCAGGAGATGTTCGACCTGCTGGCGCGCATCAACACCAAGTGCGGCGGTCTGGATGCCGCGCTGGGTCACGGCATCGAGCCAAGCGAACAGATGTGGACTGAGTCGCGAGAAGCGATGGAAGCCATCTGGGATCTGCTCGACAAGGTGAAAGCCGCCGAGGCCTTCGGGGTGGCCACGTCTATGCACATTGATGACCGCGTGAAAATGGCAGCGAACGCAAAGCGCTACGAATGGCTGCGCGATCGCACCTGCATTGAGGATGCCGACAACGACATCATGGTGGTGCGTGGAGACCAGTATTTCGACGGCGATGAGCTTGATCGGGAGATTGATAACGCCCTACGCCTGGCCCGCCTGGAGGAGTTGCACCCATGCGCCGACTGATCACCATAGCCCTGCTGCTGATCATCGGCCAGGCCGCCGCCGCCGGCGAGCAGGTCATCAGCGTGCAACATGACAGCGCGCGCGGCGTCACCTGCTGGATCGTGAACAACGCAGGGATCAGTTGCTTGCCGGACAGTTCGCTCCTACAGACACCCGCCAGCACCACCACCGACGAAAGCCAGCCTGCACGGGCTTCTCTGGCAACTTCCATGTGCCAAAGCGAGCAACTGACCGCCGCCCCACCCCCACGGCAAAATGGGCTCCAGTTATGAGCCGCCGCAACGGTACAAAGGGCCAGCGCCTGATCGAGCTGTTCAACGCCCTGCAGCGCCGAGAAACCACGTTCGGCCAGATCTACGCGATGTCGGCATCGTGCGGCATCGATGCCCGCCGGGTGCTGGCTGACCATTTTCAGCGAGGTCATGGTCGTGCGTAAGGATGGGATCGGCCGTAGATGGACAGAGCAAGAAGTTGCCCTGTTAACCGAGCTCTATCCTCTGACGCCCATGCCTGAGATGGAAGCGAAGGTGGGCAAGACTGCCGGCCAGATCAAGAACAAGGCCACAAACCTCGGACTAAAGCGAGACCAATCGATCCTGGGGGCAACTCGCTTCAAGCCCGGCCAAGAATCCCATAACCGGATCGAGGTCGGTGAGCGCAGGGACGACGGACGAAACATAAGGATCAAGCTCCCGTGCGGGACATGGGTTCTTGAGCACCGCTGGGTTTGGGAGCAGGCCCACGGCCCGATTCCCGACAAGTGTGTTGTCGCTGCACGGGATGGAAACAGACGTAACACCGACTTGGCCAACCTGATGCTCGTGACGAAGGACAGGCATTGGAGGCGCAACCAAATACGCAAATACCCCGCTGAATTGCAGGACGTGATCCTGGCCCAGCAAGACCTCAAGAGAGCAATACGGGAGAAGAAATCATGAAGAACAAACTGAGCGACCTGCGGGACCACCTTTTGCGCAGCTTGAGGCTGTGCGCGAAGCGTCCGATGAGGACTTGGCCAAGGAGGTATCGCGCGCGCAATCCGTATCCGACATCAGCCGCGTATTGATCGAAAGCGCCAAGGTTGAGATCGACTATTTCCGCCACATAGGCGGCGAGAACAGCGCAAGCAGTTTCATTGAGTCGAAGCCGGCGCTGCCTCCAGGAAAGGTTACGCGCCAATGATCACGAAGAAAGCCGCGACGCCATCCGCCGATAACAGAAACGTGTCGCGACACGAGCGGAGGTAGGTATGTTTCTGACAGCAGAGGAAGTTGCCGACCTGACGGGCTATAAGAAGCCAGGAGCACAGATAAAGTGGCTGACCGCCGAACGCTACGGGTTCGCGGTAGGTGGTGATGGTCACCCGAAGGTGCTGCGCCAAGTTGTCATTGGGCGGCTGGGTGGTATTCAATCAAGGAAGGGGCCGGAGCTTCGGCTGGGTTGAGGTGAAGATCGATGCGTCCGCGCAAGAAGGACCGGCACCTGCCGGCGTGCATGTACCAAAAGCATGGCGCTTATTACCTGGTCCGCAAGGGCAAGTGGAAGCGCCTGGGCACCGACTTTCAGGCATCCCTGGCAGAGTACGCCAAGTTGCTGGACAAAGGCACCCAGGGCGGAATGCCCAAGCTGATCGACGATGCGCTCGAGCATATGCGTACCAGAACGAAGCCACCACTTAAGCCGAATACGCTCAAACAGTACGAGGCTGCGTGCGAACGCCTGAAGGAAAACTTCGCCGATTTCGAGCCCCGCGAGGTACTTCAGCGACACGTCGTCGCCCTCAAGCTGCACATGGCGGACACCCCGAATATGTCGAACCGGGTGATCTCGGTGCTGCGGGCAGTGTTCACCTACGCCCTGGAGCAGCAGATCGTCGATTCGAATCCCTGCATTGGCGTGCGCCGGCACCTGGAACACAAGCGCGACCGATACATCACCCACGGTGAATTCCAGGCCATCTGCGCCAACTCCAGCGCAAACATGCGGGTGATTTACGAGATGTGCTATCTGACCGGGCAGCGGATTGGTGACGTCCTGGCTATCCGCCTGGCGGACATCAGCACCGAAGGGATCGCCTTCAAGCAGGAAAAGACCAACGCAAGGCTATTGGTACAGATGACACCCGACCTCGAGGAGCTGATTGCCCGGGTCAAGGCGCTACCACGGAAGATCCGGGGCCTTACACTATTCTGCTCCCGCGCGGCGGCAAACCAGTGCATTACAGCTCGGTAAAGGATGCCTTCGCCATAAGTTGCCGGAAGGCCGGCGTGGAGGACGCCAGCCTTCACGACCTGCGCGCCAAATCCCTTTCCGATACCGACGACCAGGGCAACGATGCGCAAAAACTGGGTGGGCACACCGACGCCAAGATGACGCAGCGTTATCTGCGCCTGCGCAAAATCAACGTAGGTCTCCCGCCCACAATGCCTAAAAAATCCCTGTAGTATTGGACAGCTAACCATTGTCAAAAGACAGTAAGAGCTGAAAGCCCCGTATGACAGATCTCTCCAGCCACACCCCGATTGTGCAGCAGTAAAGACCTCCAATTGCCGCAGAACCTGCAGTATCAGGGCTTGCAGCTACATTTAGCCCCGCCTTCAGCGAAAACCATTTGGCATTGAAAGGCATCTTTTAGCCTGTGGTTTGCCCCAAAAATGCCCCCGCCTTTTGTACGTCTCAGGCTTGGCATGTGCTTAACGTGAGCGAAAGTGGGTGATCCTTTTCCGACGCTTTTTTGGTTTGAAAACGCGCCACAGCCCTATTCCTTAGGTATTAAATCGGTATCTGTTTAAACACAGAGACCCACACATGCCGACACATACACCCAAAAAATACCTAATCAGCCACACCTCGCTGCAGCACTGCTTTGACAAGAGCCGTTCCGGCCTCGAAAAGCTCCGCGAAATCGATCCCAGCTTCCCTCGCCCCATCAAATTTGGTCTGAGCAAACAGGCTGGGGTCTACTTCGTCGTCGCGGAGGTCGAGGCCTGGCTGGAGCGCAAGATCAGTGAGCGTGATGATGTCGCACTGGATCTCGCCGGGCGAGAAGAGCAATGACTACACACGAGCAGATACCATCTTTCTTGGCAGAGATGCCCGCGCCGGCACTTGCCGCATACATGAACCCTAACATTGCGCCAAAGCCACTCCCTAGCGGGTTGTCCAGGGTCATACCCTGGCGTGATGAACTATTGCCTACTGCTATTCAGGAGTACGTGCGGGATGTTGCTGAACGTACCCAGTGCCCACCTGATTTTGTTGGGGTCGCGCTTATCGTGGCAGTCAGCACCGTAGTCGGGCGCAAATTCACCATCTACCCGAAACAAAACGATGACTGGATGGTCGTTCCAAACCAGTGGGGCGTCATCATCGGACGACCGTCTGCAATGAAAACGCCTGCACTCAAACAAGCCCTGCTTCCATTGCGCGCATTGGATGCCAAAGAGCGAGAACGCTACAGCCAAGCTCAAGCCGAGCACAAGGCCGCTAGCGAGTTTTACGACATGAAGCGCAATGCAGCCAGGTTAAAAGCCAGAAAGCTTTACAGTGGTGGTGACGAGAATGCAGCTCAGGAAGAACTGAAACGTCACTCAAGCGAGAACCCGCCCCAATCCAGCGGCGCTACATCGTCAACGACGCAACGATCGAAAAACTCGGCGAGCTGCTCAACGAGAATCCAAACGGCCTAGTAGTTGAGCGTGACGAGCTGGGGGCTGGCTGGCAACGATGCAGAGCGAAGATGGCTCGGTTGCGCGAGCATTTTATTTGAATGTTTCGACGGCAACGGCTCATTCACCTATGACCGTGTTGGCCGAGGAACCATTTATATCAAGTCATGTTGTTTATCGTTGATCGGTGGAATTCAACCCTCACGAATTGCGTCCTCGTAAACGCTGCCGTCAGCGGCGAACTGGATGACGGCCTGATTCAGCGCCTGCAGCTGGCGGTATATCCCGACGATGTTCGAGAGTGGCGCTATATCGACCGTTGGCCGAACAAAATCGCCGCTGAGCGCGTCTCGGAGGTTATCGAACAGCTCGACCAGATACCTGATGAGCCTCACTCTGCCCTCAGATTTACTCCAGAAGCGCAGGAGAAGTTTATCGCCTGGTATACCTCCCCCACATGCAAGCAAGCCGGAGCGATCATCTTCACCCCGCATTGCAATCCCATTACCTGAAAATGCCGAAAACCATTGCAGGCTTGGCCCTCCTATTTGAGCTGATTGAAGGCGGACGGGAAGCCGTGGGCGCTAAGTCCACTGAACGCGCCATCAGCTGGGCGAAATACCTGATGAGCCACGCCCAGCGGCTGTACGGAGCGGCAATCAACGCACCACTAATCGCTGCGCGACTGATTCTGGAGCGCCAGCAGAAATTGCCCGAGGCATTTACTGCCCGAGAGGTGCGTCAGAAGGATTGGACGGGATTGGGCTCGCAAGACGCCGTGAATAATGCGCTCGCAATTCTGGTTGAACACGACTTCATCGTTGGCTACAAGGTTGCCGGTGAGAAAGGTGGCCGCCCATCGACACGCTATGTCTGGCGAAAACGTTGCCTTGACCCGACGGGTGCACTCAAAAGACCATCAAAGCCACCTACAAAACCTACGAAACTAAGTTCTGTAGGTTTTGTAGGCACCGTTTCCTAGTTGGGAGAAGTAATTCAGCGCTCAAATTGACGTACCTGAACGCTGGAAACAACCGCCAGTACCTGCTAGCCGACCGCTTTGAATCTGCCGAATCAGGCCGGAGTCGGCCAAAAGCAGCCGCTCAAAGTTATCTAGGAAAGCCGGGGCGATTCAAACTCCATTTGTTTAAAACGTCGCTTTGATCTGTAAGCCCACGGCCAAAGCGTTGCCTCTTTTTTTGCCGGAGAACGCTCCAGGCTCAATGTAGTACTGCAGGTCAGGACGCAGCAGCAGCCAAGGGGTGACCTGCGCGCCATAGTTAAGCTCAATCATCTGCTCGCCATTGTCGAGGTTGGCAATCATCTCGTATTCGCCGAAGCTGGTCGCCGCCGCTTCTTGTACATCACGCGTACGGGAGTTGAGCACGGCCCGGCCATAACCCAAAGCAATGCTGTCATGCGGGCGGCTGGCAAAGGCTTTTGCTTAACCAGGCCGACCGAGTACCAGCGACGCATTGGTGAGGTGGCTGCGTTGCTGGTGGCTGCCTGGCCGAAGAGGCGTAGCACCCTTTCAGGGTCTTGCTCATCCCTCCAGATTGCCTGGTCCATCAACACGTAAGCCCCGGTGCGATTGCTGCTTTTTCTGTGCTGCCAATTTTTTGCGAGTTAGAGCTGTCGTAGTACCAGCCGACTTTGTATTGGCCATTGAGAAAGGCGTTATTATTGAAGATGGCTTCCAGAGGCAGAATGGCCCCGGTGGAGTCGTGGCTGGGCATGGAAAACGCTTCAGAGGGAAGGCTGTTGTGCTCTGGGTTGACCTGGAATACCGCGGTTTGCAGCGTCAGTGAGTCGTTGACGTCGTAACGCAACTCTCCACCCCAGTGGGCCGTCGGGTAGTTGCCCCACCCGCTGCCGCTGGACATGGTCAATGGTGTGCACAAAAGCCGGCGCTCACAAAGTTGGTCAGGATCGGCATGCCACCAAAATCGGTGCCCATCACCATGTAACCGATTTTGGCAGACACGTCCGGAGAAAACAGATTGCGCTGGTAACTGAACTCGGTCAGTCGCGTGTATTCGCCACCGTAGTTTTCTTGCGCAGAAAGGCGGTTGCCGAGCAAGTCTTCCGTGGCGCTGTGGCCGCGACGGTCGTTAACCAGAATTTGCACAAATCCAGCGTCCGGGGTGTCCAGCAGTTTACTCAGATCAAACTTGGCGCCCACGCGTATTTGTTGCGCATAGCGCGTACCTCGCTTGATCCCGCCATGCAAGTTGGAAATCGTTTCAGAGCTGTAGTCACCGGTCAGTGTGATGCCCTTGTCCACCAGTTTTGGCGCTCCCCAATCGCCGGTTAGTGTCGAACGACTCATCAGGTCGGAAGTGTCAGCCAGTGCTGAAGTCGGGCTCAAGATACACAGCGACAAACCGCTGCACAGGCTGGTGGTCAGCAGCGCGCGGAAAGAAAAAAACATTGGGGTGTGCTCCGTTGCAAAAAATTTTGGTGTATCGCTCAACGACACGCTGGCACGGCAGGAAACTGGCCCGCTTTAGCTTTTCTGGCCTGATACCGTCTTGAGAACTGCGGTGTCATAACCTGAACCCGCGCCGAGTTGATCCCTCCTTGGCTGTGCAAGAGGGTGTCCATGAGCGGGTATATGACGGGGTGCGGGTGCTCGAAACCGTTCGGATGTTCGCTTCACATGACTAACAGGCCCTGAAAGTGGCAGGGCTGGTGAATGTCATCCCGTGTGAGCCGTAAGGCTAAGTTTATGTCGATATTATTTTCAGATAAATCCAGGGAACTAAGAAACATTGGGGAGACAGTAATAATCGCGGTGGCGATATCCGGCCTTTCGCTTGCAGAAACGGCGATCGTTAGTGTTCAGCGCTTATTGCTTTTGAGGTCACTCGCACGTCAAAAAGAAGAAAACATTTGGGGCTTCAACCCCCCTCCCTTACCATGGATTATTACTGTTTCACCAACAATGTTTCTCAAACCTTTGGATTTATCCCAAGAAGCACCTGTATAAACTAGCTCAGAGTCTTCAGCTCACTCTCGGAACGTCGAGCCAGCAGTGCCCGGACAAACACCTTCCCGCGTTTCGTAGAGCCTTCGGCATATTCATTGCGACTGCAGCAACCTGCTACACTGATTGCCGGTGCTCGCTTGCTGTCGGCAGGGCGGTAGTTCTGATTCCAACACCTGCCATGCCCAGTCCTGTTCGGGTTGAACTGAACATTTGACCCAGCTGTTCGCACAGCGTGCGGGCAGTTTTGTATTCACCCATAGAGCATTCACTAAATGACGAATGACCAACCATCTCAAACTTCAAGACGCTCAATGAGCACTATCGCGAGGGTACTCTTTTCCCTATTTGTATTTGCCGTGGCACTAGCTTTGATTTATGGCGGGGTCAAACTAGTGGCGCTGGACGGGTCAAGTTATTACTTGATCGCAGGCTTGACTTATCTCGTACTGGCGGCACTATTTCTGTTTCGCAAGCGTTCGGGTATTACTCTCTCTGTTGCCATATTCCTTGCGACCTGTGCCTGGGCCTTTTATGAAGTGGGTCAGTTCAGCTATTGGGAACTGCTTCCACGCTTGGTCATTCCTGCCATCATCCTGACACTCAGCCTGTGGGTCGGCGCCGCATTGCCGGACACGTCCTTGAGCACCCGGCGCGCCGCTAACCGGTTCGGGTTTGCCGTATTCCTGGCACTGGTCGCGACATTTATTGCTGCGTTCTACCCGCACGGCGGGATCTCGAACCCGGTCGCCGCCACTGACGCACCCAAGGCAGAAGAGCCCTCCAACGTCCCTGAAAACTGGGAGTTCTTTGGGCGTAATGCCTCGGGAACACGGTTTGCTCCTTACACGCAAATCACCTCGGACAACGTCAAGGACCTGCAGGTTGCCTGGACCTACAGAACAGGTCGTCGCACCACAGGTGCCGGCGCGGGTGTAGATGAAAATACACCGTTGCAGATCGGCAATGTTCTGTACTCGTGCACACCGGAAAACCTGATTACCGCCCTGGACGGTGATACCGGGACCGCTCTGGAAATTCGATCCCAAAGCCAAAAGCGAAGAGCACGTGACTTGCCGCGGCGTGGGTTATTACGACATCGATAAAGACGACAGCCTAAGCGTCAAGGCGTCATATGGCAATGAGCAGCAGTGCCGCCAGCGTATACTGGTGTCGTCTGTGGATGCCCGTTTGTTTGCGGTTGATGCGCATACCGGCACCCTGTGCCCGAGCTTTGGCGACAACGGTTATGTCGATCTCAAGAAAGGCATGGGCCCGACTGAAAACAGCAAGCGCTATCACCCCACCTCGCTGCCGAGTTGTCATGGGCCACCTCACCGTGGTCGGCGGCTGGGTACGGGACATTGTGGCGGGCGAACCTTCCGGTGCCGTACGCGCATTCGACGTTCTGACAGGTGCGTTGGTGTGGGCCTGGGATGTAGGTGCACCCGAGGGCAAGAACGCAGTGGCAGACGATCATCAGTTCGCTCTGGAGACGCCTAACGTCTGGACAATTCCGACCTACGATAAAGCGTTGAATCTGGTCTACCTGCCTACGGGCAATGGCCCGCCCGACTACTGGGGTGGTGATCGCAACCAGGTTAAAGAGAAGTTTGGTACGGCCGTTGTTGCAGTCGATGCATCAACCGGTAAAGCCAAATGGGTTTATCAGATCGTTCACCACGACGTCTGGGACTATGACCTGCCTTCGCAGCCTGTGCTCTATGACATCAAAACGCCCAGGGCGAGAAGACTCCGGTCTTGATCCAGACCAGCAAGACAGGCAACATTTTTGTGTTGGATCGCCGTACCGGCAAGCCGGTTACAGAAGTTGAAGAGCGTGCGGTTCCTACCTCTCCAGCAGCAGAAGGCGAGCACCTGTCGCCTACCCAACCGTTCTCGGTCGGGATGCCGACCATTGGTGTCGACCCGCTGACCGAGAAGTCGATGTGGGGCGTGACAACTTTCGACCAACTGTATTGCCGGATCATGTTCAAAGACTCCGTCTACCTGGGTCCGTTTACACCGCCAAGTGAAAACCGTACATCGAATGGCCTGGCTTGCTGGGCGGTATGAACTGGGGTGGTATCTCCATCGACGAAAACACCGGCATGATGTTCGTCAATGACATGCGCATGCCGCTGCGGATGTCACTAGTCAAAAGGAAGACACCAAGAAGTTCAACGTGTCGACCGATGAAGTCCCGGGTTTCATGGGAACCATTCGCCCACAAGTCGCCGGTATCTATGGCGGGGTGAAAATCGACATTCTGCAGTCGCCACTGGGCGTACCGTGCAACACACCTCCCTTCGGCAGCATGAGCGCCATTGACCTCAACACCCAGAAACTGGTCTGGCAGGTTCCGTTGGGCACCGTCCAGGACACTGGCCCTCTGGGGATCAAAACGCACATGCCAATCCCGCTGGGCATGCCAACACTGGGTGGCCCGACCTCAACGGCATCTGGCCTGGTGTTCTTCGCCGGCACCCAGGACTACTACCTGCGAGCGCTGGATTCGGCCACCGGTAAAGAAGTCTGGAAAGCCCGCCTGCCGGTTGGCGCGGTTGCAGCCCCGCTGATCTACAAATCACCCAATACCGGGAAGCAGTACGTAGTCATCTCCGCAGGTGGCATGAGCCACTCGCCTGATGTCGGTGACTACATCATTGCCTATGCATTGCCGGACAGCATCATCCAGAAATAACCTCTTAATTGACGTTAACTCAAATGGCCCGCCTGCTCTCCAACAGGTGGGCTTTTGTTCTATACCAGTTGTTGTTCGGCTTCGGCCTAAATAACGCATTAAATTTTGTGCTTGTTACGAGAAGAGGACTTCGACTGATCTCATAGGTCCGGTAGTCTGCTTTCGGCCCAGGCTGTGTAAAAACGTTTTTCGGTGCGAAAGTTACTCAAAACCAGACTGGAAACCGCGCTTCTACCCCAAATCCACATCTGCTGATGTGCTGATGAATTTCAGATTTAACGCAGAAGCGCGCACTTCGAATTTGGCGACTCGTTTTTTACACTCTGGGCCATAAGCAGTCGCTCAAATGTTTTCTACGAAACCAGGGGCGATTCAATCCGAATGAATCGCCCCTTGATTGTAGGCATACCCAATCGTCCGCTTTTTGGCCGTTAGCGACGGCCTGACTTCGACCGTCGCTATACATGGTCAAACCTCGGTCTGCTCTGCCATTTCAAGGCGTCGTCGACCTCAATCCCAAGATATCGAACGGTGCTCTCCAGCTTCGTATGGCCAAGCAGAAGTTGAACGGCCCGCAAGTTCTTTGTCCTGCGATAGATCAGTGATGCCTTTGTAGGTCTCATTGTGTGAGTGCCATACATGGCCGGATCAAGGCCAATGGCTTGCACCTTTGACGATACGAGCGTATTGACGAGTGGATAGATGGTCTGAGGTGTGCAGCCTGCTCGGGAAAAGGCAGTCCTGGCTACGGAGCTGGGCTTGGTGTATCCAGGCCGCGAGAGCAGACCGTGTTTGCTCAGTAATTTCGAACTGCACTGGTCGCTTCGTTTTCTGCTGCATAACCATTGCTCGTGATGACACATGCTCGCCATGAGCAACGTCGCATACACGGAGCTTGGTTAAGTCGCAGGCTCGAAGCTTGCTGTCGATGGCCAGATCGAACAAAGCCAGATCCCGGGTTCGTTCTGCAAGCTGAAGCCTTACTCGGATGGCCCAGATATCTCTCAGCCGGAGCGGGGTTTTCTGTCCGACCAACTTTCCTTTGTTCCAGGGCCGGCGGGTGCAGGTAGCAGTGATGTTCATGGCAAGTCCTCCACATGTGGGAGGACAAGCATGGCTAGCCAGAGAAGTGGTCGCTAACCGGCCAAAAGCGGACGATTGCTGGCGGTATTCAAGCTATGTCCCCAGGCCCTGGGGAAATAGCTTGGGGTTTGAGAAAGCCTGCTTAAGGTGGTCGTACACCAATCGCACCCGCTTCGATACAGGACCCTGCTGCGGGCGGTATATGAACAGATCCCATGGTGCTGGAGCGTGATCAGCCAAAACGGCAACCAGCTTTCCTGACCGCAGATGAGGCTCAGCCAGATAGGCAGGAATTTGGCCAAAACATGCCTGCCAGGGTGGCTTCCAATTGCATCTGGATCATCACAGATAAGCGCTGGCTGCCTGGGCGCGAACGTTTGCCCGTCGGCAAATAGCCAAGGCCAAGGGCGGCCATTTTCCGGTCGATCAGGACTGAAAGTGGCAGCTTAGCTAAGGCATCCAAAGATTTAGGTGGTGTCTTTTGGCCTATGAGAGACGGGCACGCGACAACGTAAAACGGCACGGGAGCTAAGGCACGTGCAACGTAGCGCCGGTCGCGAATAACCCCCACCCGGATACCAATATCGATATGCGCTTCAACGGCATCAGTCATCTGATCTTCCAAGCGGAGATCGAATTGCAGGTCAGGATGTGCAGCGGCCAGGGGCTGAAGAAACGGTATTAGGAAGCGCCTGCCAATAGCATGTGGAGCCGTAATCCCCACCCTACCTGACAGCTCAGGCTCCGTCCTGTGCGACCGAATAGCGTATCGAAATGATCCAGAGCTGACCTGGCATCTTTGGCGTAATCCTGACCGAAAGCAGTGATGCTCACCTGGCGGGTATTGCGGTGGAACAGTGATTCGCCAAGCTCAGTTTCCAGGGCTTGAATGGCTCGAGTCACCCTTGTGGGGAGATGCCTAATCGAGTTGCCGCTTCGCGGAAGCTACCTGCCTCTGCTGCTGTGCAAAAAATCCTAACCATCTCCATGCGGTTAAGCATGTTGCCCCTCCATTTATTCCATTTTCAGGAATAGCATAATCCAATCATTTCCATTTATTGAGATCAATCATGGGTCTAAAGTTTGCGCACTGCCAGGTTAACCAGCCATGGCGAAGTACAAACCCGCCGATGAGGTTCTCAGCATGAGCAATAACATTTCTGGAAAAGTTGTCGTTATCACCGGTGCCAGTAGCGGCCTGGGTGAGGTTACTGCACGCCACCTTGCTGCTTGGCGCTCGCGTAGTGCTGGCTGCACGTCGCAAAGATAAACTCGACGCATTGGTGGCTGAGCTGACCAATGCAGGTGGTCAGGCAATCGCGTATCAGACCGATGTTACCTCTCAGGAAGAGGTCAAAACGCTCATTCAAGGTGCCGTGGACACCTACGGTCGCATTGATGTACTGATCAACAATGCCGGACTGATGGCGATTGCACCGCTCAGCGATACTCGCACTGACGAGTGGGATCGCATGATCGATATCAACATCAAGGGTCTGCTGTACGGAGTCGCGGCTGCATTGCCAGTCTTCCAGAAACAAAACAGTGGTCACTTCATCAACATCGCATCGGTTGCAGGCCTGAAGGTGTTCAGCCCAGGTGGCACCGTGTACAGCGGCACCAAGTTTGCTGTGCGGGCTATCTCCGAAGGACTGCGTCACGAAGTCGGTGGCAGCATCCGCACCACGACTATCGAACCGGGCGCCGTGGACTGAACTGAAATTCGGCAGCACCCACCAACAGAGCCGCGATTTCGTGGTGGACTTCTAAGCATGCAATTCCGCCGAATCGGTCGCTCGAGCTATCGCCTTCGCAATTGAGCAGCCTGCTGACGTGGATATTAACGAGATCGTTCTGCGCCCAACCGTGCAGGAATTCTAATGAGTTGAGGGCCTGTCTCTTCGGCGTCAGGCCCCGCTTATCTGGAGTGAAAAGCGGTGAGTGCCACATGTGGAAGAAAGAAGCAAGCGCTCGATGTAGGTGCTGAATGCCCTGCTATTGTTCAGCAGCTTGCAGCTGTTAGTGGGGCTGACAACGGATTGATGGCAACGGTTATGGAGAGCTATCTACGGAAGAGTTTCCCAGTAGCGAAATCAGGAGCGATTCGCAGAACAAGTCCATTGACGAGACCACCTCCATCGTCCGCTCCTACCTGCGGTAGAGGCACCAGGGTGCCCTCGGTGAGGAAAATTTAGTTAGCTAGTAAAGGAAGCGACATCATGAAATCACGTGCAGCAGTTGCCTTCGGGCCTGGAAGCCACTGAAATCGTCGAGATCGACGTCGAGCCGCCGCGCAAGGGCGAGGTGCTTGTCAGGATCACGAATACCGGCGTTTGCCATACCGACGCCTTCACCCTGTCGGGCGAGGACCCGGAAGGCGTGTTCCCGGCGGTGCTGGGCCATGAGGGCGCCGGCATCGTGGTCGAGGTCGGCGAGGGCGTGACCTCGGTCAAGCCGGGTGACCACGTGATCCGCTGTACACCGCCGAGTGCGGTGAGTGCCTGTTCTGCAAGAGCGGCAAGACCAACCTGTGCGTGGCGGTGCTGCGCCCAGACAAGGCGTGATGCCCGATGGCACCACCCGCTTCAGCTACAACGGCCAGCCGATCTACCACTACATGGGCTGCTCGACCTTC